>MNVR01000029.1 GCA_001873995.1 Candidatus Phelpsiimicrobium noxiivivens
TCTCCTGCGCGAGCATAATATCTTTCTGTTTTAGCTCATCCCTGACGCCCGAGAAATCTTCTTTTAATCTTTCAAGCTGTTTTAATTTAGCCGTTAGCTCAGAGTTATCTTTTTTAAAAACAGAGGATTCATCCCTGGCTTTAAAGAATTCATCTTCCAGCCTCTGGCGATCATCCATCATCTTTTTCATCTCAACGTCTTTACGGCCCATCTCAGCCTCAATGTCCGCGATATGCCTCACTTTAGCATCTTCAACATCTTTCTGCTGTTTTGAGTCAGCAGTAGTAAATTTAAAAATAAAACCCACTAAAACCAAAAATCCCAACAATAACAAAATAATCAATATTTCCATATATTTCCCCCGTTAGACCCTGCCCATAATGGAATGGGGCAGGTCTACACTTTCTGTGTTAATCATGCGGCTTGATGAGCGTAGCTTGACTCAATAGTCTTTACCAGGTCCATGAGAAGCGTGTTGACCGGCGTCTTCACGCCAAGGTTATCTCCCTGCCTAACGATTGCGCCGTTGAGAAAATCAATCTCAGTTTTCTTTTTATTCAGGACATCCTGAAGCATACTTGATAAATTGTTTTCCGTAGCCTCACAAAGAGATTCAGCCTTGGCCAGAGCATCGTCATAAATAAGCTTGACCCGTTTTCTTTTGGCCACTTTGACAGCCTCAGTAATAGCCTCTCTTAATATTTTATGAGTCCCTTCAAATTGGACAAGCCTTCCGTTACTAAGACGCGTGATAGCGGAAAGCGCGTTTATACCAACGTTTAAGACCAACTTTGACCATAAAATGCTTTTGACATCCTTTGAGGCTTTTATCATTAGCTTAGATCTTAAAAATAGTTCCCGCAGGTCTTTTAATTCAACGCCCGTAGCGCCGTCAAGCCTGCCAATAATTGTATCACCTTCACCGGCGTGCTTAACCAAGCCTTCTTTAAGCAAAGTAGCACCCATGTTAGTCACGCACGCCAATACCTTTCTTGAACCTAATTTCTCCGACAATAATTCTATGTTACCTACGCCGTTCTGAAGCGAAACAACAAACGCTGAGGCGGATACATGATCAGAAATATTTTTTATGACGTTCTTAGTATCGTAGGATTTTACGCATATGAACCAAAAATCGCTGTCCGATACTTCTTTAGGGTCACTTGTGACTTTTGGATCAGCGATATTTAAAGTCGTTAAACCTTCTATCTTTATACCATTCTTCTTAAGGCGCGACGCGCGCTGGGCATCTTTGTCTAAGATCCAGATATCTTCCTTAGACCTTGAGAATAAACCAGCGAACAATAATCCTATAGCGCCAGGCCCTACGATAACAATTTTCATAAATTTATCCTAAAAATATTATTGTGATAAGGCTTTGATCATGTTATTCAGTAGCATAAAGAGGCATGTTATGAGTGAAAAGTTTTTGAAAAAATCTTTGGCAAAAACTGTTTAAAGCCCGCCAACGCCCTAATGGCGGGCGAGTTGTTTTTGCCTTTTTTTGATAACTTTTTACGAATGCCGAAGCGAATGAATAACATGATAAAAACCTTATACGACTATCAATATATCACAGATAAAATCACAAATCAAGAAGCTCATGGACTAACGGCGCGGTCTTTAATGACCTTCCAAGGTGATACTGGATAAAACAATTGAGGATATTATCAAGTTGTCTTGCGACCATTGGCAGCATGGTCAAGCGCATGCATTTTTGCCAGGCTGACTTCTCAATATAAAGAATACTGGCTATGGCCCCCGCTAATATCTGCTCGGCGCGGGGATCGTGAAAAAGGCATTTTGAACAAAGGAGCCCGCCTTTTGAATGGCTGAAAAAACCCTTAGATGATAACTTAGCGTCGCAAAGAACGCATGAATCAAAATGTGGCTTAAAACCTGAAAGCGCGAGCATCTTTATTTCAAAGATGGGCCGAGTATCCTGGTTATTAACTTTGAGAGAATTGAGAAAATCAAAAATGAGAGAAAAAACTTGTGTTTGCGCGTCTTCCAAAGGCATAACGAGGTCAACAAGCTCTGATACAAAGCTTGAAAAACCAAATGCCTTAAGATTCCCCCTGTTCAACGCGAAATCATCGATCAAATCGCATTGGCTGACAAGATGTATTTCAGAGGCCCTTTTTTTATAGAAGACGATATGATTTAAAGACAATAGCGGAAGAGTTGAATAAAATTTCTTAGGGTCGCTTCTGATACCCTTAAGCACGCCCTTGACCTTGCCAAAATCCCTTGTAAAAAAAACGGCTATTTTGCTGGTCTCACGAAAGTCGTATGATCTTAAGACAAAGGCCGGAGTAGACAGGATCATAATTAATTCAATTAAAATGTTTGTGCACCAGTCTCCAGTGACCCAGCATCCGAAATAAAAATTTTACTGGTGTTCTTGTGAACTGGGACTCTGGGAAACCGAATGCATTCTTAACTTATTCATCAGTTCTTCCTGCCTCTTCCACATCTTCTTTTTCTTATTGGCAGTCGTATCATCATAACCTGTCAAATGAAGGATGCCGTGGACTAAGTATCTCGTCAATTCCTCCTTAAGGGTAAGGCTTAATGACTTTGAGGCCCTTACCGCCGAATCCACAGAGACCGCGATATCGCCGAATAAAATACCGTTTTTGATATCGCTGGACAGATCAAAAGACAGGACATCAGTAGGCATATCACTTTTTTTGAATTTTTTATTCAACCGCCTAAGAAAATGATCAGACGCTAAAACAAGGGTCAATTGGGCGCTTGATACCTTTTCTTGCTTAAGGACAAAGCGGCTCACTCTTTTCAATTCAATAAGAGACAACGGAATGCCGGGATGAAGTTTTACGGCCTCTACGTTTATCGGCGGGTTGTTTTTAACTGCTCTCACCTTTGTTGTGCTCCGGATAGTCAATTCGCGAATGGTAAAAACCTACCAGGATATGGATAAAGGTCGTTGAGATCTTTTCAAGATCACGAAGTGTTAAGTCACAGGCGTCAAGCTGGCCGTCAATAAATTTATTATTGATTATCCGGCGCACCATATCAGAGATCCTCTCCGCCGTAGGCTCATCCAAAGCCCTGCATGCGGCCTCAACTGAATCAGCCAAAAGCACGATGGCTGTCTCTTTAGTCTGCGGCTTTGGGCCCGGATAACGAAATACCTCTTCGTGCACATCTTTAGCGTCATCAGTCTGCTCTAACGCCCTGCGGTAGAAAAAATAGACTAAGCTTGTCCCGTGATGCTGAGTGATAAAATCCATTATGGCATCATTAAGCCTGTTATTTTTGGCGAGTTCAACCCCCATCTTGACGTGGTCCATTATGATTAATTTGCTCATTGAGGCGCTTAAATTATCATGTTTACTTGAATACTTATCCTGATTCTCACTGAAATATTCCGGCTTGTCTAACTTTCCTATATCATGGTAATAAGCGCCTACCCGAGACAATAGAGAATTGGCGCCTACAACTTCGCTTGCTATCTCGGCAAGATTGCCGACCATAAGGCTATGGTGATAAGTGCCCGGCGCTTCAAGTACAAGGCGTTTAAGCAAAGGATGATTGAAATCAGCAAGTTCTAAAAGACTGATATTTGTGACAACTTTGAACAAAAATTCAAAGACCGGAAGTAAACCGGCCACTAGAAAAGCCGAAATAATACCGTTTATAAAAGGAAACATGAAGAACGATTGATAATACCCAAAATGGTACACGGTCCATACAAAAAACATTTGTGCCACACCTACAAAAAAACCGGCAGTTATTATCTTAGAGCGCCTGCGCGCCTGCCAAACGAACAATGAAGCGACAACGCCTCCTATCATAAGTAACGTCACCAGAAACAGGCTGCCGCCATATATCATGCCAACGAAAATGCTTAAAGCTACGCTAAAAATAAAAGAAAGTTCAAGATCACGGTAAAGCAAGGTGACTAACATGGCAAATGCCGCCAAAGGGAAAAAATACGGAGAGAATTTTGTGTGCTCTTTTAAAAAATAAGCGACAGACACAGCCAAAAGAAATAAAAAACCAAGATTTAAAAAATTATACTTTTTTTCCTCAGATCTTAAAGACAAGATCTTAAGATAGGCCGCGAATGTAAAAAATACAAAAATAGCTATAAAAGAAATATGGGCGGCTGAGGCGACAAGCAGCAAAATAACAGCCCCGGCCCAATATAGCAGAATATCTTTAAGCGTTATGCTGCTGTGCTTTTTCATAAGCTTCAATAATACGCTGAACAAGTTCGTGCCTGACCACATCAGCACCCGTAAGATAAGCTACCTTGATACCGTCAATAGTAGAAAGGAGTTCCTGAGCCTGAATAAGCCCTAAGGGTTTACCCCCGGGCAAGTCGCTTTGTGTCATATCTCCGGTGATAACGGCCTTTGAATAAAAGCCTAACCTCGTCAAAAACATTTTGAGCTGTTCGGGAGTACAATTCTGCGCTTCGTCAAGTATGATAAAAGCGTCATTCAACGTTCGGCCGCGCATATAGGCCAAAGGGGCCACTTCAATAATACCCATCTCTATGAATTTTTCTATTTTTTCAGCTTCCATCATATCATATAAGGCGTCATACAAAGGCCTTAGATAAGGAGATAGTTTCTCATTAAGATCGCCCGGTAAAAACCCAAGGCTTTCTCCGGCCTCAATAGCCGGCCTGGTCAAAATTATCCTCCGGACCCTGCCTGAGAGAAGCGCGGAAACAGCCATAGCCATCGCCAAATAAGTCTTACCTGTTCCAGCGGGGCCTATCCCAAAAACTATGTCATATTTCTTGATAGCCTCAACATATTCGTTCTGGCCCTTGGTCTTGGGTGTTGCTACTTTATCCTTCCTTGAGGCATCTAAAGGTTCAAAATTAAACTTATGTTCCATACTGATCTTTTCTTTTTTCCCAGCTCGCGCTGATACCAACATCATATCCAGATCCTTGCGGCCAGGATTTCTATTAGTCCTGATCAGGTGAAGAAAATTCTCAATAACATAGACCGATGTTTCCAACTTTCCCTTATTTGAAGCGCTTATCCTCAGGCCTTCCGAACGAGATGATATCTTAACGTCAAATTCCTGCTCAACAAGCCTCGCGTTTTCGTCATGCGGGCCGAAAAAGATCTGAGCCTCACCCTGATTTTCCAAATGTATTATTCGAAACATTGAACCCCTTTGTGTGCGCCCTGCGGCATAGCCGCCAGGCGCATCCAGTGAAATCCCACGGAGCGTATTAAAATTGTCTGCCCGGATACACCGGGCGAGAGAATTTTAACACATTTTGCGACGCGGGATTACTTCTCCGGTATCTTTAATACCTGCCCAGCATATATCCTGTCTGGAGTTTTAAGCTGGCCCGCGTTAGCATCAAATATTTTCTTCCAATTCTTTGATGTGCCGTAAACCTTCAAAGATATATTCTGCAAAGTATCATTGTTCTGAACCGTATATGAAGAAACGGATGGCGCCGCTGAAGGAGCCAAGATCTCAGGCGCGTTGGTTACTTCTTCCAATGGTTCACTGGCAGGTTCCTGGACAGTTTCAACAGCCATATCTTGTTGTTTAGACGCGCTGGCCTTATTTTTCTTAGCAGCGCGTCCGAACTCTACTTCTGTTACATAAGTCTTACGGGTCAGACGGCGTTGGCCTGCAGAACCAACCTCATTGCCGCCTCTTGAAAGCGCTCCCTGATTGCCTGTACCTAGATCCTGGTCAACACGGTCTTTTACAACGGTATAGGCCCTGACCTTAACACAGCCTGGTAAAAAATAAAACATAGCTAAAGCCAGGGCGACGCACAAAAATGTTCTTAACTTCATGCTGTTCCTCCTTGATTTTGTATATTATAGGTATTGATCCTCTGCAAAATCAACTCCGAAGTTTGCTTCAAAATTATCGCAAGAAAATTTTGAAGCGATCAAACAAGGAGAAAACTGGCCATTAGGATCCTTCATTATATCTTTATATGCAATTCTTTTAATTGTTTATCCAAAACAACGGACGGCGCGTCAGTAAGAGGACAGACAGCCTTCTGATTTTTCGGAAAAGCAATAATGTCCCTGATGCTTTCTGTGCCGAACAAAATAGATAATAGCCTATCAAGGCCAAAGGCAATGCCGCCATGCGGAGGGGCGCCGTATTTGAATGCCTGAAGAAGAAAACCAAACCTGGACTGGATCTCTTCTTCGCTTATGCGCAATATCTGAAATATCTTATGCTGAATATTCTGATCATGTATCCTTATTGAACCGCTGGCGATCTCGTTACCGTTCAATACAAGGTCATAAGAACGAGAGCGTATTTGACTTAGATCCTCACCATCCAGAGAATCCAGGTCTGCCTTATGGGGCGAAGTAAACGGATGATGTTCACTGTCCCAGCGCTTTTCATCAGTATCGTACTTAAATAAAGGAAAATCAATTACCCAAAGAAACGCGAATTCGTTTGGGTCGTTCTTATCGGCCCTTATGTCAGGCTTATCATTACCATACGCAGCCATGGCTTCCTTATAACTTATCCTCCTAAAAGGAGCCTTAATATCAATACCCTTCAGGTCTTTTAAGATCTTCACGAACAACTGCTCGGATATAGCAAAGATATCCTCTTCATCAATGAAAGACATCTCCATATCAAGCTGAGTGAATTCCGGCTGACGGTCAGCGCGAAGGTCTTCATCCCTGAAGCATTTAGCTATCTGAAAATACTTGTCAAAACCTGATACCATCAAGAGCTGCTTAAATAACTGCGGCGACTGAGGCAAAGCAAAGAACTTACCCTGATTAACGCGCGAAGGCACCAGATAATCACGCGCCCCTTCCGGGGTAGACTTTGTCAGGATAGGCGTATCTACCTCAATAAAACCGCCAACTTCAAGAAAATTACGGATAAGATGATTTAACTGATGCCTCGTCTTTAAATAATTGAACATCTTCGGCCGCCTTAGGTCAAGATACCTGAATGGCAGCCTGATATCCTCGGAAAGTACTAGGTCATCCTCTATCTCAAAAGGCGGATTTAGAGATGGATTTAAGATCTCAAGCTCCTTAGCTATCAATTCTACTTCACCTGTAGAGGTCTTGGGATTTATATTGTTCTTTGGCCTCTCATTCACCAGGCCTTTCAGGCGTATGACAAATTCAGCGCGAAGGCCAGTGGCTATTCTGTGGGCGTCAGGCGAATCTTTAGGGCTGAACATTACCTGCGTATAACCGTATCTGTCGCGGATATCAATGAATATCAACTTACCATGGTCCCTGCGATGATGAACCCAGCCGCAGAGGATCACTTCTTTTCCAGCATGAGTTTTATTTAATTCACCGCATGTATGAGTTCTTAACATTTCAATCTCTCTGTCAATTTATCAAATGGCATGTCTTCCTGAACACTCTCGCGCATATTTTTCAATATACCGCTTCCTTTCACAAGCTCATTATCCCCGACTATTAAACAAAACTTTGAAGCAGTCTTATCAGCCCGTCTTAAAGAAGCCTTGAGAGAACCTTCTAAATAATCCATATCAGCTGATATGCCGGCTTCACGCAGGCCTCTTAAAATACCTACGCATTTTTTTAAAGCTGCTCCTCCCAAAGGTATAATGTAGCAAACAATGGGTCTGTCCTGCGCTGATATGCCATCGCCATTAGCTAAAAGCAAACGCTCAACGCCTAAAGCAAAACCAACAGCTCCTCTATTAGGGCCGCCCAACTCTTCAACCAGGTTATCATATCTTCCGCCGGCGCCTAAAGCGTCTTGAGCGCCAAGGCCGGAGTGTGTGATCTCAAAAACTGTCCTAGTATAATAATCTAATCCCCTCACTAATAAAGGGTTAACTTTATATATGATGCCAAAAAGTCTAAGGGTATCTTTGACCTCCTGAAAATGCTTTTTGCAATCGTCGCAAATATGGGAGCCATTGAGATTTAAAGATGACACAATATCCTTACACGGCGCGTTCTTGCAATCCAGCACGCGGAAGACGTTCTTTTCCATCCTTGCCTGACAATCTTGGCAAAATGATTTTTTATGCTTTTGTAACGACTCTCTTAACTCAAGCGCGAACTTCTTCTTATCAGGAGAACAGCCTAATGTATTGATTACTATCTCAAACCCCGAAATACCAAATTCTTTTATAAGCCTGCCTGCCAAAGAGATAACTTCCGCGTCTAACGCGGGCGAATAAGACCCTATGGCCTCACAACCAATATGATGGAATTGCCTCAGCCTGCCCTTTTGCGGCCGCTCAGCCCTGAACATCGGGCCGATGTAATAAAATTTCGCGACAGCGTTAAAATTATAAAGTGTATTTTCTACGTAAGCCCTTACGATAGATGCTGTTGCCTCAGGCCTGAGTACAAAAGTATCCGTCTCTTTTTTTATTAGGAACATCTGTTTTTGAACAATATCCGTCAGATCTCCGAGCGAACGAGAGAAAAGCTTTGACTCCTCAAGAACAGGCGTTCTGATCTCATCAAAACCATAAAGAGAAAACATATCCCTGGCTTTTTGCTCAACTTGCTGCCAGAGATTGATTTCCGGAGGTAAGATATCTTTTGTGCCGCGTGGGGATTTGAAAAGCATTTAAAATATTACGATAATTTTACACTTTAATGACGTCCGAAGCTTGAGGGCCTTTTTCACCCTGAATTATCTCAAACTGGACATTTTGGCCTTCTTCTAAAGCTTTATAACCATCGCCCTTTATAGCCGAAAAATGGACGAATACATCCTGTCCATCTTCGCATTCAATAAATCCGAAACCCTTAGCTGCCGAAAACCACTTTACTTTTCCAACTTGAGGCATCTAACATACTCTCCCTGTGATAGTTACATTACCTGATCTTTTGTTTCATTTCAAGGCCAGATCTAAAAACAACAACTTTGCGGGCAGGCACTGGTACAACCTGGCCGGTTCGGGGATTTCTCCCGGTACGGCTGCGCCTCTCTTTTAATTTAAATATCCCAAAATTTCGCAACTCAACCTTTTCGCCTCGCACAAGGCTGGCAACAATGTGATCAAATGTTTTTTGCACAACCTTTTTAACATCGATCTGTTTAAGGCCTGTCTCGTCAGCTATCTTCAAAACTATATCTTTTTTTGTCATTGCCTCACCCCCTTCATTGATATAAATAAAGTATCATGAAAGAGTTACAACGTCAATACAAATCTTTTTTCACCTAATAAATCCTCAATTTCATTGAATAATTCAGCTCTTGGACGAACGAAAAGGTCTTGTGAGACCAAGATCTTCAACTTACGGTTCGGCAGGGTTTCCAGATGGAGATAAACAGGCACACTGCCAGGAGATAAAGCAAGTTTCTCTTTTAGCGCGCCAAGTATATTCTCCCTTAAGCCGCATAGGTCGATATTGATGGCAGTTATCATCCCATAGGTTTGGTCAATAGGCGTAATATTGCTGGCGAGGATCTTAGGAGTCTCTTCCCTAAGGCTTAATTTACCTTTTATCAAAACAACGCTATTAGCCACAACATTAAGACTAACTTGTTTATATGTATTGGGAAATACCAGGACCTCTACTATCCCGCCTAAGTCTTCAACTTTTATAATGGCCATTTTTTCTGCCTTGGCCCTGGTCACCGTTAGTTTTATCTTATTGATCAGGCCAACGATACAGATCTCCTCGTTGTCTTTTCTGTCAGCTAGTTGAGATATGGAACATGAAGAAAACCGCTTAAGAAGATGTTCATAACGCGCTAGCGGGTGGCCGCTAATGTAAAATCCCAGGATCTCCTTCTCAAATGCCAAAAGCTGTATTTCCGGCCATTCTCTTATATTCGGCGCTTTAACTTGTTCTGAAGAAAAATCGGGATCAAAAAAAGATAACTGGCCGCTATCGCGGTCATGATGCGCCTTAGAAGCCTGGTCCAAACATTCCTGCAAGATGGCCATCATTTGGCTCCTGAAAGATCCGAATGGATCCATGGCCCCGCATTTAATAAGGCTTTCAAGGACTTTTCGGTTAACCAGCCTTAGATCCACGCGGCCACAAAGATCCGCGAGAGATTTAAAAGCTCCACCCTTTTTCCTGTCTTCAACAATAGAATCAATAGCCCCCTTGCCGACATTTTTGACAGCTAACAATCCGAACCGGATCGTCTTTTTATCTTCAACAGTAAATTTTGAAAAACTCTCATTGACCGTGGGATTTGAAACAACAAGCCCCATATGGCGACACTCATTAACGTATTCCACGACCTTGTCGGTATTTTCTTTTTCACTTGTCAATAGGGCTGTCATGAACTCAACAGGATAATTCGCCTTCAAATATGCTGTCCTGTAAGATATGACCGCGTAAGCCGCCGAGTGGCTGCGATTAAAACCATAACCTGAAAAATAATCTATTAGATCAAATATCTTCACAGCTATACGGCGGTCTATCTTATTGCGCACGCAGCCTTCGACGAACCGCACCCGATGTTCGTCCATCTCCTCGGGTTTCTTCTTGGCCATAGCCCTTCGCAAAAGATCCGCGTGCGCTAAGCTAAAACCCGCCAATCCCGAGGCGATCTGCATGACTTGCTCCTGATAGACCATAATGCCATAGGTATCCTTCAATATTTTTTCAAGCTTTGGATGATCGTAAATAATAGGCCTAAGGCCATTTTTACGCTGTATGAAATCTTCTATCATGCCGCTGCCTATAGGCCCAGGCCGATACAAAGCGAGTATAGCAATAATATCCTCAAAAACGCTTGGTTTTAATTTCTTGAGAATATCTCTCATCCCAGCGCTTTCCAGCTGAAAGACGCCCATAGTCTGCGCGTTCGCGAATAACTCAAATGTTCTTTTGTCGTCTAATGAAATGCGGTCCATATCTAGGCCAACATTCTTAGTCCTTCTTATGATCTTGACCGCCTCATCAATAACTGTCAGGGTCCGCAGGCCTAAGAAATCCATCTTAAGCAGCCCGATCTTTTCAAGGCCTTTCATAGAGAAGCCTGATGTGACCTGATCCTCATCCACCTTACACAAAGGCATATATTCATTTAACGGCTTATCGCTTATAACTACACCTGCCGCGTGCACTGAAGCGTGACGCGATAAACCTTCAAGGTCCATTGCAGTATTAATAAGCTCTTTTATCTGCGCGTTATTTTCATATAAATTTTTTAATTCGTTTGACTTTATAGCGTCCTGCAGGCGCGAAATTTTTCCGGGCTCGGCAGGTATAAGCTTTGCGATCTTATCCACTTCCGCGTAAGGGACCCCCATGACGCGCCCTACGTCGCGAATAACTGCGCGCGCCATCATAGTTCCGAACGTAATGATCTGCGAGACATTCTCTTTGCCGTATTTCTGAGTAACATAATCAATGACTTCCTGGCGGCGCTCAAAACAAAAATCAATATCAATATCCGGAAGGCCTACGCGTTCAGAGTTTAAGAACCGCTCAAAGAGAAGATTATATTTTAATGGGTCAAGTTCTGTTATACCAAGAATATAGCTGACTAAACTGCCAGCCGCGGAACCTCTGCCGGGGCCTACCGGAATGCCTTTGCTTTTGGCGTAATGGATAAAATCCCATACGATAAGGAAGTAGCTTATAAAACCCATGTGCTTAATGGTATTCAGCTCGTGCTCAAGCCTAAGCGTTATCTTATTGGATATGTTAGAACCATATCTTTTCTTCAATCCTTCCGCGCATAATTCTCGCAGGAACTCTTCTTTAGCCTTGCCGCCCGGAGGCGTATATTGCGGCAGATGCGGTTTTCCGAATTCCAATTCAAGGTTGCATCTCTGGGCTATCTCAACAGTATTCCTAATAGCCTCCGGGCAATAATTGAACAGCCCCTTCATTTCCTGTGGTGTCTTGAAATAAAACTCTTCAGTCTGAAAACGCATCCTATTGGGATCGTCTAAAGTCGTCTGGGTCTGTATGCAGAGAAGCGCTTCATGCGAGTGGGCGTTGGATTTTTTCAGATAATGGACGTCATTGGTAGCCGCTAATGGCAGGCAAAGTTCTTTGGCTATCTTCAATAACCCATCATTCACACCCCTCTGATCAGGTATGAGATTCTCCTGGATCTCCAGAAAAAAATTATCTTTTCCAAGAATTGAGCTAAATTCATCAGCGGCCTTAAGAGCGTCATGGAACCTATTTTCCATGATCAAGGACGGTATTTCTCCTTTCAGGCAAGCGCTGGAACCTATAAGGCCTTTGCTATATTTTGCAAGGGCCTCTTTATCTATCCTGGGCCTATAATAAAAACCTTCCAGATAGCCTATAGTTACCAATTTTGAAAGATTGTGATAGCCTTCTTCGTCTCGCGCCAGGAGTATAAAATGGTTGGAAGCCTCTGACATTGAAAGATTGGACCCTGACTTATCAAAACGGCTCTTAGGCGCGATATAGACTTCACAGCCGATAATAGGTTTTATGCCCTGTTTTCGCGCCTCTTCGTAAAATTCAATAGCCCCGAACATATTGCCGTGATCTGTCATGGCAATAGCAGGCATCTTGTTTTCAACGGCCGTTGATATGAGTTCTTCTATACGGCAGGCGCCGTCAAGGAGGCTGTATTGGGTATGAAGATGGAGGTGAACAAAATCGGAATGGCTCATAACGCTCTTATTTTGAAGCGTCTGTTCTCGCACAGCGCCCCGACAAAAAAACGATTATCGGTGTTCGGTTTTCGATTAACGCAAACCGCAAACCTAAAATAATTCTATTCCCACTCTATGGTTGAAGGCGGCTTAGAGCTTATATCATAGACTACGCGATTAACGCCTTTTACCTCATTGATTATCCTATTTGATACTTTACCTAATAATTCAGGATCAAGCTTGACCCAATCTGCTGTCATCCCGTCAGAACTTGATACGCAGCGAAGGGCTATCACGTTTTCGTAGGTGCGCTCGTCTCCCATAACGCCTACGCTCTTGACCGACAATAGAACGGCAAAAGACTGCCACACTTCTTCATATAGACCGGCTTTTCTGATCTCACTTAAGAATATATCATCCGCTGCACGCAATACGCTAAGGCGCTCAGGCGTAACCTCTCCGATGATTCTTATAGCAAGCCCAGGCCCTGGAAATGGCTGCCTTGTAATTATCTCAGGAGGCAGGCCTAACTGCTTAGCCAGATTTCTGACTTCATCTTTAAACAACTCCCTTAAAGGTTCTATCAGTTTGAGGTTCATCTTAGCAGGCAAACCGCCTACATTATGGTGAGATTTGATCTTAGCTGTAGGTGAGCCTGTGGCTGAAATAGATTCTATAACGTCAGGATAAAGTGTACCCTGCGCTAAATATTTTACGCGCCTGATCTTTTTGGCTTCTTCCTCAAAAACTTTAATAAATTCATCTCCGATGATCTTTCTCTTTTGCTCCGGGTCTATAACGTCTTTAAGGCGCTTTAAAAAACGCTTTTGGCCATTGACAAAATCAAGGTTCATCCGCAAATTATTGCGAAATATCACCTTGATCTCTTCAGGCTCTTTATTCCGCACCAGGCCATTATCAACAAAGATACAACGCAATTGCCTGCCAATGGCCCTATGAATTAAAGCAGCGGTTACGGATGAATCAACTCCGCCGCTTAAGCCACAGACAACGCTGTCTTTACCTACCAGTTCCCGGATAGAGGCCACGATCTCTTTTATAAAAGCGCCCATTTCCCAACTTGGCCTACAGCGGCATATCCTATATAGAAAATTAGCCAAGATCTGCGTGCCATGGGATGTATGAGCTACTTCAGGGTGGAATTGAACGCCAAATATCTTTCTGTCCTTGCTGGCAAAGGCGGCGTTAGGCGTATTCAACGTGTGGGCGAGAGAAACAAAACCTTTGGGTAGTTTAGCGACATAGTCGCCGTGGCTCATCCAGCAAGTAATATTGCCGGAGAGGCCGTTGAAAAAATCAGAATGGTCATCAATAAAAAGCTCAGCGCGCCCGAACTCTCGCTCTCTTGTCCGTTTGACTTTGCCGCCGTAAAATTGTCCGATGATCTGCTGGCCATAACAAATACCCAATATGGGTATGCCCATTTTAAAAATACCTTTTTCACACTTCGGGGCCTTATCATCATATACGCTGGCAGGCCCTCCTGAAAGTACCAGGCCTTTGGGGCCCATCTTTTTGATAGCGTCTACGGATATATTATGAGGCACTATAACACTGTGGACCTTATTTTCTCTGATGCGGCGGGCAATAAGCTGAGTATACTGAGAACCAAAATCCAATATCAATACTGAGTTTTTTAAATTTGGGGTAGTCTGGACTTTATATTTTTTCTTTTTCAAATTTTTACTCACTTTCCCATACCCACGCGCTGAACGACCTGAAATATTTTTCCTTCAGTCTGGATAGATGGGGCGATAATGATCTCCGTGAATTGCATATCCTTTATTGTAGCGGCTCCAAGGCAACCCATGGACGTAGTCAAAGCTCCCATAAGATTTTGGGAGCCATCATCAACTTTGGCGGGCCCAAACAATATTTCTTCTAACTTTCCGGTTGTTCCAACAAAAACTCTTGTGCCGCGCGGAAGGTTAGCATGCGATGTTGCCATGCCCCAATGATAACCTCTGCCTGGAGCTTCAACAGCCCTTGCAAAAGCAGAACCCACCATGGCCGCGTCAGCGCCCGCGGCAAAAGCCTTGCATATTTCTCCACCGATGCGCATGCCGCCATCTGTAATAATAGGCACATATCTGCCTGTGCGCTTGAAATAATAATCCCTGGCTGCCGCGCAATCAACAGTTGAAGTAACCTGTGGCACGCCTATGCCCAAAACACCGCGAGTCGTGCAAGCAGCTCCCGGGCCTATACCGATCAACAAGGCCACGGCTCCGGCATCCATTAATTCTAAAGTAACCTCGTAAGTAACACAATTTCCAAGAATGATCGGAATCTTTGCTTTTGAGCAGAATTTTTTTAGATCCAGGGGTTTATAACTTTTGGATATATGCCTTATAGTAGTAACCGTTGACTGAACGACAAAAATATCAGCGCCAGCTTCTTGCGCTATAGCTTCAAATCTTTCGGCATTCTGCGGTATGCAGCTCACCGCGGCCGTAACTTTCTTTTTCTTTATCTCCTCAACGCGCGCGGCTATAAGTTTTTCCTTTATAGGCTTTAAATAAACCTCCTGGACAAGCTTAGTAGCTTCCTGCGGCGTTGCTTTTGATATAGCCTCTAAGACCTTATCAGGATTTTCATACCTTGTCTGAATACCGTCAAGATTTAAGACCGCTATACCTCCCAGCCTCCCCATCTCAACAGCAAATTTGACATCCACAACGCCGTCCATGGCCGCGGCTAAAATAGGCACCTTGTATCTCTTGCCTGCCAATTCCCAAGACGGATCTACATCCCCGGGATTTATAGTAACCATACCCGGCACTAAAGCAACTTCATCAAACCCGTAACACTTCCTGGCTCGCCTGTCTCTTCCTATCCACTCACCCATAATAACCTCCAAAAATATTTCGTTTTAGTCTAACGATATTTTATGCCTTTGTCAAGCGTATAGATAGAAGACAGGCCTCAAGCGCTCCTAAATTAAAAGGTTTGATAATATAATCTCTGGCCCCCAAGGCCTTGGCCTCATCTAATATGCGTTGATTAGCAAGAGCGCTTACCATGACAACTTTATTGTTTGGGCCTATATCCATAATACGTTTGAGCGTAAGCAATCCATCCATCCCTGTCATTGTAATATCCAGCAATACAATATCAAAAGAGCGCTGCCTGATTTTTTCAAGGCACTCCTCGCCGCTGGACGCAATATCCACATCAAAACCCCTCCTTCTTAAAAAATTCCAAACAGTCTCTCTACTTTCAACCTCATCATCAACGACCAATATACTGCCGAATTTCTTTTCAGATAAAGGCTTGAACAAAGACTCTTCTTTCAAAACTGAAAAAATGCTTTTAATGACTTCCTGATCCTGAAAATCTTTTTTAAGATAGGCCGCGATGCCTGTTTCTTTTATCAGGGCGCTAAATTTATCAACATGGAGGTCTATACCCAATACGATGATCTTTATATCTTTGTCAAATTCTCTTACTTTCCTGACAAGGACAAAACCGCTGAATTCTCCTGGGGTATCGTCAATTATGATAAGGCTGGGGCGTTCTTTTTTAAGCCGCTCTATAAGCTCTTCGCCTGTGGGGATCGTAAGGGCGCCATAACCCACTTCTGAGATCATTTCGTAAAGTGAATCCCTGACACGGACGTCTTCATCAACGATAAAAACTCTCTCAAGCATAATATACCTTAAAATTACCACAAAAACCCGTTAACTACAATAAAAATCCCGTTAGAGGGCATTGTGTATGCCTCTAACGGGGCCACGCTTACTCAGCAAACACTCTATTAATAACCGCCCATCCCCATCCCGCCCGGAGGCATCGCAGGCATGCCCGGCTTATCCTTTTCAGGAAGGTCTGTTACAAGCGCCTCTGTAGTCAACAACAAAGACGCGATACTTGACGCGTTCTGTAAAGCTGAACGCGTGACCTTTGTCGGGTCAATAATGCCGGCTTCCAGCATATCAAGGAACTTTTCGGTAGCAACATCATAACCTACGTTCTTTTTCTCTGATTTTACTCTCTGGACGATTACTGACCCGTCCACAGCCGCGTTAGCGGTCAATTGTCTCAAAGGCTCTTCTAACGCCCTACGTATGATATTAACTCCTACTTTTTCATCATCTTCAAGGCCTTTTATATTTTCCAAAGCAGGGATACATCTTAACAACGCGACTCCACCTCCAGGAACGATACCTTCCTGAACAGCCGCGCGAGTCGCGTGAAGCGCGTCTTCAACGCGCGCCTTTTTCTCTTTCATCTCTGTCTCTGTAGCAGCGCCTACGTTAATAACAGCGACTCCTCCGGCAAGCTTTGCCAGCCTCTCCTGAAGTTTCTCCTTATCGTAATCAGAATCGCTATCATCTATCTGTTTTTTGATCTGCGCGATGCGCCCATTAATAGCCTGCGTCTTTCCCGCGCCTTCAATAATAGTCGTGTCGTCTTTATCTATTTTGACCCTTTTCGCCCTGCCTAATTCATCAATATCAACATTCTCAAGCTTAATGCCCAAGTCCTCAGTAATGGCTTTACCGCCTGTCAAAATAGCTATATCTTCTATCATAGAGCGGCGCCTATCGCCATAACCAGGGGCCTTTACCGCGCATACATTCAATGTCCCGCGGATCTTGTTTACGACCAATGTTGTCAAAGCCTCGCCTTCAATGTCTTCTGCTATGATCAAAAGAGGTTTTCCGGAATGGGCAACCTTCTCTAAAAGCGGAAGAAGATCCTTGATCGCTGATATCTTTTTTTCAAAGATCAGGATATAAGGTTCATCCAGGCTCGTCTCCATCTTCTCGGCATCTGTAACAAAATAAGGAGAAAGATATCCCTGGTCAAACTGCATGCCTTCAACAACATCTAAAGTCGTCTGAGTGGATTTAGCCTCTTCAACCGTGATAACGCCGTCTTTACCTACTTTATCCATTGCCTCCGCGATGTCAGAACCTATTTTTTCATCCCCATTCGCGGCTATGGTAGCTACCTGAGCTACCTCTTTCTTATCCTTAATAGAAGTTGAAAGCTTCTTAAGCTCCTCAACTACTATCTCAACTGCTTTCTCAATGCCTCTTTTTAATGCCATTGGGTTTACGCCCGCGGTCACGTTCTTCAAACCTTCGCGATATATGGCTTCAGCAAGCACAGTAGCTGTAGTAGTCCCGTCTCCTGCAATATCAGACGTTTTTTCAGCCACTTCCTTTACCATCTGAGCGCCCATATTCTCAAAAGGGTCTTCAAGCTCCACCTCTTTTGCGACCGTAACACCATCCTTAGTAATGGTCGGTGAACCAAACTTCTTATCCAATACAACATTCCTGCCTTTTGGGCCTAGCGTTACTTTCACGGCTCTCGCTAACTGCTCTACGCCGCGAAGGACCGCCCGCCTAGCCTCATCACTGAATAACAATTGTTTCGCCATCTTATCTTCTCCTTAATTTTGTATATTGAAGTTTAACTTTGTCATTAAAGATTTTTGTTCCTTCGCTTGAGACAAAGAGTAATTCCTCTACTTCTTCACTATAGCCAAAACGTCTTCTTCGCGTACGATTAGATACTCTTCGCCGTCTTTTGTCGTTATCTCAGTCCCTGAATACTTGCCGTAAAGAACAGTATCTCCCTCTTTAACTTCCATCTTTTGAATAGTTCCGTTGTCTAATATCTTCCCTTTCCCTACCGCGATCACTTTACCTTCCTGTGGCTTTTCTTTAACTGTATCAGGCAACACAATGCCGCCCCTTGTCTTGGTCTCAGGATCCAATGGCTTAATAACGATCCTGTCACCCAATGGCTGGTAATTCATAGCTACCTCCTTTTGATCTTTCCTTTACACCCTGCCTAATATGTATTGCGCCGGTGTGCCGCTTTCTGCGGCATTTGTTGTTAGCACTCCTATGACACGAGTGCTAATTCTAAAATAATATGAAAAATTTGTCAAGCACTTTTTTTAATAGGGTCCAACCCTTGTTAGGCTCTGTGAATGTTAAAGACCGAGCTTTGATCTATCTCATGACGGACTGGCTCTTAAATATGAGCCCGAGGCCTTTTAGTATGAGGAAGTCTTCTGTCACGGTAGGGTAGGTTAAATAGGGCCTGATCAACTCAGCGTCTCCTCCTGTTGTAATGATCTTAAAACCTTTGCACTCTTTTGCCAAAAGCTTTTTTATAATGTACTCACACATACCAGCTACTCCGAAAACAATGCCTGCCCTGATGCTCGAAACCGTATCTTTACCGATAGTTTCAATAGGTTTTGAAAGCTCCACATAAGGCAGCAACGCTGTCTTTTTATGCAGGGATTCCTGCATTAATTTCAGGCCCGGGCAAATAAGGCCCCCCATGTATTCTGATCTTTTTGACACTATATCAAATGTTATGGCTGTCCCGAAATCAACAATTATTATACCAGCTCCAAACATCTTCAAACCCGCGTACGCGTTCACAAGCCTGTCCTGGCCGACCTGACCGGGTATACGATACCTATTTATAATAGGCACTGCCACGCCATCACCAATGACGGTTACATTTTTTTTAAAAAAACAGCTAAATACAGATACTATGTTCTTAGTTATAGACGGGACAACGCTGCAGGCATATACGGCTTCAATGTTTTTTTCCTGAGCGAGGATATCCCCAAATTTTAATCTTAACGCGGCAATAGCCTTATTTCTTGATCGTAGCAGGGTTGTAGGAAATTTCGCTGAACGCAAAACTAAAGGATCCTTTAGGGCGCCGACTGTCACATTTGTATTTCCTACGTCTACGGCAATTAACATATAATTTCCGGGTTAGACCCGGCCCTTAATGGAATGGGGCCGGTCTATACTTTCTGTATTACAACTTCGTTAGGTGCCCTGAGGATATTTTTTCCAAAAATCCGTTGTCACGCCTAATTATCAAACTTCCGTTTTCGCCAAAATCAACCGCGTACCCTTCAACTTCCCTGTCTTCCCAGCTCACCTTCACGCGGCCGCCAAGAATAATCCCTGAATATTCTTTTACCTTTTGAATGATATCCCAGAATCTATGGCGCAAGAGAAGCGCGTAAAAATGATCTATCTGCTTTATAATTATATGCGATAGATCCGCAATGTCAAACTCTCTTCCATTAGCCTCTTTTAACGAGATCGCGTCCTTAGGCAGATCGCCCTTGGCCATATTTACGTTCAACCCTACTCCGGCCACGATATAGTCTATCCTATCTTCAAGAAGGCTTAACTCCGTCAAAATACCGCAGACTTTTTTTTCGCCTATCAAGATATCATTGGGCCATTTTATCGTGACATCCGCGACATGCATCCCTGTTAAAGCTGTTGCCACGGCTAGGGCCATGGTCAATGTGACGCGCGAAGCTTGATCTACCGGCATATCCGGACGCAGAATAAAAGAAAAATACAAGCCTTTTCCATACGGTGATACCCATGACTTCCCCAAGCGCCCTTTCCCCTGGGTCTGCCCCTTAGCAAAGATAACGCTCCCCTCGGGCTCATTGTTACGCGCCAAAAAATGAGCCAGGTCATTTGTTGAAGTAACAAGATCATAGGCGTATATCTTTAAACCTACGAACTTTGTACCTAAATTTGCCTTACTTTCCTGTTTTTTAAATACTCTGGTTATGCCGTCGTCCATTATTCAGTTTATAGTTTATAGTAAATAGTTATTACAAATCTAAACAAAGTCAGCCTTTTTTACAGACTTAAGACGCTTTATCTCATCGCGCAGATCGGCTGCTTCTTCAAATTTCAGATTAAGCGCCGCGAGTTCCATATCATGCTGCAGGAGTGAAATAAGCGAATCAAATTCAAATTCATCTTTATTTTGACCCGAAAGCCTGGCAAGATATGTTTTTGCCTTATCTTCATCTTTAAGGCTTTCCGAGATCTCTTTTTTGATAGTCGTGGAAGTTATATGATGTTTAATATTATACTCCAGTTGTATATTTCTGCGGCGGTTACCTTCATTTATCGCAATTCGCATTGAAGGCGTAACAGTATCCGCGTACATAACTACCTGGCCGTTGATATTGCGGGCCGCTCTGCCAGAAAGCTGAATAAGAGAAACCGCGGAACGCAAAAAGCCTTCTTTATCAGCATCTAAAATAGCAACCAGCGAAACCTCAGGCAGGTCCAGGCCTTCACGCAAAAGATTAACGCCTACAAGGCAATCGAAATCTCTCTTCCGCAATTGCCTTAAGATCTCAATACGCTCAATGGTCACAATATCAGAATGAAGATAACGGACGCGCAGCCCTTTTTCTTCAAAATACTGGCTTAGGTCTTCAGCCATTTTTTTAGTAAGTGTGGTTACCAGGACGCGCTCATTTTTTTTGGCGCGCTCGCGTATAAGCTTTTCCAGGTCTTCTATTTGTCCTTCAGTTTTTTTTACTATTGTCTCCGGATCCGGTATTCCAGTGGGCCTGATGACCTGCTCGGCGCTAATGCCGCATGACTTCTTAATCTCATATTGGCTTGGTGTCGCGGAAACAAAGACCTCTTGCCTGACCATTGTTTCAAACTCTTCAAACTTCAGAGGCCTGTTGTCAAGGCAAGACGGCAGCCTGAATCCGAAGTCCACTAAGACTTCCTTACGCGCCTTATCCCCCTCATACATTCCGCGGATCTGCGGAATTGTCACGTGGCTCTCATCAACAAATACCAGGAAGTCCTCCTTAAAATAGTCCAAAAGGCAAGACGGCCTTGAACCCTGGGCGCGAAAAGACAAATGCCTTGAATAATTCTCTATGCCATGGCAATAACCGACCTCTCTTATCATCTCCATGTCATATTTAGTGCGCTGTTCCAATCGCTGCGCCTGCAAAAGCTTATTTTGACTCCTTAATTCCCGCAGCCTATCATCCATTTCAATTAATATAGCATTGCTTGCCGCCTCTATAGCATCCTGAGAAACAATATAGTGCTTGGCAGGATAAATACCTATCTTTTCAAGGTCACAAAGCTTTTTACCTGAAACAGGGTCTATTTCATAGATCTTGGCGATCTTGTCAAAGATAAGCTCCAGCCTGACAGCTTTTTGTGAATAAGCCGGAAAGATATCAACCACGTCGCCTTTTACCCTTACTTTGCCTCTTGTAAATTCAATATCATTACGTTCATACTGTATGCCTATAAGCTTTTTTATAACATCATTGCGGCTTACAGTCTGGCCGATCTCTAAAAATACCATAAACTCCGCGTAATCCTTCGGGCTTCCCAAATTATAAATGCAAGAAACAGACGCAACTATAAGTGTATCCGGACGCGACAAAAGCGAAGTAGTTGAAGACAACCTCAGGCGGTCAAGACGGTCATTTACAGAAGAATCTTTTTCAATATATGTGTCTGTTGCAGGGATATACGCTTCAGGCTGATAATAATCGTAATAGCTGACAAAATACTCAACGGCATTCTCAGGAAAGAACTCCTTGAACTCAAAATAGAGCTGCGCGGCCAGGGTCTTATTGTGGGAAATAACGAGTGTTGGCTTATTTATTTTCTCTATGACGTTCGCCATGGTGAACGTCTTGCCAGAGCCCGTAACTCCCAAAAGTGTCTGATACTTCTTTTTGCCAAAAGTTAGGCCCGCCGCCAGCTTCTTTATGGCTTGCGCCTGATCACCAGCAGTCTTAAATTTGCTTTTAAGTTTAAATTTCGGCATGTGTGTTATACAATAAATCTGTCCTTTTTCTCGCTCCTAGTCGATTTCTTCACACCAAAGATCATTCGCAAGAAATTTTTTGGCACTTCGCTTCCGCTCAGGTTGGCAAGGGATTACGGTGAGGGTGTAGCGACAATCTTTCATGGAACGTAACACCCGAGACGTAAACCGCAGCCAACGGCAAAAAATTTAGTCTGCGGCAGGAACCCGTGCTGCGATATATATCTATAATCTATAACTATCGGCTATAGACTTTCGTGATCTCAAGCGACAGATCCAAAGCGCGGCTGGAATGAGTGAGCGAACCCAATGAAATAAAATCAACGCCTTTTATAGCGTATCGTGAGATATTCTCTAAAGCAATACCGCCTGAAAGCTCAATAAAAGGCCTATTAGCCTTTTTGGGGAACAACCGCGCAAGCAAGCGCACTGCCTGCCTTACTTCTTTCGGCAAAAAATTATCCAACATTATACTATTTGGGCCATAATCAAGCGCTTTCTTTAATTCCGATAGATCCTCTACTTCGATCTCAAATGAAACATCACCCTTGCGTTTAGCAAGCACGTCTAACCCACAGGTATCTTTTAAAATAAAAATATGATTATCTTTAACAAGATACTGCCCAGAAAGACTGAAGCGATGGTTCATGCCTCCGCCCATGATCACCGCGTATTTTTCAAACGCGCGGTAAAGGGGTGTTGTCTTTCGCGTATCAAGTATTTGTATGCCCATTGAGCGCACCTTCAATACAGCCCTGCGCGTATCCGAGGCTATGCCTGAAAGATAAGAAAGAAAATTCAACGCCACTCTTTCACAGGATAGGATGGAACGCGCCTTGCCCTTCAAAAAAACTAAAGCCTCGCCTCTCGCTACAGAGCCGCCGTCATTCTTTTGCGCCTTAAAAAATATGTTTTTGTCAAAAGTTTTAAAGACCTCACGGGCGACAGACACCCCACAGGCTACTCCAGCTTCTTTCGCTATTATACGGGCTTCTACTCTGGCGTCTTTCGGGATAAATGACAAGGTAGTAATATCATTAAATACCGCGTCTTCTTCCAACGCCTGCCTGACAAACCCTTTTACACTGTTCTTACGCAAAGGCATCTCTTACCTCATTTAAACGCTTTATGCTTCCGCTGAGTTCAATAACACGTTTGCGCTCGCGCTCAACTACGGCCTCCGGCGCTTTTTTAATAAACTCTTTATTAGCCAGCATTGTCTCTTTAGAATGTTTTTGTTTAATAAGATCTGCTAACTGTTTATCTATTTTGACCTTCTCTTTTTCAGCGTCTGCCAAACTTTCAAGCAAAAGATAAAGGTGCGTATCTTTATCAACCAAAGCGCTTAAACTGTTTTTAACCTGCCCTACTTGAGTTGTCACTTCCAGCTCAGAGATATTGGCAAGGCGCTTGACCAAAGCCAAGACGCTTTCAAACTGTTTTTTCTTTTTAGTCGTTGTAGAAAGACGGACACGCGCGGAAGTCTGAGGCAGGATATTCAACTCCGCGCGCAGGTTCCTCAAAGAAAATACCGTAGAAAATACAAGTTGCATAACCACGATAGCGATCTTATCATCAAACTCTTTTTTTACAACGGGCCAATTACCGACTGCCAAAGCCTGAGGTTTTTCACCAGGAAGATTTGAGTATATCTCATCTGTAATAAACGGCATAAAAGGCGAAAGTAGTAAAAGCGACTGCTTTAAGCAATATAATAGGCATTCCTTGGTATTCTTGTCATCTATTGAGAACTTCGCTATCTCAACATACCAGTCGCAAAACTTGTGCCAAAAGAAATCATACGCTACATTTAGCGCCTCATTGAATTTAAGCGAATCAATGGACTTTGTGACTTTTTTTATGGCATCGTTAAGGCTGGCCAAGATCCAGGCATCCTGCGTTTTTAAATTATTAATGTCAATTTCAGCTCCGATAGGACCGTCTTTTATATTCATCATTATAAAACGCGACGCGTTCCAGATCTTATTCGCGAAGTTCCTGCCCTGCTCAAACCTCTCAGCGGATAAATAAATGTCTGAGCCGCTGGCAGCAGTACTTATAAGGCTGAACCTTAGAGCATCTGTTCCATACTGTTCTATGATCTTTAAAGGGTCAATGCTGTTGCCCAAAGACTTAGACATCTTCTTGCCTTCTTCATCACGAACTGTACCATGTATATAAACATTACTGAAAGGCTTCTCGCCCATAAACTCATAGCCTGCCATTATCATGCGCGCGACCCAAAAGAAAATTATCTCAGGCGCCGTGACTAAGACTGATGTCGGATAGAAGTACTTTAATTCTTTTTTCTTTTCTTCCGTCTTCTGTCTTCCGTCTTCTGTCTTCTGTTCTCCAAACGGCCATCCGAACGTCGCGAAAGGCCACAACCATGATGAAAACCAAGTATCCAACACATCAGGGTCCTGCTCTAGGTCCGTATTTCCACAATGAGGGCATTTATCAGGCTTGACCCGAGAAACGATCACACCATTACCTTCATTTTGTTCCCCGCTTAAACATACTTTACAATAGTAGACGGGGAGCCTATGTCCCCACCATATTTGGCGCGAAATACACCAATCCCTTATATTCTCCATCCAATTCAGATATACCTTTGTCCAGCGTTTTGGCGTGAATTTTATCGTCCCATTTTTAACCGCTTCCAATGCGGGTTTGGAAAGAGGTTTCATTTTGACGAACCACTGTTTGGAAAGATATGGTTCAACAATAGTATGACAACGGTAACAATGCCCCACAGCGTGCCTGTGCTCTTCTATCTTTACAAGTAGATTCCGCTCTTTCAAATCCTCTAAAATAGCCTTTCTGGCCTCAAAGCGATCCATGCCTTCATATTTTCCGGCATTAGAATTTAAGACAGCATTAGGATGCATGATATTAATGAACTCCAGATCGTGCTCTTTTCCCATGGCATAATCATTAGTATCATGGGCAGGAGTTACCTTGACCGCGCCTGTGCCGAATTCCTTGTCTATTGACCTATCAGCTATAATATTTATTTCCCGCTCAACAAGCGGCAAAATCAACGTCTTGCCTATCAATCCCTTATACCTTTTATCCGAGGGGTTAACAGCCACCGCCGTATCGCCCAACATGGTCTCAGGCCTTGTTGTAGCCACAATTATATAGTTGATGGACGATGGACGATGGACGATGGACGATTTTAATCTTTTTTCTGGCGGCGTGGCGGCCTGGCGGCCTGGTGACACTTTTATTGGGTACTTTATGTAATACAGTTTCCCAGCTAGATCTTTGCGCGGCGCTTCTTCATCGGCAAGAGCTGTCTGGCAACGCGGGCACCAGTTAATGATATAATCTCCCTGATAGATCAGGCCCTTCTCATACAAACGGACGAAGACTTCTTTTACAGCTTCGGAATAACCCTCGTCCATGGTGAAACGTTCTCTGGGCCAATCACACGTAGCTCCCAGTTTCTTAAGCTGGTGAATAATAGTAGAGCCATAACTATTCTTCCAGTCCCAAACGCGCTCTAAAAATTTTTCACGGCCTAAGTCCTGGCGCTTCAAACCATCTTTAGCGATCTGACGCTCTACAACATTCTGCGTGGCAATACCGGCGTGGTCCGTACCTGGCATCCACAAAGCCTCGTAGCCCTGCATCCTTTTAACGCGAATAAGGATATCCTGAATAGTATTGTTAAGGGCGTGACCCATGTGAAGGATACCCGTCACATTAGGCGGAGGGATCACAATGGTAAAAGGTTTTTTATCTTTAGTAACAACGGCATGGAACAAAGGAACGCTCTGCCAGAATTCAAACCACTTCTTTTCTATCGCCTTTGGATCGTATTGGGAAGGAAGTTCCTGAGGCATTATTTGTTAGCATCCTTGAGCAATTTATATTCCATACTGTCCACCAGCGCCTGCCAGGAGGCCTCTATGATATTGCCGGAAACACCTACCGTTGTCCAGGTATCACGCTCATCCTGCGACTGTATCAATACCCTGACCTTAGCTGCTGTGCCTTCTTTAGCGCCTAAAACCCTGACCTTAAAATCTGAAAGGTGCATCTTTGAAACAGCAGGGTAAAAACCTTTTAACGCTTTGCGAAGCGCGTTATCAAGCGCGTTAACAGGGCCATCGCCTTCGCTAGACGTGTGCTCCCGGACATCGCCTACTTTTAGTTTGATCATTGCTTCAGAATAAAGCTTACCATTATCGCGTTTTTCAACTATTACACGGAAACCTTCAAGCACAAAAAACTTTTTATATGTCTTTAAGGCCTTTTTGATAAGAATCTCAAAACTGGCATCAGCCGATTCAAATTGATAACCTTCGTTCTCAAGATCCTGTAAAAGTTTTAAGACTTTTTTGGCTTCCGGAGAATCTTTTTTGATGTCAAGATGAAGTTCTTCTGCCTTTGTTAATATGGGCGACTTACCGGCAAGCTCTGAAACTAATGCCCTTCGTTGATTTCCTACCAAAGACGGATCTACGTGTTCGTAGCTCTTTGTATTCTTTAGAATGGCGTTAATGTGCATGCCGGCCTTATGGGCAAACGCGGACTTTCCGACAAAAGGCTGGTTCTCGGCTTGTTTCATATTGCTTATCTCACTGACAAAACGAGAGACTTCAGTCAACTCTTTGAGCCGCTCATCGCTTATGCAATCAATTTTAAGTTTTAATTTCAGGATCCCGATAATAGGGATAAGATCCGCGTTGCCGCAACGTTCGCCATAACCGTTCATGGTCCCTTGAACCTGCATACAACCGGATTGGACCGCGGCGATAGAGTTAGCAACAGCCAGGCCCAGATCGTTATGCGTGTGGATACCAAGAGCTATCTTAATGTTAGGCCTGACTTGCTTGATAATATCCACGATCTGCGACGTCAAAGTGCCCCCGTTCGTATCGCAAAGACAAATGAGCCTGGCTCCGCTTTCCTCTGCCTCCTGTAAAGTCTTCAGCGCGTATTCGGGATTCGCCTTATACGCGTCAAAAAAATGCTCAGCGTCATATATAACTTCCATCCCCTCGCTAACAAGGTAGCTGACAGAATCTCTGATCATTTCTAAGTTTTCCTGTAGGCTCACTTTAAGGACATCTCTGACATGCATATCCCATGTCTTTCCAAATATAGCCGCGGTAGCAGCTCCAGATTCAACAAGGCTTTTTAAGCCATTGTCGTCTTTAGCGGCTATCTTAACCTTACGTGTTGAACCGAAAGCTACAAGTTTCGCGTTCTTTAAAGGACATTTTTTAAGATCGTTGAAAAACGATTTATCTTTGGGATTAGAACCGGGATAGCCGCCTTCAATATAACACATCCCCAGATCATCCAATTTTCTCGCTATGCGGATCTTATCAAAGACAGAATAAGAAATACCTTCAGTCTGCGAACCGTCGCGCAATGTTGTGTCATATAATTCAATTTTATTCATTTTTAACCTCTTTGTATTTACCCCGATAGAGAGTGAAGTTCTCTGGCAGGGTTAACTATTCGCCCAGCCCGAATTTAGCGTGGATAGACTTGACCGCCTTTTCCGAGTTTTTCTTGTTGATAATACAAGATATACTGATCTCAGACGTGGTGATCATGTCTATATTGATCTTCTTCTCGGCCAAGGCTTCAAACATCTTGGATGCAACACCCGTGTGCGTCTTCATACCAACGCCTACGATAGAAACGCGGGCTATGTCTTTGTCTTCAATGACCCTGCCGCCCTTGATCTTTTTTGTAAACTTCTGCATAAGGCTTTTGGTCTTGCATAAGTCACCTATAGGAACAGTGAAAGAAACGTCCGTGGAGCCTGTACGGCTGACGTTTTGTACTATTGTGTCTACGCTTATACCATTTTTAGAGATCTCCTTAAAAAGTTTCGCGGCTATTCCCGGCTTATCGGGCACATCACAGACCGTTATCTTTGCCTCATTTTTATTTAAAGTAACGCCGCTGACAACGAAATCTTCCATTTTATCCGCCTCCTTTAAAATAAGCGTGCCCTCCGCGTTGTTAAAGCTTGAACGCACATGAATGGGTATATCAAATTTCTTGGCGACCTCAATAGAACGAGCCTGCATTACCTGAGCTCCCAAAGAAGCCATCTCCAGCATCTCATCATAAGTTATCTGTTTCAATTTCTTAGCGCTCCGGACTATCTTGGGATCAGTAGTATAAACTCCACCAACGTCGGTATATATCTCACAGGCCTTTGCGCCCAATGCCTTTGCCAAAGCAACCGCGGTAAGATCAGAACCGCCTCTGCCTAATGTTGTTATCTCATGGTCCTGCGTAACTCCCTGAAAACCAGCCACAATGACGATCTTTGCCTTACCTAATTCCTCCCTTATCCGCTCAGCGCTTATATCCAGGATCTTTGCTTTTGTATGGGTCTTATCTGTTTTTATACCCACCTGGCCGCCCGTAAAAGAAATGGCGCCAAACCCTAATTTTTCAATAGCCATGGCTAAAAGAGCGCAGGATATCTGTTCTCCTGTTGAAAGAAGCATATCCATCTCGCGCGCCGAAGGTGTATCGGTTATCTTGCCGGCCAGGCATATCAACTCATCCGTAGTATCGCCAAGGGCAGAAACGACCACAGCAAGCCTCCAGCCCTTTTTCCTATAGGATACGACGCGTTTCGCTACTTTTTTAATACGTTCCACGTTTGCTACAGAACTGCCGCCAAATTTTTGTACTAAGATCTTCATCTCAGCAAAACCTCCATCAATTGATGCCCCTCAAAAAAAGTTTCGCTCTTTTTCGCTTCGGCTTCGCTAAAGGCGTTAAAACCATTATGAGCTATGCCTTGCCCCATCATTGCCACACATATCTTAGCAGCTGTATGTTTACGCAACTCTATAGGTGTCGCGTGATCAGGTAAGATCATCAGCCTAAGATCTTTTCTGTCTTTAAAATGTTCCAGTATCGTGCCTACAACGTACTTATCAAAACGTTCTATAGTGGCTATTTTCATTCTGAGATCACCATTATGGCCCGCTTCATCAGGCGCCTCAACATGAATGAACAAAAAATCTTTTGTCTCAAGAGCGCGGACACCGGCCTTGGCCTTACCAAGATAATCTGTGTCATAATAACCGGTCGCGCCTTCAACATTGATCACATCAAGGCCGGCGAGTTTCCCTATGCCCTTGATCAAATCTACGGCAGAGATCACAGCGCCCGTCAAGGCGAACTTTTCCTTGAAAGACGGCAGGAACGGTTTTTGCCCCTGGCCCCAAAGCCATATCATATTAGCCGGATTCTCTCCCAGGTCAACCCTCACCTTATTTATCTCCTGCAAAGGCAATATCTCCCTTGACCTCTTCATAAGTTCAAGAGGCACAAGGGCCCCCTTGCCCTTTGGCAGAAATCTTTTTATAGGTTGATTAAGGATGTCATGCGGCGGCACGCACAAGACGCCGCCTAAGTCCTCCACATTAAGCCCCCTTAAAACAAGAATATGCCTATAGCTGACGCCAGGGTAAAACTTGATCAGATCCGTTCCCAAACTAGAATTTAGTTCGCTTATGAACACAGCTGCTTCTTTAGAGGATATATGGCCAGCGCTGTAATCGGCCATTTTTTCATCTGAAACTGTGACCAGATTACATCGAAAAGCTATCGCGTCCTTTGGAAGGTCAACACCCATATAGGCGGCTTCCAAAGGCGCCCTGCCTGTATAATATTTCTGTGGATCATAACCCATGATGGACAAATTTGCCACATCTGAAGCCGGAGATAAGCCTGGAGGTATAGTGACGGCTTGCGCCAGAAGGCCCTTTTGCACAACGCTATCCATATAAGGGGTCTGCGCGACCTCAAGCGGCGTCTTCCCGCCCAACTGCTCTAAAGGCAGGTCTGCCATCCCATCAGGTACTAAAACGATGTATTTCATCGATCTTGCAAAGTTTTAAACAACTCCCGGGCCAAGTCTTTTTTTGAGCGCGCCCTTGCAAAAATATTTTGCGCACCAAGAATAAACCCTTTGTAATGTCCGCTTTGAAAAGTGTTGGCAACAACCAGATCAGCCTTAGACTTTTTCATAGCTTCCAGCGAACGCTTTAACAATACAGGGTCGCTAACGTTAGACTCTAATTTAAACATAACTAAAAAAGCTTTTGGGTTAAGCTTCCGCATAAGATCAATGATCTTTGGCGCGCGCGATAGTTTCAACACAAACTCAGGTTTTGAGGATGATATCTTACCTAAAACAGTATCAGCCAAATAATCACTCACAGCGGCAGCGTGCAATATAAGATCATAGCTATTACGTTTCAGCCGCTCTTTTATAAGTTCAAACAGGTCATTAAAAAATCTAAATCTGTTTATGGTGATGCCATGGCCTGGATCAACGCAACCCACTGGGCCTAATAAAAGCTCAACCTTCATACCTAACGACTTAGCGCGTTTGGCCAAGAGCATGCCCAGCTCTCCGCTTGACACATTGCTTAAAACACGGACATCATCAATAGGCGCCCAGGTAGGCCCCGCGGTAATGAGAACTCGTTTATTTTTCAGCAAATTTTTCATAAAACCGCGAACCCATCTATTTAATGCCTATTTCTTTTAATATCAGTTTTAATTCGGGCTTTAAGATCTTAGGCCTTTTTACGGAGGCTATCGCTCTATCAGGGTCTTTTAAACCATGCCCTGTGAGTATACAGACAATCCTGCCTGTTTTTTTAAAATAACCTTTCTTCGCCAATTTTAGGACACCTGCCACACTTGCAGCTGACGCAGGCTCCACAAAAACACCATCTTTTATCGCTAATAGTTTATAGGCTGCCAATATTTCTTTATCCGTGACTGAATCTATAAGCCCGCCTGATTCATCACGCGCCTCTGATGCTTTCTGCCAACTGGCAGGATTGCCTATTTTTATAGCTGTTGCTATTGTCTTAGGATCAATAACTGGTTTTCCCTTGACAATAGGGGCAGCGCCTGCAGCCTGAAATCCCAGCATCTTCGGCAAGCTAGCGGTCAAGCCGGCCTCTTTATATTCCTTATACCCTTTCCAATACGCGGTGATATTACCCGCGTTACCTACAGGTATGGCGTGATATTCCGGAGCGCTGCCTAAGCAGTCGCAAATTTCAAAAGCGCCAGTTTTCTGGCCTTCTATACGATAAGGATTAAGAGAATTGACCAAGGTAATGGGAAATTTTTCAGTGATCTCCCTTGCCAAAGTGAGCGCTTCATCAAAATTACCTTTAATAGCCAATACTTTCGCGCCATGAATAAGCGCCTGCGCTAACTTACCCAATGCTATAGCGCCTGATGGTATCAAAACGACACATTTTAAACCAGCGCGCGCCGAATAAGCAGCCGCTGAGGCTGACGTATTACCTGTTGAAGCGCACATCACAACCTTAGACCCATCCTCCTTAGCCTTTGAAATAGCCATGGTCATGCCACGGTCTTTAAAAGAACCTGTCGGATTCAAGCCTTCGTATTTTAAATAAACATCACAGCGCGTCATTTCGCTTAAAAAACCAGAACGTATCAAAGGCGTATTGCCCTCTTTCAAAGACACGATAGGCGTCTTTGAAGAAACAGGTAAAAATTTAGAGTATTTTTCTATCAAACCGTTATAAGGCACTTAATTGTCCTCCATGCGGATCTTAACAGTTCTTCCTTTAATAATAGCAAGCCTGTCAATATCTTCCAGGGCGCGCCGAAGATCTTTCTCGCAAGCATGATGCGTGATCATGACAACAGGAACAAATTTGACACGCCTGCGCTCTTTTTGGCTGACTTGAGCTATCCCAATATGATGTTTCCCAAGAATGCCTCCGATCTTAGCCAATATGCCGGGTTTATCAATAGCCATGAAACGCAGATAATAACGGCTCACAATGTCATCCATTTTCTTAACTCTCTTTATTCTAGGGCCAGCAGGCCGCTTAAAAGAAGAAAAAGCGGTTGTTGCTCTTCCTAGATCAACTAGGTCACTTATGACGGCCGAGGCTGTAGGCAACTGGCCTGCCCCTCTACCGTAAAAAAGCATATTACCCACGAGGTCACCCTGAAGAAGGACAGCGTTAAAGACTCCATTGACCGCTGATAGCATATGGCCCTTAGGTAAAAGCGTAGGATGTACCCTGGCCTCAAGTTCATCGCCAACCTTCTTAGCAATAGCCAAAGGCTTAATGACCAGGCCCATCTCATCCGCGTATTTTATATCTAAATGGGATATATCTGAAATACCTTCACAAAACACATCGTCTAAGGGTATTAGTTTAGAGAACAGAAGAAAACACAGGATCACCAACTTATGGCTCGCGTCAATGCCTTCTACGTCAAAACGCGGATTTCTCTCAGCGTAGCCTTTTTTCTTAGCCCGGCTTAAAGCCTCCGAAAAACTTAAGTTATCCTGGGCCATTTTTGTCAAAAGATAATTAGAGGTCCCGTTAATAATGCCAAAAAGAGAATCAACTTTATTTGATACCAGCCCCTCGCGCAACGATTTTATAATAGGTATCCCTCCGCACACAGAGGCTTCAAACTTCATCTGCATGCCAGCCCTCCTGGCTGCTTTCAGAATATCAGCTAGGTCAGTTGCCAAAAGCGCCTTATTAGCGGTCACCGCGTGTTTTTTATTCTTGAGAGCCTGTAAGATGATCTCTCTGGCCGGGTGATGGCCTCCGATCAATTCAACAACCACATCTATCTTTTCATTCTTGATAATATCCTGAGGATTTGTTGTAAAAAGAGTTGGAGGTAGTTTAAGCCTTTGGGCGCTGGAACTCCTGACATCGCACGCGAGCACTAAATGCAGGTCCACACCGCTGCGCTCCTGTATAAGGCGGCGCCTTTCTCTTAAAATTTTAACGACCCCGGAGCCAATGGTCCCCAAACCTACTATGCCGATATTAACCTTTTTCACTTTGATCTCGCTTTCTCTAAGATCTTAACAAGTCTTTGCGACGGCTTACTAATACTTAAAATCATCGCCCTCTTCTTCTTTAACGCGTTTGAAAAAATCACAGGTAACGCAGGTTAATAATTTAGCGGCCCAAGTCCCCTCGACCTTCCCGCCACAAAATGTGCCTGCTAATTTCCAACAATATCTACCGCCCTTTTTACCTTTATTAATACCCTCACTAGGATCGTTGGTTGCCTACGGACAGACACCCAGCTCATTGACTTTAGCTCCCCCGGGCTCGCGCCCGCACTTCTTAAATTCCCAGCAATTTATTTTCATTATACCTCCCGTTAATTTTTCATTATCGGAAAACATCATTGTTGTCGGCACTTGTTCGGCCTACGTTGCTCTGCCGCAACGTTTAACGGCCTCTCAAGTACTCGACTGATTTTTCACTAGTCGTGAAAAATCAGTCGGGGAGAGCGGGTTCGAACCGCTGACCCCTTGAACCCCATTCAAGTGCGCTACCAGCTGCGCTACTCCCCGTCTAATAATTTAAATTTGTTCAGCCTTCTTTTCTCTTCGCATTAATCTTTTTACTGCTATCAGTGAAGGCCGGCGTTTAAAAAGAACATTATATATTTCATTAGTTATAGGCAGATCAACATGCAATTTTTTACCTAACATATAAGCCGATTTTGTCGTAGATACACCCTCAGCTACCATCTTCATCTTAGCTATAACCTTGCTTAGCGGATGGCCTTCTCCTATTTTTTGGCCCACGAAATGGTTCCGGCTTAAAGGATTAAAACATGTTGTAACCAGATCCCCTAATCCTGTTATACCGAAAAACGTCTCTTTCTTGCCCCCCATACGCACGCCTAACCTTGCTATTTCAGCAAGGCCGCGTGACAAAATAGCCGCTTTAGTATTTGTGCCAAATTTCAGGCCGTCAGAGACGCCGCACGCGATAGCAATAATATTCTTAATACTCCCACCGACCTCAACCCCTATAACGTCAGGGTTAGCGTATATCCTAAAAAATGGCGTCATAAATAGATCCTGGAGCGCCAGCATAAGCCGCTTGTTTCCGGATGCCACAACAGCCGCTGTTGGTATCTTACGGGCCAATTCCAGGGCTATCGTGGGCCCGGAAAGAACTGCTACGCCGGGACTATGCCAAAGTTCCTTAACAACCTCAGACATCCGAAAGAGTGTTCCGTTTTCAATACCTTTGACCACGCTGACTACAGGCGCTGACTTTAAATAATATTTTTTGCCCTTTAATAGGACCTGGCGTAAATACAAAGATGGTACAGCTAAAACGACCAGATCGCAGGAAAGCGCTTCCTTTAGATCAGAAGTTATCCTTATGCCTCTGGGTATCTTAATACCTTTTAAAAAATTAATATTATGGCGGCTTTCATCTAAAATTTTAGCATAATCGTCAAAAACGCTCCAAAGCGTTATATTCATACCTTTGTTGTAAAGAAGGATAGCGAGTGTTGTCCCCCAACCGCCATCGCCCAATATAGAAATTCTTTTAAAACAGCTCATTTTAATAAGCGCATTACCCTTTCATTTTTAATCAGTTACGGTATAAATTACATTCTATTTTACAATACAGCTCAATAGGTGTCAAGAAACCAATTCCCTGATCTCTTGCAAATGAAGAAGAGCTTCATCTTCACCTCGCTTGATCAGATCCTTCGCTTTTTCAAAATCAGCCCAGGATACAGACGTCATATCAGGATGGAGAATAACATCTGAAATGTCTAAACCGCTAACCTGAGCCAACCGGTATTCAATGGATTGAACGCTTGACACTATCACATCAAAAATATTGGGCCTTTCCAAACCGCCCCTGTTATTCTGGCCCGCGGTGCGCTCAATATCGTCAGGACTAGGCAAAACATTGACTGAGATTATCATTTTCGCTCCGGATCCAACAAGAACATCAGTAGGAAGCGGATCAAGAATACTACCGTCTATATAATAATGGCCGGCTATCTCATAAGGGATGAACACGCCAGGCAGTGAAATGCTTGCCATAACCGCGTCAACAAGCGAGCCGCTATCAAAAACAACCTGTTTCATGCTTATACAGTCGCTTGCGACAGCTTTAAAAGGCCGCTTGATATCGCGAAAAGTCAAATTGCCAATGTATTTATTTAAAAAATTATGCACGTGCCTGCCATGAATAAGCCCATGCGCCGAAAAGCAAGGTCATCTATACCAAAAAGATATTTTTTATCCTTATTTTTAAGGATCATGTTCTCCACTTCGCTGGTTGTAAAACCCGCGCACCATAATGTTCCTATAAGCGCGCCCATGCTGGAACCGCAGACTATATCAATAGGTACCCCTTTTTTTCCAATACCTTCAACACGCCTATATGTGATAACCCCATAGCGGAGCCACTCCCCAAAGCAAGCCCAACTAAAACTTCACCTGCCTGGCGCGCTATACGCCTTATTGCCTTAGAATATGGGTCAATAAAATCATCCTGCGCGAAGAAAAAACCATTTTTATGCGGCCGAGGGAAAGTCGCGAATATTTGTTGCCGCGGCAAAACAGGCGCTTCTCCTTCAAAAAGTATTAAGCGAATTTTTTCTTTAACTCCAGGCCCTGCCCTGCTCCTGAATTATCCATTACAACAAATATATGTTTTACAGATAATGCATCAGGCGCCAATAAAAGGTGGACAACATCTGATTGAGACAAAACCTTAAATACATCCTGAGCGCTATTTGATGTAAGCACCACAATACAATAATGGTGATCATTGGCAAGCAACGTGAGGATGGAAACAAGCAGAGATGCATCAAATTTTTTTTGTTCTCCGAAGCTCACGCGTAAGACATCGATACCTTTCTCGTGATGAATGATCTTTGGATCAACGTCTTCAGCGCGAAAAAATTTTCCAAGAGGCAAAAAAGAGCTGCAAGCGCCTAATCGCAAGGCTTCACACACAACGCCTCCTGTCGCCGCGGCATCCACAACGATCACTTGTTTTTTTTGTCTGTCTTTTTAAACCTATAGCAAGGTTAAGCGCGTAAAGTGAGCTATCCAGAAGATCCACATCTTCGGAATATACCGAAATTATAGTGCTTTCAAAAATAGATTTTGGATGAAGATCTTTTCTTTTTAGCCTTCTGGAAAGCATCTGACTCAAGTCAATAGCGAGACTCGGCATGCTCTTTAGGATGGCGTTAAAATCACGCTGCGATATCTTGGCAAGGACCGTGTCGTTAACAGCCCTGGCGCTCACAGAATGAGGTTCTCCCGTAAGCAGAGATATAAAACCGAAATATTTTCCTCTATGGATATATTCCAGCGTCTCTTCGCGCCCATCGTTATTAATAAAAATTTCAGCCCTGCCAGAAAGGAGGCAATAAAAAGCATCCGGAGGAGAACCCTGGGAGTAGATCATTTGCGATCGTTTGACTTCAACTATCTCCAAAGAATTACAAACGATCTTTCTTTCAATAAAATTGAGTCCGTTAAATAGCGGTATGTAACGCAGGATAAGCGGCCTGTCAAATAATAAGCTCGGTCTATCCATCAGCTTTTAAGAAATGATCTTATCTGTTTTTTTGGTGCGGATCTTAGCGACTTCCCAAGAATAATCATAAAGGTGAAGGCCTTTGGAAACAGCAATTATCTCTCCATCCTCTACTCCGATCATATCAGCCATATATTGCTTTACGAGCTCGAGGCCACCCAAGTTGGAAGGAAAACCACCCCATAGGTCCCAAGACCTAAAATATAAAATAAAATGCAGTTTATTATGTCGTATCCGCGTGTCAATAAGCCTAAGGCATGGCGGATCGGCAAGCTGTATGTCTGATGGCATCCCGATCTCCATGACAGCCTGATTCGTGCCAGGCCCATCTTCCTTATACATGCGGATCACTTCCTCTATCTGATTGACTTTAAGCGGCAGTTCCTGTATAAGTTCTTTGCCTGCCTTTTGGCATTTTATTCGCACTTTGGGATCCACCAGGCGTTCACCATAAGTGTAATCTTCCGTGTCAGTCTTAGCACCCGTCAAAAGATAAGACAAATATCCTTGTATGTATTCCATATCCGTGGGAGCGGGAATATTCAGGCCTTCAGGGATGATGGGTATTATCTGGTGAGATGGTTTTTTTACGCGGACTACTACAAAATCAAACTCAAGCCTCTTAGCCCCTTTATAACTTCCGCGGGTAATGGTATATACTTTTCCCTGATCAAGAATAGCGCTAAGCGCCTGGAACCACGCGTCGTCAAGATCAAAGGCATTTATAAATACAGGATTCAAAAATTCTTCCGTCATTGTTTTCCGATTATACTTTTGATCTCACCTAAAAGGTCTTCAACCTCATAAGGTTTAGCTACAAAATAGTTCCGCCCGGACTCGTGCCCTTCCAAATGCTCTTCTCTTTTAGTGAACAGGCATGTCAGAAAAAGTATAGGGATATCTTTTGTTTTTGGATCTTCATGCAAACGAGCCGCAGTTTCGGAACCATCCATTTCCGGCATAAGGATATCTAAAATTATCAGGTCCGGATGATCGAGCTTTGCTATTCCTAACGCGTCTTTCCCGTTCGATGCCGTAAAGACCTCATAGCCGCACGCGAGCAATCTTTTTTCCAAAAGAGCCAACATTTCCTTCTCATCATCAACGGCCAAGATCTTCTTTTTAGGCATATCTCTTACCCTTTCTCAAGTTGGCAGTTAGGCTACTTTATCCTCTTATCTATTTCCGTTAAAAGTTCAGTAACATCGTAAGGCTTAGCTACAAAAAAATTCTGCCCTAAAAGATGGCCGCAGACCTCTTCTTCATGTTTAGTGAATAGGCATGTCAAAAATAAAATAGGTATAGCTTTAGTTTTTGGGTCACTTCGTAAAATAGAGGCTACCTCAGAGCCATCCATGACCGGCATAGCGATATCTAAAATAATGAGATCCGGCAATTTTTTTACGGCAAGCTCAATGGCTTCTTTACCGCAAGACGCTTTAATAACATCATATCCGACCTTTATCAGCCTTTCTCCCAAAAGCACAAGCACATCCGGTTCATCATCTACAATAAGTATCTTCTTCTTTTCCATTTTATGCCCCTTGGTTTTGTATATTGTTTTATTCCTTCCCTTCCTCTTTACCACCTTTTAAAGCCATCTTTATTACAAAATTAAGCTTTTCAGGATCATAAGGTTTTGTCAAAAAAAAGTCGCCCCCTGCTTCCTTGCCAAGCTCTATGTCCTCTTTTTGAGCCAAAACACTTAAAAATACCACAGAGATCTGCTTTGTCTTATAATCGCTTTTAAGTTTTTTGCAGACCTCAACACCGTTGAAATAAGGCATCATAATGTCCAGTATAATCAGATCAGGTTTTTTATCCTTAGCTATTTCAATGCCGGCGTATCCGTCTTCGGCTACGAAGACTTCGTATCCGAAAGAGATGAGCCTGAATTTCAGCAGATTCCGTAAGCCTGCTTCATCATCAATGATCAAAATTGATCTTTTTTCCTGAGTCATTATTTTTGCTTTTCAACAGGTAGAGAAAAATAAAAAGTAGAGCCAACTCCCACTTTTGATTCAGCCCAGATCTGGCCGCCCATCGCTTCAACAAGATTTCTTGAGATATAAAGGCCTAGCCCTGTGCCACCTACTCTACGGACTAAGGTAGAGTCCAATTGCACAAACTTGCCAAAGAGGCGGACCAACTCATTAGGTACTATGCCTGCGCCTTCGTCTCTTATACCAAATTCCACAAGATCCCTGTTCCTGCGCGCGAATAACGTAATCCTGCTTTTCTCTCTGGTAAACTTAATGGCATTGTCCAAAAGATTCATCAACACCTGTATAAGCCGATCCTTGTCTGACATGACGAGGGGAAGGCCTTTTTCCATATCCGTTACAAAGACCATGCCGCGTTTTTCTATCTCAAACTTCACCAAAGAATAAACCTGCTCAATAATATTATAAATGTCACACGGGGCAGTATTTACTTTTAAAAGATTGGACTGTATCTTAGATATATCCAGGATATCACCGATCAAACGGTTAAGCCTCTTTATATTGGATAAGGCTATAGCCAGGCACTCACCCTGCGATTTATTAAGCTTCCCCTGCGTTCCGTCCGCGACTATTTCAACGCCCTCTTTAATAGCGGACAAAGGTGTGCGCAGCTCATGCGACACCATAGAAACAAATTCTGATTTTATTTTCTCTATCCTCTTGCGTTCCGTAACATCGCGTATATTGCACTGGATTATTCTTTTATCTTCAACGTAATACAGTGAAGCGCGCCACTCAACCGCGATATCTTTACCTGTTAAAGTCTTTAATAAAACGTCGTCTTTTAAAACAGTTACATTGCTCTTTAATTCCTCCAGGGTATCTTCAAAAACCTTTAAATCCCGCAGGCCAGGGACTTCGCCATAATGCATATTCTGTATCTGCCCGCGGGTGCACCCCAGGAGATCAAGCACATATGGGTTAGCATCAATAATCTTACCACTATCAGTGTCAATAATCAATATACCGTCCTGGGCTGACTCAAACAACCTCCTGAACATAAGCTCTGACCCCTGCAGGGCCTTTGTCCTCTCCTTAACGAGGCTTTCTAATTTTTGAGTGTAATGGCGCAGTTCATCCTCAAGCCGTTTGCGGTCGCTAACGTCCTTGGAAAGATGTATAACGCCGATCACATTACCTTTCTCGTCCTTTAACGGTGATAAAATCACGTCCTCATAGGTCTTTTTCCCATCACTGCCCAAATGAACATGTGTCGCCTCAATGATCTTACCTTGTTCTGACACCTCTTTAAAATCGCACGCTTCACACGACGGACAAAAATGCGTCCTAAGGTCAAAACACCCTTTTCCTATCACCTCTTCTTTTTTAAGCCCGGTGAATTCTAAAAATCTTTTATTGACGTCTAAGATCGTCTTTTTGTGACAGTCCAGCACCATAAGCTTATCGCCAATGGAATTAATGACATTTTTAGACAAGGCGCGTTCATATTCAAGGAGTTCTATGATCCTCTTTTTATCGGTGATATCAAGTGTCAATTCCAGGACCTGTTCTACCTCACCGCATTCGTTCTTCAACGGAGTGCAGATAAGAGAAAAATCCATGATCTTCCCATCCTTAAGGACAGACCGCGTTTCAGCAGTCTGGATCTCGCCAGTCTCAAAAGTCAGTTTTGTGGGGCACCCATCGCAGATACTATGCTTGGACTGATAGGCCTCATAACACTTCTTACCCCTGATAGAATCAAGTTTACCGAACCACTTCTCCAATGTCTCATTGACCCAGACTATCTCAAAATCTCTATTGACTAAAGAAAGCCCCGCGCCGATAGAAGCAGCTATCTTATTTAACCTATCCCGTTCCTCTATTAAACTGTTCTGAGTTTTATAAAAGGCCCGTTCCGCGGATTTACGGCTGGTCAGATCAACTCCTACGAAAACGATACCAGTTAATTCTCCTCGTTCGTTATGAAGGCCGTTCGGCATCAAATAAACAGGAAAGGCCGTGCCATCTTTCCTGACGTAAGTCCATTCTCTCGCTAAAAAATAACCATGCCGCGCGCTTTCCGTAAAAATATCAAAACCCTCTAAGCGCTTGCCTAACTTATCAAACATTTCTTCACCAAACGCGCTAACTTCCGCGCGCGAATGAAAGATCAGCGGCGTCTGTTTACCTACCATTTCATGCTCTGAATATCCCAATAAATGCTCAGCGCCCTTATTAAAAACAATGATGTTACCTTTTAGATCCATAGCTATGATAGAAACAAGGCTGGCGCCGTCTAACACACTCCGTAACTGCGAATGAGCCGCTGCTAATTGTTCCTCAAAATGTTTATGTTCAGAAAAATCCTGTATTAAACCTATCCCAAAAAGGATATGCCCTTTCGGGTCCTTGACCGGAAAAAGAGTCATTATAACACTCACTTCACCGTTACGCGTCCTATGTATTGTCTCAGATAAGAACATAACGCCTGAAAACACCTTTTTAGCGGCCGATTCCGCATCCGGAATACCGAATAGATCAATGAATCTTTGGCTTAAAAGTGGATCTTTTTCATTGACTACCTCGTCTTTCTCAAAACCATAAAGGCGCTCAGCGCCAAAATTCCACAAAATGATCCTTAGATCTCTATCAAACCCGAATATAGCGTTAGGAGAATTATTAAGGATACCCTTAAATGTCTCTTCTGACCTTGCCAGTTCAGCCTCAGCTTCTTTTAAGTTGCCAAGGGCCTTATTTAAATTCTCCTTCTGTACTTCAAGCTCTAAACTTTTAAGCAAAAAAATTATCAGAAATGAATATCCCACTATCAGAAGCACAAAAAACGCCATAATGACGAACAACACATAAAGCCTTACCCTGTAGACCTGAGACTGCACTTTATTAGCGTCCAGATCAACGCCTAAGATCCCTGAAACATCTCTCTCAGCCCCAAAAAGTGGAATAAAAACAGAGAATGAACGGCCGCCATTAAAATCAAGATAGGGGCCAACGATAGTAGGCTTCTTGCCATAATAAGCGTCAGCTATTGTCTTTTGCGGTATGCGATCGCCAAAAGAAGGCCTAACCATAAAAGGATATATCTGAGCCTGGCTACCCACTAAAAACAGAGGTTTACCTTGAGTAAAATGAATTAAATACAGAGATTTTGCAAAATGCGACATCTCAGCCAACTCGCTCATGCGGCTATGCATGAAGCGATACTTCTGATAAACCATATTGTCGCGCGAGCCTAAAAAAGCCTTTAGATCTACGGTCCCAACGGATTCCTGAAGCAGCCGCGCGTCCGACAAGATCATCCTGCTCATATGCTGTCTTTCATATACCTCTGCGCTTGAAAGAACATTAAAACCAGCTAATAAAAAACTAAAATACAAAAATATAAAAGAAACCAGGATGAACTTTATGCGCCTGCCTAACTTGCCTATGCCAGGCATAAATAATGTCACCCGGGTAATATAATAGACAAAAAGAAAAGCTGCCAGGGTAGCCAGAACACCCCTAAATAACTGAATGGGTATTTGTGTAAATTCAATAAAAGAAGGATCGTTCAGCACAGATGCCAGCCACAGATGTGACTTAGGGGCAATTAAGCCTGCAGAAAACGCGTAGAGGAAAAATAAAATACTCAGGCAAGGATATATGACAGGAAGGAATTTGCCGATCGCCCTCCTTGGAAGGATAAAAAAAACGAAAGCCGTTCCCAATGCCCCGGGCAACCCAAAGAAGTATCTTATAGAGCCATTCGCGCAGTTATAATAATCAGGCCCTGAAAAATTAAAAACGATAAGAAACAAAGATATAGCGACCGCGTAAACCCACAAATGTATCCTTAAACGCGTCAGAATATTTACAGAACGCCGAGCGAACTCCATAAGGAACAAAAATGAGACTGCCAATAAGACAAGGCGCCAAAATTCCAAAAAATGCTGATCAACGAACGAGATGGCAAGCATATCCAGCCACTCATTAAGCCCATGGATAAAACCAAAAAAGCTCAAAAACAACCATGGCAGAGTCTTTTTAGGCCTCTCCCTGTAATTCAATACGAGACACGCTGTCCCTAAAAAGAAAAAAGCGGCCCCATAAAACAGGAAAATAAAATCAAGATTATCGGTGAGTAACTGTCTCATGATGTAACCTTATGCTATCACAAGTAGTTAATGAAATCAAATGGAAGGATGGCCTGGCGAAGTAATGAAAAAAATAAGGCTTCTTGTTATTTCTTTTTTGGATCTTTAGTATCCTTCTCTTTTAAAAAGAAGGATCTTTCTTTTTTAAGGTTCTGGATGAATGATTCCGGGACTCGGTATACCATACCCCGCGTTCCCTGAAGTATGACCCGCAAGAAATAGGCTTTTTGAGGCTCAAGATAACTGCCGACGATCAAATGGATAGGCTGAGAGCCATCCTGAGGAGTAAACCCAGACAGAGAACTTTGTTTCTCTAACGGGGTAAATAGGTTTATTTCAAGAGAAGGACGGTCAAACCCATATGTATTTAAAGCCGGGTCTAAAACATCCTGAGCATAGATATTGGTTATATTCTGTAAAAACCCGTCAATTTTAGCCGTATCTATATCTCGGCCTTTAACTGACGGCTTTAAATTCCATCCCGCGGGCATTGCCTTATCAGCAGGTTTTTTAACAAAAACCAGCTCCTGCTTTTCCGCTTCTTTTACTTCTAATCTATCAACCTGATCAGTATCCAATGAAAACACTTTGAAATCCGCGAAATAGTTCTCATCTAATTTTGAGCTCGCATCATAGAGGTTAAGCCGTGACAAAATGTCTTTTTGGACGGCGATGACCAACTCATCCCCAGCCGACCTTACAAAATTCATATTCCAAGCAGGCCTTTTAACGCCTAAAACAATATGCTTCATTACCTTGTCATTACCTGACTTTAATATTACGTGCACGCCAGAAACATCTGATATGCCAAAATCTTCAAAGAGTTCCTTAGAATCAGCGCGAATTTCCCCGCTGACATCGGCCAACTCTTTCAAAAGGCTATTAACTGCCTCAGGCCTTGCCTTTAAACCAAACCTGTTCTCTAAAGTCCATTTCCCAAAAAGGCCCTTGCGCAAAGACATCTTATTCTTATCGTCTGATCCCTTGTAAACGATGATCTTTGAAACAAAACCCTCTGAAAGGCCCTTTATCAGATTTATGACAGTGCTTTCCTTAGTTGTTATGGATTCACTCCGCTTGCCAATGATATTTTTTACGACGGCCAAAAGTAATAAACAAAAAACTACGCCAGCTATAATAAGGAGCTTCCTGAATTTCATAATCACTGCCCCCTTGCTAAAATATAGAATTGTTTTTCTTTGCCACGAAGGAAGATCCGCAGAAAAGAATAAATTATCAACAAAAGCGGCATTAAAAATATCGCGAGGAACCTATAGATCATTTTTTGAGCGTCAGACACCCTCTTTATATCACGGCTGACAGGCGAGTTAGAACGGATCTCAATTAGATCATTGCCCAACGTCAGCCCATCTATGATATTGGCGAACAGGGTCAAATTTCCGCCTGAAGCAAGGACTTGATCAGTAAACATCTTAGAACATCCTATAAAAATAAGTTTGCCTGGCTTGGGATTTAATAAACCCAATTCCTTAAGCGGCGCGGCGCCTGGCGCAACAGCCCCATCTGTCTCCTTTGCGGTCCAAGAAGGCGCACCAATTTGAGCAAATAGATCCGTGAACTGCCCCTCAAGCATGACACCAAGAGTAAATTTCCCTTCTGAGCCTGTTTTTGGGAACTGCAATGAGTCCCTTTTTAAAGGGCCACTCTCGGAAGTAACCTGCCAGCTCTTGTCGCTTGAATAAAACATAATGGTCTTTTTTAACTTTGATTGTTTTATAATATCATCCGAGACATCCAAAGCTGAGCCCCAAAGATAAAACAAAGATGGCAAACGGCTCATATAAGACATATTCCTATTCATAGTGTCATCGTTGATCAAGATCTGATTTGGTATCTTAACCGGCATGGAAACCGCGAATGGGCCTACGTTCTGGCCTGTTGATATATTGATGATCTGAGAATTTTCATCCATTAACATCTTGTCGCTTATCTTGACACCCCACGACTCTGCTAGTTTATTAATGTCAAGGTTTAAAGGACGCGAGGATATCTCAACACCCATCGGAGGAGATATCTGAAAGGAATAATCAAAGCCTGCGGCTGCTATCAGAGCTGAGCCTCCCTGATAAATAAATTTATTCAACTCATATACCTGCCTGTCGTTCAATGTTCCAGGATTTAAGACTAAAAGCGTATTCAGCCCTGCGGGTATAGGATCATCTTTTGTCAGAGCGATGCGCGATACATCATAACCATTATTACGCATTAAAGGAACGAGATTAGCATATTCGTCTTCGTATTGGGGCTTAACAGCCTGTTCGGACTTAGACAACAACTGAGCCATATCAGGGGTCAATTCCTGCGTTTTTAGCTGCGAGAAAAGCGCTATCTTTGGCTTGGTTTCCTGTGTAAGTTTTACGATCCTGGATAAAAGGAGATATTCTACATCTGGAATATTGCCTGGCATAAGGCGCGGCAATATCTCATCGCCCTTCTCTTTATAGGTAATGGTCAGCGCAGAATAGACTGATTTTACACCGAGCTCATCGCGGTCAATGCTTTCCACCTGAAATGGGACGATCCCTTTAGACTGAAGAGTTTTTTCAAGAGAGGCCTCAGCGCCGCCATCCTTGGAACCTGGCAAAACTGGCTTTTGGTCCTTTGCGGCCTGATCTATAAGGTTTGCCGCTTCTATATGGCTGACCTGATATTTCAATTTGTTCCCGGATACTATTTTTAATTCATCAAGTTTCCCTGTTATCTCCTGCTCAAGCGTCTTTAAAGCAGTCGGCATCTTTTCAACAGGGGTAACATATACCTTAATTAAAACAGGGGCCTTAAGGCCGGTTAATATCTTCTTAGACGCTGACGAAACTGTATAGATCCTATTCTCCGTGACATCAAACCGTCCGAATGGCATGTCATGAACTATCCAATTAAAGATAATGACACCGATAAAACAAACAAATACCGCAGAAGAAAAGACTAATTTAGCCTTCGGCCTCATCCTGCCTTCAAAGAAAAGGCCGTTTAAAAATAAGAGGACGAAGATCATTGTAACGAAATAAACAATGTCTTTTATATCAATAACGCCTTTGTTAAAACTTAGAGAATGGGAAGCAGCGCCTAAATAATTCTTCATGAAACTGCCAAGCCCGGAGAACCATCCGTCAAAGAAAGAAGCCAGAAAATCAGAACCTAGTAAATAAATAATAAAACAACTCAGTACGGATAGGATAAAAGCGACTATTTGTTCTTTGGTAAAACCGGATATGAAGATACCTATAGCTAAAAAGAGCGCGCCCATAAAAAGAGCGCCGACATAACCGCCCATAATAGCCCCAGTATCCGGACGCCCGGCCATGGCAAGCACCATAGGAAGCGTCATAGTGCAGACAAGGGATATGGTATAAAAAATAAGTCCGGCTAAAAATTTACCCACAACCAACTCCGCCGGCTTCATAGGAAAAGTCATCAAAAGTTCAAACGTATTTTCTTTTTTATCTTCAGCCCATAGCCTCATGGACAAAACAGGTATAAAAACGAGCAATGTCATAGGAAGCAGGTCAAAAAATGACCTCATATCAGCCTTGCCTACAAGGAAAAACCTTGTCATAAAAAGTCCATTATTTATGGCTACGAAAACTATCAAATAAATATATGCTATGGCAGAATTAAAATAAGACCCCAGTTCCCTTTTTAAAATAGTCCAGATATTATTCATTGCTTCTGCTCTGCTTTCTTAAATAAACCTAAAAAAATGTCCTCTAGCGAAGGTTCTTTTGGTGAAAGCTCCTTTAAAAACCAGCCTTTTTCCCGAACAAGAGAATTAATAGAGCGGGCTGAATCTTCATAAGACGAAGTAACACATGAAAATTTTATCACATGGTAAACGCCTTCAACAAAACTGACATCCTTTATGGCCGCGAGCCCCTTCAAAGCTGCCTCAATCGTATCCTTTTCACCCTGTATAGCCACAGAGAAAGATAATTCACCGGCTTTTTCTTTTTTTAATTCTGGTATCGTGCCACGAGCAATGATCTTGCCGCGGTCAATGATCATTAGGTGATCAGCAACAGCCGATGCCTCCTGTAAAATATGAGTTGAAAAAATAATGGTCTTTTCGCGGGCTAATCCTTTTATAAGATTACGGATGCTGATAATCTGTATGGGATCCAGGCCTGAAGTCGGCTCATCAAGAATGACGACCTTTGGGTCATGGATCAATGCCTGGGCTAACCCCACCCTTTGCCTAAACCCTAAAGACAGCTCTGAGATCTGGTGCTTCCATACAGTATCTATCTTAACAGCTTCAATGACCCAATCTCTACGCTTAGCCAACTGTGAAGGACTCAAACCCCGGCTACGGCCTACAAAATCAATAAATTCGTCAACACGCATATCCATATAAAGAGGCGGAGTCTCGGGAAGATAGCCTATCAGGCTGCGCGCGGCTACAGGGTCTTGGGTTATATCTATACCCTCTATTTTAGCCGTGCCCTTGGTAGGATAAAGGAATGTGGTCAAGATGCGCATCAACGTTGTCTTACCTGCGCCATTAGGGCCAAGGAGGCCAATTATCTCATTATCTCTAGAACTAAAAGAGACGTTATCCAGCGCCAGAGTCGGGCCATAAAACATTGTCAGGTTCTTTGCTTCTATCATAAAATTTTATAATATAATAAAAAATGATATTTTTGTCAAATATTTTTTTA
>MNVR01000021.1 GCA_001873995.1 Candidatus Phelpsiimicrobium noxiivivens
CTTATGGGAATTGGTTTAGCAGGTGCAGCACGTTTAAGACGTAGAACAGCCTAAGTCATCCTAAGAAATTGGGGTGGCTTAGTTGTTTTTTACCGGTAAATGCAATTAAGCCTATTCTTCAACTGCGAGAGTAGTAAGGGTAGGCTTAATTTTGGCCTTATAATTACATACTTTTTATAACTTTTGCATTATGCTTGAATGAGACAAATCATTCTGTTTGATTTGTCTCACTGGAAATAGATCAAAGGCGCTAGTAAAATAAAGCGGAGATAAAAATGAAGAAGGTTTTAATTGCGGTGATGATGGGATTCTTGGTTTTCGGTTTTGCCAGCTTAGCCAAAGCGGCAATATTTATTGATTTTGATACAATGCCGGAAGTTTTTACGCAAGACGATGGATACTCAGATGTTTCACATGCCCTTGTTACTTCCTACGGTACCATTAACTTTAATGGCAACATAGACAACACTCTCGATGATGGGTATTCGTATCCAGACAATACTACAGGCGTTGGGTATTTTTTGAAAAATACGTGAGACGCGCCTCAGGTTACCATTGATTTTGATTTTGATGTGGCTGCCGTTGATTTTTATTGGTTAGGGATTTATGATATTGAAATGAATGGCGAAGTTGATGATTTTGATGGAAATTTTATTGATGGTGGTTCGGGATATGGTGTGGAAGAATGGGAACATATATTCGCAGGGCCTTTTGCTACACCGGCAAGAAGCATGTCTTTTGGGTCTGATAGCGGCGATGACATGGCAATTGACGATATGACATTTTATTTTGCGAACGATACGCTTCCCGCTGGTTTTCAACATGAAAACGTCGTTCCAGAACCGGCATCAATGAGCTTGCTTGGATTAGGGTTGCTTGGATTGGTTCGCAGGTATCGCAGAAAATAAATATAAGTAACAAGGTGGTCTGAAAAGGCGCGGGTTGAAAAACTCGCGCTTTTTTATTGTGTGTAGGTTTATAATTGTGTTTAAATGACCAGTATTTATTTACAAAACAGCAGTATTTCAAACCTGGACAAAGGTTTATAAATATGCTAAATTGTCTACTATGGATAGACAAAATAGAAGCATAATAAACAATTTGCTTAGAAGCTGGCCCAAAAATACCGTTGCTGTTTATGCTTGGCTTGATGGCCAGGGCGTGTATCGTCAATTAGCCGGGACGTATGTTAAGAGCGGATGGATAGAGCGGATAGGGCAAGGCGCTTTTAAGCGGGCGGGAGAAAATGTAGACTGGAGTGGCGGACTATACACATTGCAAACACAGTTAAACATGTTTGTCCATCCTGCGGGGAAAACCGCTCTTCAATTGCAGGGGGATGCTCATTATCTTCCGGCAAGCTTAAAACAATCAAAGATCGTCCTTTTTGGATCCGAAAACGAGAAACTTCCCAAATGGTTTAAAAGCTACAAATGGGAAGTCGCCCTCCGTTATGTGATGACCGGTCTTTTCGGTAAAGATACAGGGTTGGGGCTTACGGCATATAATTCCGGTAATTATGAGATAAAAATATCATCGTCCGAAAGAGCAGCCATGGAATTATGCTATGACGTTCCTGACCGGGAATCTTTTGATGAGCTGGATCAGATAATGTCAGGCCTCACAACGCTTCGCCCACTAATGGTCCAAGAGCTCTTAGAGAAATGTGATTCAGTTAAGACGAAAAGGCTATTTATGTGTTTAGCCGAGAAGTATGATCACGCGTGGGTAAAGAAATTAGATCTTGAAAGAGTTAATTTTGGGGCAGGGAAGAGATCCATCTGTAATAACGGCCACTATGACGGCAAATATAAAATAGTTGTTCCAAAATGATCGGAGACCATGAAATGGAAATTAGCCAATTTGGCTAAAATGAATAATGAAAAGCATAAACGGGCGGTTCATCAGCTGAAAAAGATTATCACAAAGGATAAATAAGTTATAAGGCGCCAATTTGGCACTTTAGATATATTGGAACTTCTTTTCGTAATTCAGTTCCATGCCGTGGGGGAAGTCGCGGTAAGGGTAGATGATGATCTCGGCCTTTGCCGGGATGTTGGTAATAAGCACGTCGCGTATGTGGTTTTCCAATTGTTCCGAAAGTGGAGTTGTTTTTTTCGTCTGTATCTCAATCCTTAAGCCGGCCTTGCTGTTGGATAGTTTAAAATTTCCCGTGATGTTTTCGGCGATGGTCTTTTCTTTATAAAGCAGTTCTTTAACGAATTCAGGCCGCAGAGCAAAGCCCTCTTCAAGCGTTATTTTATCCCTGCCCCAGACAGCTGCCAAAGGCAGGCGGACACGCGGTGTGTAATCCGCGTAATTAAATGCCGCGAGCGTGTCTTTGAGATGTTTAAAAGAAACGCAGATACCCTCGTCCTTGATGTTATAGCGCACAAGCGGTATCACGGCTTCTTCCTGGAGATTCGTGAGCACTATATCGGATAAGCCGCGTTCTTTAGGCGACTCCTCAACAAAGAACCTTAAAGGGTTGTATTGCATCAGGCTTGGCAGGTTGTCAGGGTCGGCTTTGATGAGAGCCTCTCTGAATTTCCTGTCGCGCTGTAAAAGCCGCCGTATTCTGATAAGTTCTTTTGTCTCGTAGAAAATGTTTAATCCGAATTCAGCTACCCCCAGAGACGAGCCAATAAGGCTTTTGGAATCGGGTTGGTCAGGGTCTACTCCTAATATATCGCAAAAATAAGTCCTTAAGTTTTCAGGCAGCATTTCTTCGCCTAAAACTATATGCATTTTTAATTTCTTCCACTCAATGCCTGATTCCGCGCCATCTTCAAGGCATTTTTTGACAAATGAGTTCTCTCCTATGAGTATGATCTGTTCGTATGAGGCGGCAAATGTCTTTATTGCGGATATGACTATGTCCGGCCGGACGCTTGTGTCTGCTATGGTGACGAGCGATGAGTGTATTTTAACGCCCATAGGCAGGCAGTTGATAAGCAGGGTCTTTTTTCCGCCCACATTGAAAATATAATCCAGCATGAAATCAATTGTATCCTGGGACATGGCGGACTCTTTTTTATTGATAAGGCTGTAAGAGAAAAGTCCGCTGTGGCCGGAGCTTGAGACTATTTCGTGGATGTTGTTTATTTCGCTATCAACACAGAGCTTTTTAATATTGTCAGTGTAGAGCTTGAATGTCTTGTCTTTATCAAGGAGAGGAACCAACTTTTTAAAGTCTTCAATAGTTTTGATGGAGGAGACGGGCGCATTGTGTTCTTTTAAGAATTGTTCGTAGGCAGGAACTTTTAAAGCGGCTCTTTGGAATGCCTTCAGGGTCTTTTTTTCAGAAAGCGCCTTGAGCTTTGTCGGTTCAAGCGAGGCAAGCATTTGTATTGTCAGGTATTTTTTAGTGCGGCGGAACATAGAGAGTTTATAGTTAATAGGCGAAATATCAAAAAAATAGTTTTAGCTCACAATAATACAGGTTATTACTGTCCTGGAACTCGGAGCCGGGGGTTTCAGCAAAAAGCTGGGCGCCGGCCTTGGCGTCAAGGTTCTCTTTGATATTATAACTCAATTCGGGGTTGACGAAAGCACTTTTACCATTGATATCATATATGGCCGCTAATTGGGCCTTAAAGAGCGGGGTAAGTTTGCGCGATATAGAGGCGCTGACGAGATTTTTTTTTGAAGAGAGCCGCTCGCGGGATTCTAATATGGAGCCTGAGAACGCGCTGAAATTATTATTAGCCGCGCCGTTATAAAAATATTCCAGGATGATGTTTGTCTCTGAAGAAAAGGTGTGGTCAAGCCCTAAACTCGCGCGAGGGTAGCGCTCTTTACCTGCTCTGGTGTAGGTGAACTCGCCCCTTAATCCGGTATTCCAGAGGTAGCCGTCAAAACCGAAACCTAACACTTTTTCTTTGATGTGTTTGGCCGCGATCAGCGTTGTATCATACGTGCCTAATTTCTTGTTGAATTTCAGGCCGTAGCTGTCCTGAGCGTTTGTTCTTCCAGGGCCATATAGGATATTCATTCCTGAAAAATTATTGCTGGATAACTCCACATTCAGCGCGTCAAATCCCACGCGCTCATCTGCTTCAATATCTGAGGGGAGAGGCTGATTAAACAGGTCAAGCGGCGAGTAAAAACGCATCTTGCCCCAGTCTATGAGCTGTTTGCCAAAGGTTACGCGGCTATGAGGCGATCCAAATTTTAAAAAGGCGCGATGGAGAAGATGGCGCTCGTAGATATGTTTTGTATCTGTTATGACCTTGTCCGCGTCAAACCAGGCGAGGGTTCTTTGGTTTTTTTGCCTGATAAAATTAAAGTCAGGTGTATTAGAAAAATCATTGAGCATGAGTTCGTGGTCATATGTGAAATTTGCCTCCAGGTTTTTTGTAAGTTTCGGGGTAAATTCAAGGCGCAGGCGCTGAAGCGCGTAAAATATGCCTTCTTTGGTGGTTGAGGACTTGGAGAAAGCGGATAGTATTTTGTAGTAACCGGAAAGCACTTCAGTGAGGCCAGCGGCTTGGGTATTGTTTGTCTGTAGAAAAAAAATAAAGAGGGTGGTAAAGAGGATACGCGTTAATAATTTCGCGCTCCGGCGCCCCTGTGTCCCAGCGTCCCAGTCAAAAGCAGTTGTTGGGGTTCTGGGAGACCGGGGTTCTGGGGGACTGGATAGCATTTTTCTACGCGATAATCTTGCCATCATGCAGCTGGATCAATGTTTTGGCTTTGTCCATTACCATCTTGTCGTGGGTGGCAAAGATGAAAGTTATGCCTAAGGTTGAGCCCATGGTTTTCATAAGGTCAATAAGATCTGAGCCTGTCCTGGAGTCTAAGTTTGCCGTAGGCTCGTCAGCTAATACCAGTTTGGGCTGGGCGAGTATTGCCCTTGCTATGGCAACACGCTGCTGCTGGCCGCCGCTTAATTCACCAGGCCGCCTGTTTACGCAGTTCTCAAGCCCTAAGTCTTTTAAGATCTGATAAGCTTCGTGTTGCCGTCTTTTATTTGATATGCCCTGTAGCAATGCCACGTATTCTGTGTTTTCTATGGCAGTAAGTGTTGTAACGAGGTTATACGCCTGAAAGACAAAACCTATTTTTTTTAAGCGGAACTCTGCCAGTCGCGCGCTATTCAAAGAAGATAAAAGCGTGCCGTCAACTACGACTTCTCCGCTGGTTGGCGTGTCAAGTGCGCCTATAATGTTTAAAAGCGTTGTTTTGCCTGAGCCTGAAGGCCCGGCAATAGCCACGAAATCTCCGCTTTCAATCGCTAAGGTAATATCGTCAAGCGCTGTGGAGCGTATGTTTGAGCCTTTTTCAGTATAGGTTTTTGACAGGCGCTGGATATTTATAATAGAGCTCATATGTGCCTTATTGCCTCAATAGGTGAAAGCCGAGACGCCTTGAGCGCCGGTATTATTGAGATCGTTATGCTGACAGTCAGGACTATCAGGCTATAGATAGCGATATCAATCCAGCCTGATCTTGGATAAATAATAGAGTCGTAATAAAGAGTATTCAAAGCGTTTGATATTACTGAAAGGTCTATGCCGTTGGCCCCGAAAAATATGACGAGGAGCGTGCCTAAAAGCGCTCCGGTGAATGTCCCTATAAGCCCTAAGAAGAAAGATTCCGCGGCTACTGTAAAAACTATCTGGCCTGGCCTTGTGCCTAAAGCGAGCATGATGCCGAATTCGCGCGTTCTTTCAAGCACAGCCATAAGTATGGTGTTGAGTATGCCGGTCGCGACTACGAGCAAGACTATAAAAAGGATGAGGTTCGTGAATACCGCGTCAAATTGGAGCCATTGGTATACCTGGGGCGAGATCTCTTTCCAATTCAGGACTTCAAATTTTGCCTGGTCTATCTTTGCCTTCAAAATTTTGGTTGCCGCGTCAACTTCTTTAAGGGAGCCTGTCTTTACTGCTATTTCAGATACTTTGCCGTTCAATACAAGGAGGCTTTGCGCCGCTTTTAGCGTTATTATGGCCAGGCCTTTGTCAATTTCTTCAGCTCCGGTCTCTATAATGCCCGCTACTTCATAGGCTGCCGCGGCAACACTGCCATCGCTTGCCTGGCTCATTATTACTACTTTGTCGCCAATCTCAGCTTTGAGGTTGCCTGAGAGTTGAGCGCCTATCAATATTTTGTCGTCATCTCCTTTTTTAAGGAATTCGCCTTTGTTTACGCGTTTATGGATAGTGGAGACATTTTTTTCAGTGACAGGGTCAACACCTAAAAGCAGGATGCCCGCTGATCCTTCAGGCGATGAGATAAGCGCGAAATCTTTTACTCTTTCAGAGAAGACGGCTGTTTGCGGTGTTTTTCGCAGGGCATCTTTAATGGTTTCCAGGCCGCCTAAGCTTTTTTCAACGCTCATATTCTTCTGGAAACCTTTTTTGTGTATCTGTATGTGTCCGATAAGCAGGCCTGTGTAGTTTTCCGCCATCTGTTGGTCTGCGCCGTTGACAAAACCTTTCAAAAAAATAAGTGAACACAGACCTATAGAAATAGCGGATATCGTGATAAGCGAGCGCGCAGGGCTGCGCGCGATGTTTCGCCAGGCTATTTTGATGAAGGTAGACATAATTAGTTTATAGTTTATAGTATATAGGTTATAGTAGGACTAATTCTTAAGATAATTCCTATAACCATGCAACATCTTGGAAAGCTCTTCGCATCCTTGATAAAAAGTGTCAAATTCTGTTTTGTTAATATATTTTTGTTCTAAACAAATATATAGGATCGTAACAGCTTCGTATAAAGAACCTATCGATATGTGTATGAAACGGGATAGATCAACGTTTGATTTTCTGCCTTCTCCTTCAGCAATATTCAAACTAATAGATACGGACGCCCTATTTAATTGACTAATCAATCCAAATTCTTCGTTTTTTGGAAATTTTTTTGTCAGAGAGTATATATCGCTGGCAAATTTTACAGATTCTTTCCAGATGTTTAAGCTTTCAAATTTGAATGCCACGTTTCTATGTCCTATTAACTATACACCATATACTATAAACTACTTACTTCTCAAGTTTTGCAGGCTGAATACGCTGTCGTCAATGGGCTTATTATAGACGACTTTGTCGTCAACTTCAATTATGGTGGCGTGGCCTTGTTTGGCTTCTGACTTCATCTCCCAATAAGTAGGTATAAAACGATCGGATATTTTTTTGACCCTGGAGTATTTGAGCGTTTTTATCAGTTTATCGCCCTTGCCGTAAAACTCATCGCGCACCGGCGTAAAATCTTTTTTATTGATACGCATTATCCTTTTGTACCAGATAACGGCAGAGCCTGGTTTAGGCGTAAGCTCAATTACATATACATCCTGGCCATCAGAGTTTTCTTCCGCGAGCAGTTTGTGCGTGTAGTCGTTGACAATGCTCGCTTCTTTGACTAAGTCGTCGTTGGCAAAGTCTGAACCCATCCATGGCTGAAGCATCATTGAGGGAGGTATTTTTATTGTGCGCTCAACGCTGGGCAGGTAGTTCCACATCTCATTTTTTACGCGCAGGGTTGTCGTGTCTTTTTCTTTTGCGGGGGAGAGTATGCGGATAAACATCTTGTCGCGGCCGCGGCTTACGACATATAGCTCAAGGCGCCTCTCCCAGTTAGGCGTTATGATGGCCATGGTGTATTTGCCTTCCTGGGTGTCGCCTCTCATTAAGTCGTCAGAGTGTTTGACAATATCCTGCGGGGAAAGCTCTTGGCTAAATAAAAATGAAGGTAGCCATAATAGGAAGATAAAAATGGCATATACAAAAAGCGCCTTTTTCATATAACTCATTATATTTCATATAGATAAAAAGTCAAACTGAGATTATAAAGTGCAGGGTTGACTGATGCCCGGGGCTGTGATAAGGTAATGCTTGTCATTATGAGTGAATACACATTTAAAAAGATAGGATCAGAAGACGCCCTTGTTGAAGTTTTTCGCCTGCGCTTCCAGGTTTATTGTAAAGAGCGCAACTTTATCAAAGAGTCTGACTGTCCCTTCGGCTTTGAGACCGATGAACTTGATGAACATAGCGCGCACTTTGGCGCGTTTGATTTTTGCGGCCAGCTTGTAGGCGCTGTGCGTTTGATAAAGCCGATTGCTAATAAATTCCCAATTGAATATCTTTACCCAGATATAGTATTTGGTTCTTCGCTGCCTGACAGGGAAGAATGCGCCGAGATATCGCGGCTTACCATAAGTAAATTATATATGGGTAAGAATAAATCTGATTTTAGCAATAGATCATGTATCCATGAAAAGCCGACGCTTTTTATCAGGCGCGTAAGCCCCATTGTTACAGGCCTTTGCGATGCCATGTATCAGGAATGCAGGGAGTCTGGTATCAATTATTGCCTTGCCCTTATGGAAAAACCTTTATGGCTTTTATTAAAACTGCATGGTTTTGTTTTTAGGCCGTTAGGCGGCGAGGTGGATGTATATGGAATGGTTACTCCGTATATTATTGATGTTATAGAACATGGCAAAAGAGGCGTATTGAAGCTCCCTGATCACTCCAGCCTTAGTTAGGCCCTTATGGAAGAAAAATTTACGTTCAGAAAAATTGAGTCAAAAGAAGATATGATGGCTGTTTTTAAGCTGCGCTTCCAGGTCTATTGTAAAGAGTGCAACTTTATCAAAGAGTCGGATTGTCCCTCAGGCTTTGAGACCGATGAGCTTGATGAACACTGCGCGCACTTTGGCGCGTTTGACCAGGAGAACTTGCTTGTGGGTGGTGTTCGATTGATACTGCCATCCTGCGAAAAATTCCCTATTGAAGATCATTGCAAGGGATCGAATGTTGACTACAACGTGACTCCGCGCCAGCAGTGCGCCGAGATATCGCGGCTTACTATAAGCAAACTTTTCAGAAGAAGGGCGAATGACGGACTTTACTATGAACCGCAGACAGATGACCAGACAGTTGAAGACAAAGGTATGTATTTTATGCGCCGCGTGCGGCCTATGGCATTCGGGCTTTACCGCGCTATGTATCACGAGTCTAAGCGCATAGGCATTGATCATTGGTTCGCTGTTATGGAGCCAAAGCTATGGATGCTTTTAAAGATCCACGGGTTTATTTTTAAGCCCATTGGCGCGCCTGTTGATTTTTACGGCATGGTTACGCCTTATATGGTGAGCCTGACGGAACTTGAGCAGAACGTCTATTCCAAATTCCCGCAATTCTTCAGTTATTTCATGGAAAACCTTGAACCCGAACTGCAGCCAAAGTTTTAGAATGAATATATTCCAGGTTTTTAGCGAGACGTGCGAAAAGTATCCTGATAAGGCCTGCCTTAAATTTAAAAATGGCGAGGCGTATGAGGGTGTAACTTATGCCGAGCTTTTCAGACGGGTTCGCGAATTGCGCTCTGAACTTATAAAGGCGCGCGTCAGGCCAGGCCAGAGAGTGGCTATTCTTTTAACCAACGGCGTTAATTGGCCTGTTGCTTTTTTCGCGGCCGTTTCCATTCAGGCAGTGGCAGTGCCCATTGATACTCAGCTTTCTCCAAAAGAGATGCGCTCTATTCTGCTGCACTCAGCTACAAAAATGTTATTGACGGAAGATAAGTTTGGTGTCTCGCTCGGTTCGGTGTTCACGTGGGATACGGGCATTAAGCTGAGATTCATTGATAGGTTAGACGTTACTGTTGTTCCTGAAAGCGTTAACGAAGCCGCCGCGCGTTTAGGCGCTTACGAAACTCATAAGCTCGCCGCGTTGTTCTATACCTCAGGCACAACGCAGGAACATAAAGCGGTGATGCTGACGCATAAGAACCTGCTTGCCAATTTTAATTCCATTGAAGAATTAAATATCATACAAGGTGACGATGTGCTTGTGTCGCTTTTGCCTCTGCACCACACGTATCCTTTTATGATAACGTGCCTGGCGCCTTTTTTAAAAGGGGCGTGCGTGTGTTATTTTTCTTCTATGGCGTATCACGAACTTTTTTCCTGCATAAAAGAGAACAATGTGACTATTTTTGTGGGCGTGCCTCAGTTATTTACTTTAATAGAGCGTTCAGTGGCTGACCGTCTGAAAAAATACGGTTTGGCTCTCAGGTGGCCTATGAACAGGCTGCTTGACGTATGCGTAGGGCTGTCCGCTGTCAGCGGCCGTAATGTATGCAAAGTATTTTTAAAAGGGTTGCACAACGTGTTTGGCCCGACTTTAAGGTTTATGGTAAGCGGAGGCGCGAAGCTTGACCCTCAAGTCGCGCGCAGTTTTACAAGATGGGGCTATAAAATAATTGAAGGCTATGGCCTTACAGAGACATCGCCTGTTGTCGCGTTCAATAACGCTGATATCGGCAAATTCGCGTCTGTAGGCCGCGCTCTGCCCGGGGTAGATATCTCTATCGTCAATTCCGGCAGTGACGGCGTAGGTGAAATAGCTGTGCGCGGAGATAATGTAATGCTCGGTTATTACCGCGCGCCATCTTTGACTAAAAAGGTATTCTTAAAAGATTGGTTTTTGACAGGTGACGCGGGATTTAAAGACAAAGCCGGATACCTGCATATCACGGGCAGGCAAAATGAACTGATAGCCCTGCCATCCGGCAAGAAGGTAAGCCCAGAGGCTGTTGAGGCGGAATATCTTAAAAGCCCCTTTATCAAAGAGGTGTGCGTTTTGTATGCTAAGTCAGGAGCTGAGGGCGGGCATTTAGTGGCTGTGGTAGTGCCTAATGAAGAAGAGCTAAGGGCAAAGAGGCATTTTAATATTCATTTTAAATTGCGATGGGAGCTGGATAACGTTTCTCAACAGATGCCGCCTTATCAGAGGATAACGGGTTTTGTTCTATCCAAAGAGGCTCTGCCGCGCACGCGATTGGGTAAAATACTTCGTTACAAAATAGATGAGAAATATAAAGCCGGCGGTTTCGCGCAGGATGAGAAAAAGTATATCGGGCCTGAAGAACTTTCTGAATTTGAGAATATGGCGCTGAGGTATTTTTCCAAGATATTGAAAAAGACAGTAAATCTTGACGACCATCTTGAGCTGGACCTAGGGTTAGACTCGCTGGGCCGCATTGAGCTTTTGTCGTCTTTGCAGGAATTGGTGAAGGTCGGCATTGATGATTCGCTCGCGCTTGAGATGTTTCAGGCAAGGACTATACGCGACATTATCACAAAGGCGAGAGAGGCTTTTCCCGCGAGCGCCTTTACGGATTTTTTAAAAAGAGACGACATGGTGTTCTGGCCGCATATTTTGGCACAGGCCCCGTCACCTGAGGACAAGGCAAAATTAAAACTCCACTTTGATATTTTTGATAAGTTCGTCTCGGCGCTGGAAATCCTATTGTTTAAATTTAAATTTATGGTATTGTTTTCCGTGAAGGTCAAAGGAAAGGCGCGCATACCACAGGCAGGGCCGTTTGTGATAACGCCAAATCACGTGACTTACCTTGACGCCTTTTTTGTATTGTGCGCCTTGCCCACGCGGCTTATTTTAAATACTTATTTTGTGGGTTTTGGCGAGATATTCAATCATCCATTGTTGGCGTGGGCTTTGCGTTTTCACAGGCTTATACCTATTGACGCCAATCTTGACCTTGCAAAAACGTTAAAATTATGCAAATATGTTTTAGGGCAGGGCAAAATTTTAGTATATTTTCCGGAGGGGCAGCGCTCCGCGGACGGCACTTTGAAGGAGTTTAGGAAGGGGATAGGCATTTTGGCCAAGGAGTCTGGCGCTAAAATTTTGCCTATGTATATTGATGGCGCTTATAAGGCATGGCCGCGCACAAGGGCATTCCCTTTACCAGGCCAAGTAACGGTTAAGATAGGCGAGTGCTTAGATGTTGATGATCTAAGTCACGGAGCAGGGGAAGACCCTTATACTGTGATAGCGCGTAACTTAAGAGCCAAAATGGTTGGTTTGGTTTAGTAGTATAACAAAAGGAGGAAGTGTGGCATATCAACAAGGTGGCAGTGGTGGATACGACAGAGGGCCCAGGGAGATGTTCAAGGCGGTTTGTTCAGAATGTAAGAAAGAATGTGAAGTCCCTTTTAAGCCCAGGGATGAACGTCCGATATATTGCAAGGAATGTTATTCTAAGCGCAAGAATAGCGGCAAGTAAACGGTAGCTGCCACGAGGGTTAGGGAGCTTTTGATCTTTGTGGCAGGCCTTTTGGTGTCTGTTTTTCTTATCGGCCTGGGTATGGGGCTGTGGCTTTCTGGCCAGCCTCATTCCTATGCCGCGATCTTAGCGGGCCTATTGATCAACGGCATCGTTCACTTTTTCTTCTGGGAAAAATTCTGGAATTTGCTGAAATCGTTGCGCGCGCGTTAACTGCTTATCAATGTTACGGTTTCAGCCTTGACAAAATCTGGAACATATGTTATCCTTTCACTTCAAATGGCAAAACTGAAGATGAAGATAACTATACCAAAAGGCCTGTTCGCCATCTGGAAGCCTGCTATAGGCCTCTTGGTAAAAGAACCCAGGGTTCTTGTGCCATTTTGTCTGCTTGCCATAGTTGAGACATTTGCCTTGTGGTTCCTTTCCTGCAGTCCGCACTTTCCGATAAATTTTATTATGGCTCCTCCGATCAGGAGTATTTGGGGGCCTACTTACCTACATTATCCTTATTTATACGAGCTTTTGCCGCGGATGTTCTATTACGCTAAGATCGTTATAGGCGTTATGGTTGGAGCGCTTACCAGCGGTATGGCTGTTCTTGTGGTCTATTATTTTAAAAAGAACCGGCGCGTAGACTTAAAAGAGATATTTTTTAAAGTGCTTAAGCGCTATGTCTCGCTTTTCCTACTTGCCATTATCTTGTTCTCCTGCGTCCATTTTGTAATGAAAGAGCCATCAGTTTTGCTCTTAAAATATTTTTTCGCCAAGCACGCCAAATTGCTCTTTTTGGGGCCTAAGTTCTGGTTTGCTATTTTTCTGCCCGCCTTGCAGTTTATGATGGCGGTCATACTGCAGTCGTTATTTGTTTACTCTATTCCTTATATTGTCATCAAAGAAAAGAAATTCCTGGCGGCCCTTATTTCAGGCATCGTGCTTTTCTTTAAGAAGTTCTTAGTGACTTTTATGGCCGTGTTAGTACCGATGTTCTTGTATATTCCCGTGACCATGATCCGCGGCAATATGGGCTTGATAGCTGACATTTTCTCGCCTGAATCCATCGTAGTCGTTTTGTTCATAGGGATCATAGTAGGGACGATCATTGTGGACGCGTTGGTGACGCTTGCTACAACTCTTATTTTTATCGGGGCTACAGATGAAGCGTAGAATATTATATTTGTCGGTTTTCGCGCTTGTCGCGTTTCCAGCGCTCCTGGCGCTTTCAGGCTGCGAAAGCAAAGCCTTTAAGGCTGAACGCGAGATGTGGCGGGCGCATAAGTCAGCGCAGGCTGTCTATAAAAATCCCAAGGGCACGCCGCCATTCCAATTGGCCGCTGCTCAGGAACAATACCGCAAGATCATCAAGAAATATTCTGATTCACTCTTTGCTATACAGTCGCAATTTTCTATCGGCCATCTTTATCTTGTAATTGGAGATTTTCAGAAGGCCCGCGTCGAATACCGTAAGCTTACCCTTGATTGTGATAAAAAAGGCAATCTCTGCGCCGAGGCATTTTTCGCTATAGGCAATAGTTATGAGTTGGAGGGCAAGTGGGATGACGCGTTATCGCAGTATAAGATGATAATGCAGTCTTTTTCTTTCTCAGCCAAGAGCCTGGACTTACCTCTTTATATAATCAGGCACTACCGCAAAGCCGGAAATGAGGTTGCCATAAAGAGCGCGGTTGACGAAGCAGTGTCTTATTACACAGGGCTTAAGAGCAAGTCTGAGACGGAAAAGGGCGGATATATATTGCAGAGCCTTGTTACGCGCTCCTATCTGGCGGGCCAGCAATACGAAGACGCGCTCGCCAGTTTAGACAAGGTTATCCGGGATTATCCTAAATATAACCCTGAGCAGACGCTCTGGATAAAGATGTTGATCTACGCGAATAGGTTAAAAGATAATGTCAAAGCTAAAGAAATCCTTCAGAAGATCGTGAGCGATTATCCTCAATCTAAGCTCGCCAAGTCAGCCGAAGTGTTATTAAAGAAATTTTAAAGGGCCGGGGTTAAAAAAATTTCATGGGGGTGAAGATGAGACCTAAGGTTGATTTTTCGGAACTTCATAAAGATATTTTAAATGATACGTTAGCAAAGCTCAAAGGCTTTCTGGCCGCGGAATCCGCTTCTTTGTTCTTGTTTGACCCAGAGCACCAGGAGCTTGTGCTAGATTCTTTTTTTGATGAACACAAAGTTCAGTTCAAGGGCCTGCGCCAGAGGATAGGCGAGGGCGTGGCCGGCTCTGTTGCCAACGAGTGCAAGGCCATCTTAGTAAAAGATATAAATACAGACCCGCGTTTTCAGCAGGGGCGTTTCCGCCAATATCACACTAATTCGTTCATCTGCGTTCCAATACTTACCGAAGACTCGCTTATCGGCGTAATTAATATTTCAGATAAAGTTTCCGGCGCGATGTTCACGGAAGAGGATTTCAATCTCGCCTGCCTTTTCGCTCAACTTGCTTCGCGCATGGTTGAGGATCAAATGGCTTTAGCCAAACTGCGCGATGAAAATGAGCTCTTAAAAAAAGAGAATGCCGATATTAAGGAAGAGCACGGATTTTTGGAAAAATTCGCATCTGTTGGCAAGCTTGCCGGCGGCATCGTGCATGAGATAAACAACCCGCTTGACGCTGTGATGCGCTACACGAATATGATAATTGAAAAGGACTTAGACCCAGCGGTAGCGCGCGAATATTTAGATGAGATAAAGGTTGGGTTGACGCGCATCCTTAAGATAACGCGTTCTTTGCTGGAGTTTTCACATCAGCTGAATGATAATGACAATAAGGAGACGTCCGATGTCAACGAGATGGTTGAGGAGGCGCTTTCTCTGTTTAGGCATACGCTTTTCTTGGGCCATATTAAGGTGGAAAAACATTTCTCCGACAGCTTGCCTAAGATCATAGATAAAGGTTTATGCCGCGTATTCTCTAACTTTATTAAGAACGCTTTTGACGCCATGTCTGACGGCGGGACGCTTTGCATAACGACTTTATTTGAAGATGGATGCCTGTCAGTCAGATTTAAAGATACCGGATGTGGTATCGCGGATGAGATAAAAGAAAAAATATTTTCTCCGTTCTTTACGACTAAGCCAATAGGGCAGGGTATTGGCCTTGGGCTGCCTATTTGTTTTGAGGTCATACAGCGCTATGGAGGCAAGATAGACTTAAAAAGCGCGCCAGGCCAAGGCACTGAATTTAAGATCCTCCTGCCTATCAAAAATATATAATGACTTTAAACGGCATACATATACTCGTAGCAGATGATGACTCGCTTGTGCGCAGGTCTATGTGCGAGGTCCTTTCTTATGAGGGGTATTACTGCAGCCAGGCGTGCGACGGCGATGACGCCCTTGCCAAATTAAGACAGGTCCATTTTGACATCCTGATATCAGATATGAAGATGCCCAAGCTTGAGGGCATGGAACTTTTAAAGAAGGTAAAAAGCGAATTTCCCGGGCTTTCCGTGATAATGGTGACGGGTTTTGGCTCAATTGAAAGCGCGGTGGCTGCCATACGCGAGGGCGCGGTGGACTATATCACCAAACCCATAATTGATGATGAGATAAAATTTATTATTAAACGCATTGCCACAGAGCTTAATCTGCTTGACGAAAATAAATACCTGCGAAGCAAGCTCTCCTCAGTTGTCCGTCAGAAGTGCTGTGATATCATTGGTAAGAACCACAGGATGCAGAAGATATATGACCTTATTGATATTATCTCCGAGGCAAAGACAACGGTAATGATAAGAGGAGAGAGCGGCACAGGCAAGAGGCTTGTGGCGCGCGCTATTCACTATACCAGCCCGGGCGCGGACACCAAACCTTTTGTGGAGGTCAGTTGTGGCGCACTTTCAGAGACTTTGCTTGAAAGCGAACTTTTTGGTCACGTCAAAGGCGCGTTCACAGGAGCTATCAAAGACAGGCTTGGCCGTTTTGAATCTGCCGAGGGTGGGACTATATTTTTAGACGAAATAGACGCGTTTAGCCCGGCCTTGCAGATGAAGTTATTGCGCGTCCTGCAGGATGGAGAATTTGAGCGAGTTGGAGAGACCAAGACGCGCAAGGCCAATGCCCGCGTTATAGCCGCCACGAACCAAAACTTAGAAGAGTGTATAAGGACAGGCAAATTCAGAAGCGACCTTTACTATAGGTTGAACATTATATCCATAGATCTGCCGCCTTTGCGCGAGCGCAAAGAAGATATCCCGCTATTGGCTGAAAGTTTTATTGAGAAACACACGAATCAGCTCAGTAAAAAACTCAGCGGCATAGCTGACGACGCGTTGCAAAAATTGATGGAGCATCAATGGCCCGGCAATGTGCGAGAGCTGGAAAATGTAATAGAGCGCGCGTGTGTATTGAGCAAGGGGCCGTTGATACATACCGAAGACCTCCCTGACTCTGTTATTAAAAGTATTACGAAGAGCGCCCAGCTCTCTAATATCAACGGCAGCCTGAAAGACGCTCTGCGCGACCCCGAAAAGAAGCTTATCCTTGACGCGCTTGAAAAGAGCCGCTGGAATAAAAAAGAAGCGGCAGAGTTGTTAGGCATAAACCGGACGACGCTTTACAAAAAATTAAGTTATTATGGTATTAATCCTAAAGGTAGAAAGTGAAGAACATAAAAATAGCTTTGGCTGATCTTGTACCTTCAAATGAATTGCAGGAAATGCAGGACTCTTTTTCCGAGGTCGCTAACGTCAGCATGCGCACCATTGACGCTAATGGCCGCCCGTTGACCGTTATGAGCAATATTTCATCTATTTGCCAGGATAAATTCTGTAAACAATGCCTGCCGGCGTTCCTTGGCGGTGAAGGTATTATAGACGAAGAATTAAGTTTTGAATGTATGCCCGGCCTCAAACATTATCTAATACCCCTGGAGATCTCGCTTTCTTCCACAACTTCCTTGATACTCGGCTATATGATAGTAGGCCCTGTCGTATTTATGAAAAGGAGTGATAAAGAAGAATATAGGGATGCCGCTGGCAAGATGGGCATTGAACTTGATCAGCTGTGGAGCTGGATATTAGAATTAAGGGTGTTTTCGTATCGCGGTATACATTCTCTGAAAGATATGATAGAGAATATGACGAGCCGAATTTTAAATCTCGCTTACGCTAAGATGCTGATGCAAAAGAAGGTATCAGGAAGCCGAACGGTCAGATTATTTGAAAGAAGGGTTGTTAATCTTCAGCATAGAGACGAGTTTCTTGAGCTTTTCCTTGATTTTGTAATGCAGGTGACCCAAGGCAGCGCGGGCTCTGTGATGCTCTTAGACAGCCATAAAGGGATTCTTGAGGTGAGGTCTTCACGCGGCTTGCCTTCTTTTATAGCGCGAAAGGCCTCTTTAAAGCTTGGCGAAGGTATTTCCGGGCTTGCCGCGGAGATGAAAAAGCCGTTCCTTATAAACGAAGAGCATGTTGATCAGCTTATTTTAGATAGATTAAAGAGGCCGGCCATTTTTTCATCAATGGTCGTCCCGATCAGGTCCCGCGAAGACGTCTACGGTGTTGTAAATATTTCCTCTGATAAAGCCCAGCCAGTCAGATTTGACGAAACAACTCTTGCCCTCGTGACAAGGGCGGCCGGTATTGCCGGCATTGCCCTTGAAAGTATGCAAAACTAGTGAGACAGATCAATGAGACAAATCAAGCAGGATGATTTGTCTCATTCACGGCGTTCGGATACGGGCGGGATCTTTAACATCTTGCGGTATTTGGCTACGGTGCGGCGCGCGATAGATAATTTTTCTGTTAGGCGTATCTGCTCTACTACCTCATAGTCTCTCAAAGGCCGCGTTTTGTCCTCATTTTCTATCAATTCCTGGATCTTAAGTTTGATGCTTTGAGCTGAGACGTCTTCGCCGTCTTCTTTTTTAAGAGAGGTTGAGAAGAATCCGCGCAGAGGAAATATGCCTATCGGCGTCTGCACGTATTTATTCATGACGATGCGCGATATGGTTGATTCGTGCATGGATACCTTTTCGGCTATTTCTTTTAACGACAGCGGCTTTAATTTATCCATGCCTTCCATTAGCGCTTCTTTTTGGGTCTCGGCTATGATAGTAATAACCCTTGTTAAGGTCTCTTTGCGCTGGATTATGGCGTTGATAAGGTTAGAGGCGTTCTTTAATTTTTCGCGTATGAAGTCTTTTGTTTTTTCATCGGTCTTTTTTGACCTGAGCATGTTTTTATACAGGGGATTGACCCGTATAATAGGTATAGAATTGTCCTTGGTAGAGACGCGTAGGATGTCATCTTTTTCTTCAATAGAGATATCAGGAATGACGTAAGCGGTTTCTTCGTTTGAATAACCTCTGCCAGGCTTTGGTTCAAGGGAGTGTATCTTTTCAATACAGCGCGCTAATTCCGAGCTGTCACATTTTAATTTCTTACACACTTTGTGGAGCGTGTCTTTGCGCGCCAGGTCTTCTAAGCATTCTTCAATGAGACGGCGGCACAAAGGGTCTTTGTCCTGTTTTTTGTCCAGCTGGATAAGGAGGCATTCTTTAATGTCGCGCGCGCCTACGCCGGCAGGCTCAAAGGCCTGGATGAGCTTTAATACTTTAAGAGCGTCTTTTTCGCGGCACCCTGATCCTGCGCATATGGCTTCCAGGCTTTCACGCAAATAACCGTTTTCATCAATGTTATTGATAAGAGCGGTTCCTACGCGGGCCTGTTCTTCATCAACAGCGTTTATCCTAAGCTGCCTTAATAATGCCTCTGTAAGATCTTCTTTTTTGCCGGGGATGGCCTTTTCGTAGGCGTCTTCGTCTGCCTCTATCCGTGTTGGCGTAAATTCACCCTCTGCACCTCCAGGTGCTAAGGCCTCCTGAGGCACCTCTTCAATGACTGGGTTTTCAACAAGTTCAGCCTCCACAACTTCTTTGAGCTCAAGGAGAGGCAGTTCTAATATCTTCATGGATTGCTGGAGGCTTTGTGTGAATATTCCTTTTTGCCTATGTTCTAATCTTTGATGTAATGCCATATAAACAGTATATCATAAATTACATTGCTAATTTCAGAAGTAATTAGTAAAATATAGGCAATGCAGATTTTTGCTAGCGTAAAGAGTGCTTTAGTGGCGGATGACGAAAAAGATATCTGTCTATATCTGAAAAGATATCTGGAGCGTAAGAGAATGAAGGTCACCTCTTGCTTGGATGGCCAGGAAGCAAAAGATCTAATAGAAAAGGAAAGTTTTGATTACTTCTTTCTTGACTGCAGTATGCCTAATATCACAGGGCTTGAATTGATAGGTTCGGCGCGTAGGCGCAATCCGCAGTCAAAGATAATCCTCATCTCGGGGTTCCCTTCGGTCAACAATGCGGTTATTCGTCAGCTTGGAGGTGATTACTTTATCCATAAACCCATACAATTAACTGAGATCGACAATATATTAAAGGATTAATAAAATGAAGATATTTTATGGCATTGTTTTGGCGGGATTATTTTTGAACGTTTGTTCGTTTAATCGCGCGTGGGGAGAGGAGGCTCAGGTGGCAACAGGGACAATAGTGGTGTTGGAGACTGATCAGGGTAATATTGAATTGAAGCTTTTTCCGGAAACCGCCCCAAAGGCGTGCGAGAATTTTATAGGGCTCGTGAATAAAGGGTATTACAACGGGACTGTGTTCCATCGCGTCATCAGGGGGTTTATGATCCAGGGCGGGGACCCTACTGCTACAGGAATGGGCGGGGAGTCATTTTTCGGCAGGCCTTTTGATGATGAGGTGAAGGCTGGCGTAGGGTTTGATAAAGCGGGCATCTTGGCTATGGCGAACGCCGGGCCAGGGACCAACGGCAGCCAGTTCTTTATCACGGTCGCGCCAACGCCGTGGCTTAATATGAAGCATACCATATTCGGCGAAGTCGTATCAGGCTATGATGTAGTAGAAAAGATAGTCGGCGCTCCTACGGAGCGCGGGGATAAACCGCTTAAGGAACAGAAGATAATTAAGGCTTATATAAAGGCCTAAGGATTGACTCCTTGCTAACCCGTTTGTAAATATTAAGTGCATTCACTTAATATTTACCGCGCTGGCTTCGGTGTTGGTTTTGCAGGGAATAGATACCCACAGTATTTAAAACCAAGGAGGTCGCATGATGTGTTCCAAAATGCTTGGCGATTATTATTCCAGCTCGTATCTTTTGTTTACCGTGCAGATCATTTTTGTGCTTATGTTGTTCACGTGCCTCTTGGTTTCGCTTGTGCGTCAACGAGTGATGATAAATATATTGAAAGAAATAAGGGACAAGAAGTAATAACAAAAACACAGTTGCATAGGGGGTGGTAACATGGCAAAGGGTACAGTGAAGTGGTTCAATAATCAAAAAGGTTACGGTTTCATCACGACATCTGAGGGAAAAGACGTATTTGTGCATCATAGTTCTATCCAGGGCGAAGGTTATAAGTCGCTGGATGAAGGACAGGCGGTTGAATTTGACGTGACCCAGGGCCCTAAAGGTGAACAGGCGACGAACGTCGTCAAACTTTAAGATTTTAAATTTTTAAGTGAGGTTTTTATGCGCAGGTTTTTTTTAATCCTTGTTATTGCTTGTTTGTCGTTTTTTTCTTTCCATCAGGCTCTTACAGCTGGTGAAAGCGTTGATAAGATCGCTATAGGCGCGATAAAAGATTTTCCCGTGCCGAGCGTAAAACCATTTCCTAAAGAACAGTTTATCGTATTTATGGACGAGGATGGTATCTACGCGGTCTCCACGCGATGCACCCATAAAGGGTGCACTGTCAGTTTTAAAGATAAAGAAGGTGTATTTGCCTGCCCCTGCCACGGAGCAAAATTCGGTAAGTCCGGAGATGTCCTGTCCGGCCCGGCCACTATGGCGCTCGCGTGGTTTTTGATAGAGAAGGATAGCGCGGGCGATCTTTATGTTGATAAATCAAAGCCCGTGGCGCAAGGCACTAAGTTTAAATTTTGACCATTCCGTAGTACTTTCCCAATGGATATTATAAGAGCCACTGATCTTGTTAAAACGTTCCGGCATGCCGCTGCGGTTGACCACATAAGCCTTCGCGTGTCGCGACAGGAGTGTTTTGGCATACTTGGGCCCAATGGCGCCGGCAAGACGACGACCGTAAAAATGATATATTGTTTTTTTGAGCCTACTAGCGGAAAGCTGGAGGTTTTGGGAGAAGACGCGCGAAAAAATATCAGGCGTGTCAAAGAAGGCATCGGCGTCTGCCCGCAGGAAAATAACTTAGACCCGGACCTGACTGTTATAGAAAATTTGCGAGTTTTCGCGCGTTATTTTGATATAGTTGGCGCGAGAGCGCTTTCTCGCTGTGAAGAGCTTCTGCGTTTTGTAGGGCTTTATGGGAAAAGACATAGCGTTATTGACGAACTCTCGGGCGGTATGAAGCGCCGCCTCATTATAGCCAGGTCTTTGGTAAACAGCCCGCGCTTGCTTATTTTAGATGAGCCTACTACAGGCCTTGACCCTCAAGCAAGGCATCAGATATGGGAAAGTATTATCAGCCTGAAAAAATCCGGCACAACAGTACTCTTGACCACGCATTATATGGATGAAGCCACGCATTTATGCGATAGGCTCGTCATAATGGATAAAGGCAAAATAGTAGTTGAGGGCTCGCCAAAGGAGCTCATACGTCAATACGCCGGTTCTCACGTCATAGAAATATCTCCTGCTGGTGAGGCGGCAGGGAACTATCTTAAACAAAAAGGCCTCACTTTTGAGAAGACGCCAACGCATTTTTTTGTGTATGCACAAAAAGGGCCTGAGGTATTTTCGGATATCACGCTTAAGTTTGGTGAGAGCGGCTGCGCCCTGCGTATGGCTAACCTAGAAGACGTGTTCCTGAAGTTGACCGGGCGGGAGCTGCGGGAATGATGAATATAAGTTTAAGGTCAATGCGGGTTTGGCAAAGGAATTTTGACGTATATCTTGTAACATGGAAGGTGAATTTTATACCGCCCCTGCTTGAGCCTCTTTTGTATCTTTTTGCTTTTGGCATAGGTTTGGGCCAACTGGTCAAAGATGTCCCTTATGAAGGTGCCCAGGTATCGTATTTAAGATTTATCGCGCCCGGCCTTATCGCTACGGCGGTCATGAACCACGGATTTTTTGAGACGACTTACTCATCGTTCGTCAGGATGTATTATCAGAAGACTTTTGACGCCATGCTCTCTACGCCCTTGACCATTGAAGACGTGGTCATGGCTGAAATGATCTGGGGCGCGACAAAAGCGTTATTCGCGGGCTCCATAATGTTCGTTGTCACGCTTCTTTTCGGGTTGTTGTCAATGCCTATGGCTTTATGGATAATACCTGTAGCATTTTTGTCTGGGTTGACGTTTTCCGCGATGGGCATGTGTTTTACCGCTTATGTCAAAAATATTGAGATGTTCAATTTTCCGGTATTTCTATTTATCACGCCTATGTTTTTATTCAGCGGCGTGTTTTTCCCTCTGTCAAGCCTTCCTGCCTGGGCTCAGGCAGTAGCCTGGTGCCTGCCATTGACCTTTCTTGTATCTTCTTTAAGGTCCATCGCGCTTGGGTCTTTTGGCATGGCCGTTATCTGGCAGATATTAGTTTTAGCGGCTCTGGGATTTGCCTGCGTATTGATAAGCTTGTCCGCCATGAAAAAGAGGCTTCTTAAATGAAGGCAGTGCCTGAATTCCCCCTGATGAGGCCCATAGAGCTGGATGATAAGGCATTGTTGACCGGGCTTTTCAAAAAATATCCTTCAGATATATCAGAGCTCACATTTACTAATCTGTTCGCCTGGAGGCACGCCTATAATTTCAATCTTTCAGACGCGGGCGATTTCTTGCTGGTTGTATCTTTAAATAAAGATCTTTTTCAGGTTTTTGATCCGTTGGGGCCTTTTGACACAAAAGAAAAGTGTGTAAGAAAATGTTTTTCCGTTTGCGGAAGTAATACTGAGCTGAAGTTCATCAGGCTTCCTGGGAAGACAGCTGAGATCTTTAAAAAAGCAGGCGGCTTGCGGCTTTTAGAAGATAGGGATGATTTTGATTATGTCTATCTGGCCCAGGACCTTATAGGCTTAAAGGGCCGCGATTTTGACGGCAAGAGGAATTTTATAAAACGTTTTAAAGATAACAATTCTTTCATGTATAAGAAGCTATTGGAAGACGACGTCAAAGAATGTATTTCTTTTCAGGAGGAGTGGTGCCTGGCAAAAGATTGTCAGCATACTCAGGGCCTGGCAAAAGAAAGGCAGGCAATGCGCGAGATGCTTGCCAATTTTGAATATCTTGGTATGCAGGGCGGCATGATAGAGATAGCCGGCAAAGTAGAGGCAGTGGCATTGGGCGAGCAGCTTAACCCTGAAACTTTTGTCGTGCATATTGAAAAGGCTAACGGCAGTTTTATAGGTATATATCAGGCCACAAATCAGCTCTTTTGCGACAAGGAAGCATCCGGCTATAAATATATTAATCGTGAGCAGGACTTAGGCGTGCCAGGATTACGCCAGGCAAAAGAGTCTTACCATCCGTGCCATATGGTGAAAAAATTTACGCTCGTTAGAGCATGAGAAACAGTTTCCAACCTATTCGGGAACCTATTCGGGAAACAGTTTCCGACCTATTCGGGACACTGTTTCCGATCTATTCGGGAAAGTGGGCTAGTTGGAAAGAAAAAATACCCACTGTCCCGAACAACTTGGAAACAGTTTCCCGAACAACATGGAAACAGTTTCCCGAATAGGTTGGAAACTGTTTCGGTTTTGGTGGGTTTTGCGGTATAATTACGCTATGAAAATGGATATTATGCAGATCGGGTTGGGAATATTCTTGGGCGTTGTTGTTTTCGCGGTTATTTGGCTGGTAAATAGGTCTTTCGCGCGCGGGCCTGAGTCAAAGAAGAATGATGGCCTTCAGGACGCGGTGGATAAGCTTAAGGGCGTGTTCGCCAGCCTTTCCATGGAGGCGCTTTCTAAGAACAGCGAGGAATTTTTAAAGCTCGCTCAGCAGAAGTTTGAAGCATCAAGCGCTTTGAGCGAGAAGGACCTTGAGGGCAAAAAGAAGCTTATTGACCAGACGTTCACGGACATGAAGGTTGAGCTAAATAAAGTTGAAGACTTGATGAAGTCGCTGGAAAAGGACCGGGAGTTTAAATTCGCCCAGTTGTCCACTAATCTGGACGTTATGACCAGGGAAGTATCGGGCCTCCAACAGACGACAGAGCATTTAAAGACAGCCCTTGCCAGCACGAAATCCCGCGGGCAGTGGGGCGAGCGCATGGCAGAGGATGTGCTTAGGCTCTCCGGTTTTATTGAGGGCGTCAATTACGCTAAACAAAAAGCGCAGGGAGCCGGCAGGCCGGATTATACTTTCTTTCTTCCTCAGGGCTTAAAAGTGAACATGGATGTAAAGTTCCCTTTGGATAATTATATGCGTTTTTTCGAGGCGGATAATGACGCGCAAAAGGATAATTTTAAGGGCCAGTTCTTAAGAGACGTTAAACTGCGCATCAAAGAGGTGACCTCGCGGGATTATATAGACCCCGAACAGAAGACTGTTGATTATGTTATTGTTTTTATTCCTAACGAACAGGTATATGCTTTTATCAATGAAAATGACCGCGGCATCCTTGATGAAGCCATGCGCCAGAAAGTCATTTTTTGCTCGCCGCTGACGCTATACGCGATACTTGCTGTCATCCGCCAGGCGATGGATAATTTTAATCTGGAACGGACCGCCCATCAGATACTATCGGTTTTGGGAGCTTTTGAAAAACAGTACCAGCTTTTTTGTAATGCTTTGGAAGAGGTGGGTATCAGGATAGAGAAAGCCAAAGAGGCGTATGATACTTTAAATACTACGCGCCGTAATCAATTAGACAGGCAGCTTAGGAAGGTTGAGGATCTGCGGCAGGAAAAGGGTATTCTTTTGGAAGGCCCTAAAGAATGATCAGGGAAGTTAAGGTTACCACAAAGGCTTTCGGGAATATGGTTAAGGAAGAAGGCGGCCGTCTTAAGGCATATGTGACAGCGGCTCCGGAAAAGGGTAAGGCCAATAAAGTCCTCGTAGTATTGCTTTCCGCTTATTTCAAGGTAAAAAAGAAAGATATCCGTATCATTCGCGGAGAACACGCGCAAATAAAGACCGTCCTGATAAATATCGATTAACCATGCCTCAGCCCTTAGTCCTGAAAAAATCAAACGGGTTTTATGAAATACCCCTATTTGAGGAGTTTAACGCCAGGGCTGTCTTTACCACGAGGGAAAAAGCCCCGGATCTTTACAAAATGGGGATAAGCGGCTCAAGACTTATATTGCCTACTCAAGTCCATGGAGACCGAGTTTTTTGCGTTGATGCTGACGCCGCTGAGCCTGTGGCGCAGAGGCGTAAACCTGCCGCGCGGGAGCATCAGCCTGAAGCGGACGCCCTGATAACGCGCTGCCAGCATCTTCCTTTGGCTATCCGGACAGCTGATTGCCTGCCTGTTTTTTTGTTTGACACAGGCCATAGGGCGATCGCGATGATACACGCAGGATGGAAGGGCACGCATAAAAAAATAATTTCCAAGACGATAAAACAGATGGGATTAAAATTTTCAACAAGCCCCGGAGAGTTGATAGCTGTTTTAGGGCCGGCCATAAGGCAGTGCTGTTATGAAGTAGGAGAGGAATTTAGGGGGTTCTTCGGCGGATTTGTCTCATCTCGGGATAGTAGGCTGTATTTTGATATCTGCTCCGCGACCGTAAATGAACTTTTGGAGGCAGGAGTTAAGGACGGGCGTATCTACGACTCTGCTATATGCACGTCGTGCAGGAACGATGAATTTTTTTCTTTCAGGCGCGAAGGCCTTAAGGCCGGCCGGAGTTTTTCCGTTATGGAGATATTGTAAGTTTCGTGGTATTATAAAATAAAGGAAGCCGCGGATATGGTCAAAATGGTTGAAATAAATGATTCTCAGTTCAATACGCTGGTATTGAGGTCAGCTTTGCCCGTCTTGATAGAGTGCACCAGCCCGGAATGCATTATCTGCAAGACCATGGCGGAGCGCATACAGGAGGCTATCAAAGATCATCTTTCAAAGATGGTCTTTTTTAGGCTCAATATAAACGAGAATAATAAGTGGAAGGATTTTAATGTCCGCGTGATACCGACCCTGCTCTATTTTAAAGATGGCATACTTGTGGCGCGTCAGGATAGTTTTCCGGAGACCGAAGAGATATCATGCCAGATACACCGCATTTTAATGCCCTGTAAAAAGAAAGGCGCGGCTAATGGCAACGGTTAAAGTATTTTCAACTCCTACGTGCCCGTATTGCACCAGGGTCAAAAGCTACCTTGATGAGAAGAATATCCCTTTTGAAAATATTGACGTAGCGGGCAATCCGAACGGCCTGCAGTATATGATAACTGTCTCAGGCCAAATGGGAGTCCCTGTTGTCATGATAGACGATTATGTTATCGTAGGTTTTGATAAAGACAAGATAGATGCTAAACTTGGCATTTAGTTATGGTTGATCTGATCATTGTGGGCGCGGGACCCGCGGGGATAACAGCCGGTGTTTATGCCGCCAGGAAAAAAATTGATTTTCTCATGGTCAGTGAAGATATCGGCGGCCAGACTGCCTTAAGCTCCGATGTTGAAAATTATACAGGATATCAATTCATAACCGGCACAGAGCTCGTATCAAAATTTGAAGAACACTTAAAACAGTTTAACGTTGAACTTAAAGCTAATGAGGCAGTTAAGCGTATCGTCAAAGCGAACGATAGCGCCGGCGGAGTTTGGTTTATTGTTGAAACAGCTAAAGAGCATTATGAAGCGAAAAGTGTTATAATCGCTTCAGGCAGGCGCCCGCGATGGTTGAGCGTCAAGGGAGAAGAAGGGTTTCGCAATAAGGGGGTAAGTTACTGCGCTACGTGCGACGGCCCTGTATTCGCCGAAAAGATAGTCGCTGTGATAGGCGGCGGGAACGCGGCCCTTGACGCGGCGCTTCAGATGATGAAGATAGCCAGCAAGGTCTATCTCATCAATATAAATCCAAAGCTTTCAGGCGACCCTGTTATGCGCGACAAAGTAGAGTCAAGCAATAAGGTCGAAGTTTTGAACAACGCTGTGACTAAAGAGATATTAGGCGCTAAATTTGTTACGGGTATTAAGTTGGAGCAGGGCGGCGTTGAAAAAGAAATAGGCTTGCAGGGCATTTTTGTAGAGATAGGCTCTGTGCCTAACTCAGGTATCATAGATCTTGTAAAAAAGAACAATGGCGGCGAGATCATCGTAGATAATCTGAACAGGACGAGCGAACCTGGTATTTTTGCGGCGGGTGACGTAACGGATGTTCCTGAAAAACAGATCATCGTGGCCGCGGGAGAGGGCGCTAAAGCTGTTCTTGGCGCTTTCCGTTATCTGGCGGGCTTAGGATGAAAAAAACCGGCCTTTGTGTTGTTTTTATAACAGCCCCTAAAGGAAAAGAGGCTTATCTATTGAGCGAGCTTTTGCTCAAGCGCAGGCTTTGCGCCTGTGTCAATATCATAAAGGGCGTTGATTCTTTTTTTTGGTGGAAGGGGAAAATAGATAGCGCGAAAGAGTCTTTGATGGTTATAAAGACTAAGCAAAGTTTATTGCCGAAGCTTATAAAAAAAGTAAAAGCGGCGCATAGCTATGATGTGTGCGAGGTCATAGCGCTGCCTATTATCGCGGGTTCTAAAGAATATATGGACTGGGTTAAGTCATGTTGACAGGGTCAAATCCGTTTGAGTTCATTCTTGTGTTCGGCGCGGGCGTTTTGGTAAGTTTTTCGCCGTGCGTATATCCGCTTTTGCCGATAACTATAGGTTATATAGGCGTCTCAAAGCAGAAGGATAGGTTCCACTCCTTTTTATTGAGCCTAATATATGTTTTAGGTATGGCTATAACATATTCTATACTTGGCGTTTTCGCGAGCCTCACAGGCAAGATATTCGGCCAGGTAAGTTCAAGCCCGGTCTCATTTTTTATCATAGGTAATACCTGTATCATATTTGGGTTAGCTATGCTTGGCGTCTTTGAGATGCATTTGCCCGAATTTTTTATGAAAAAGTTCAAAGGCAGAAAATCAAAATTTTCCGTCTTTCTTTTAGGCGTGACTTCAGGGCTGATAGTCGGGCCATGCACAGCTCCTGTGTTAGGCACTCTGCTGGTCTTTGTAGCCACAAAACAGAATCTTTTATACGGTATGTTCTTACTTTTTAGTTTTGCTTATGGTATGGGCGCCCTCCTGATCCTGGCCGGGACTTTTAGCGGCATCCTTGTTAATATGCCAAAATCAGGGAAGTGGATGTACACTATAGAGAGGATGGGCGGCGTTTTATTAATATTGGCTGGGGAATACTACTTGGTAGAAATGGGGAGGGCGCTTGTATGAGTAAGCTTTCGTTAAGATATTTTTGTACCTTTGTTTTATTGTTGTCTTTTCTGCCGTTTGGCAACGTGTTCGCTTCGGCTTCTTTGCCGAAAGTATCAAAAACAGAAGCCGCGTCTGATTTTACGCTTGATACGGCGGCTGGCAAGACAGTATCGTTGAAAGACGCGAAAGGCAAAGGCGCCATCCTATTCTTTTTTACCACATGGTGCCCTTTTTGCCGCCAAAAATTCCCGTCCCTTTCAAAGGATTATGAAACATTACGCAAAGAAGGCATTGAACTTTTTGTTATTGATGCCGGAGAGAGCCAGGCCAAGGTAAGCGCTTTTTTAAGCAAGACGCAACCGCCTTTTGATGTCCTTTTAGATAAGAACACGGCAGTCGCTGAGGCCTATGGCGTTATGGGCGTGCCGACCTTTATCCTTATCTCAAAGAGCGGCGTTGTTGTCTATGAGGGCAACGAACTGCCCGGTAATTACAAAGGCCTGCTTAATAATTAGGAATATTCCTCTTAAATTTTCCCCTTGACAACGTGCCTCGCGGGCGTATAATTGAATTAGTAATAATTACCATTATTAATAAGGTTGACCCCCCTTTTTTAAAAGAATCCAAAAGCTAATTCAACCACTAAGTAAGATTTTTTTGTCTTTAAAGAATGGAGTTGTCATGAAAGAAAAAGAAAAAGATGGCACTTATCGCATCACCAAGCAACGTCAGAAAATATTAGAGCTTCTGACCAATACCAAGGAGCATCCTACGGCGGACCAGGTTTATAAAAAACTTAAAGGTAAGTTTCCGCGCTTAAGTCTTGGGACTGTTTACAGGAATTTAAGGATATTAAAAGAACAGGGCCAGATATGGGAGCTTGATTTTGGCACGGGCCTGAGCCATTTTGACGCGGTGGTGCATTCACACTATCATTTTATCTGCAAAAATTGCAATAAGATCTACGATATCAGGATACCCGCGATCAAAGAATTGGACGAGCGGGTCAGGACGATGACGGGTTTTCGCATCTATTCACACCGCCTGGAATTTTTTGGTCTCTGTGATATTTGTAATCAACGCCAAAGCATTAATTAAAAACCATGCCGTATATACGGACAGATTCAAGCCTTTTAGTAGACCTATATGAATTGACGATGGCGCAGAGTTATTTTAACCATCGCGTCAAGGCCCAGGCTACTTTTGACTTGTTCGCGCGGGACCTGCCTAAGAACAGGTCCTATTTTCTTTTCGCGGGGTTAGAGGATGCCCTGCGTTTTTTAAAGAACCTGAAGTTCAGCCAGGAAGACCTGGATTATCTTGAACGCCTGGGTTTTAGCGAAGACTTTCTGACTTATTTAGGTAAGCTCAGATTTCACGGCGAGGTGTGGGCAATGCCGGAGGGTACGGTATTCTTTCCAAATGAACCTGTTATCAGGATAACAGGTTCATTGATAGAAACGCAGATCGTAGAAAGTTTTCTTTTAAACACGGTCAATTTGTCTACGGTGATAGCGACAAAGGCCTCTCGCATAGTTATTGCCGCTCAGGGTAAAGGGGTCTATGATTTTTCTCTGCGCAGGACGCACGGCGTGGATGCATCTCTTAAGGCGGCGCGCTCAGCTTTTATCGCGGGATTTCGCGGGACATCAAACGTCTTGGCCTCAAAACTCTATGGCATACCTGCTGTAGGGACCATGGCGCACTCTTTTGTAATGTCTTTCTCAAAAGAAAAAGAGGCTTTCAGGTCTATCTTTGGGACTTTTCCTGAGAAGTGCACTTTACTCGTGGATACGTATGACACAAGAGAGGGTATTTTAAATGCTATCCGCGTCGCAAAAGAATTCAAGGCAAAAGGCCATCTTTTAAAAGGCATACGTTTAGACAGCGGCAATATCCTCAAACTTTCTAAAATTGCCAGAGAGTTGTTGGATGCCGAGGATTTCAGGGAGGTCAGGATATTGGCGAGCGGCGATCTGGACGAATATAAAATAAAACAGCTTATAGATGGCGGCGCCGCTGTGGATGATTTTGGCGTCGGCACGAAGATGGGTGTTTCAGAAGACTCACCGTCAGTGAATGTCATTTATAAAATATCCGAGGTGGCTAATCAGGATGGCATTTTCCTGCCTACGATGAAACTCAGCGAAGGCAAAGTGACTTTGCCAGGCAGAAAACAGGTTTTTCGTGTTTTTGACAAGAAGGGTTTTATCAAGAAAGACGTGATAGGCCTTGAGACCGAGAATATGGGTGAACCTCTGCTAAAGAGGGTTATGCAGGCAGGTGAAGTGGTCTATACTCCATTATCCCTGCCCATGATCAGGGAAACCGCTGCTAAAAATCTGCACGCGCTTAGCCGCGCCATAAGGTGCCTTGAGGGAAACGATCCTGTCCCTGTTTTGCTCTCTTGCGGCCTGACAAAGATGATAAAGGGCTTGGCAAGAGAGTTAAAGAAGAGGCAGACGAGGGTATCTAAAAAACCTTGATTTAACGCGCCCTACCTAATATAATGGGAATTCATTTTTATAGAAACCTGTAATACGCACAATGTGAAGGGGGAATTAGATGAAAGAGATACGGATACACGCCCGGGCAGGCCAGGGGGCTATTACCACGGCCAGCATATTGGGTTACGCCTATTTTTCAAAAGGCCAATACCCTTACGCCTTTCCTCATTTTGGGGCTGCTCGCATGGGCGCGCCGATGAACGCGTTTGTGCGCATTGATGATAAGCCGGTGCGCTTAAGGAGCCAGGTCTACAATCCTGATTACCTTATTGTAGTTGACGCGACACTTATGCGCGGGTTTGACTGCTACGTGGGTTTTAAAGACGACGGCATAGCTATCGTGAATGAAAGGGAAGGGATCGAGATACCGCAGCCTCGCGGTAAGCAGAAGCTTTTTATGGTCCCGGCCGGCAAGATATCCACGGAGATCATGGGCAAAACACTTTTAGTAAACACTGTGCTTTTGGGAGCTTACGCGGCCGCTACAGGCGAACTGAAGCTTGAAGATATGATAAAGGCCATAAGCGATCGTTTCGGCGATAAGGGTAAGGCAATAGTGGACATGAACGTAGAGGCTATTAAAAAAGGATACCAGTTTATAAAGGACACCCCGCGCTAAGCGGCACCTGGCCCTTATAAGGAATTGGGCCAGTGTCCGCCCAGTGGCGAAATTGCGTCGGTGTTTCGCTAAATAAAACATTAAGGTGCTCAAGGAGGCAAAAATGGTCGGACATTTGACGTCAAAACCAGGTTCAAGCACGGCGAATAAAACAGGTTCCTGGCGCACGGAGGCTAAGCCAAAGTTTTTAAAGAAAAATTGTATTGCCTGTAAGATGTGCGTCCTTATCTGCCCTGAAGGCATTATTTCAGGCGAGGGCAAGAATACTTTTTATTGCGATTACGCCTATTGCAAGGGCTGTGGTAATTGCGCGGCGGTTTGCCCTAAAAAAGATATTGAGATGGTAAAGGAATAAACACGAAGATCCAAATGACAAAATCCAAATTCCAGAATAAATCCCAAATTCAAATACGTAAAATAAGTCATCTTGAATTCTTATCGTTGGGATTTTGGAATTAATTTGTCATTTGAAATTTGACACTTGTCATTTTAACCAAGGAGTTTAAAAATGAAGCAATTTATTGAAGGTTCACACGCTGTTGCCGAGATAATAAAGTTGTGCAGGCCGGGTGTTGTATCAGCATATCCTATAACGCCGCAGACGCATATCGTGGAAGACTTAGCATTGATGGTTGCCAACAAAGAACTTAACGCGCAGTTCGTCAATGTTGAGAGTGAGCATTCCGCTGCCTCAGTAGTCTTGGGCGGAGAATCCACAGGCGTGCGTTCTTATACAGCTACAAGCTCACAGGGGCTTCTTCTTATGGCGGAGGTTGTTTTTAATATCGCTGGCTTAAGGCTGCCTTTGGTTATGACAACCGCGAACAGGGCCATATCAGCGCCTATAAATATTTGGAATGACCAGCAGGACGTGATGACGGTCAGGGATTCGGGATGGGTCTTATTGTTCGCCGAGACCAATCAGGAGGCAGTAGACCTTCACGTGCAGGCATACAAGCTGGCTGAAGACAAGCGCGTAATGCTGCCTGTCATGGTAAATATGGACGGCTTTATTTTAACGCACGGTATGGAGGTTCTGGATATGCCGTCTCAGAAAGAAGTGGATAAATTCCTGCCGCCCTACAAGACTACTTATAAACTTGATGTTGAAAATCCGCTGACTATGGGTTATCTGGCGGACCCTGATTATTATTTAGAGATAAGGTATATGGTCCAGGATACACACAAGCAACTTTTGGATATAATCCCTCAGGTGGCTGATGATTTTAAAAAGGCGTTTAAAAGAGGCGAGGGTAACGGTTTAGTTGAGGGCTATAAAATAGAAGACGCGGACCAGGTCTTTGTGGCCATGGGTTCTGTATGCGGCAGTATCCGCGATGTTGTTGACGATCTTAGGGCCAAGGGGAAGAAGGCAGGACTTTTAAAGGTCATTTCCTACAGGCCGTTCCCTAAGGCTTGCGTGGCAAGCGCTTTGGCTCGCGCTAAAGAGGTGGCTGTAATCGATAAGAGTATTTCTTTGGGCGCGTTTGGGCCTCTTTACACTGACGTCATGGTAGCGGTATCATCTTTAGGCTCAGAGATGCCTAAAATGAGCGGTTTTGTTTTAGGGTTGGGAGGCCGTGACATAACCAAAAGATCCATTATGGATACATACGAGAGATTGTTCGGTAAACAGGTTGATTGCGAATTTATCGGCTTAAAACAGGAATTACTCGTTGAGGATAAATGAAAGAGAGGGGTAAATTAAATGGTTGAGACATTGTTCAAACCCGGGCATACGGCGTGCGCAGGCTGCGGCCAGGCAATAGCCGCGCGTTTAGTGATCGACGCGGCCGGTAAAAATACTATGGTCGCTAACGGCACAGGTTGTCTTGAAGTATTTTCTACTAAGTATCCCGAATCTTCATGGGGCGTGCCGTGGATACATTCGCTGTTTGAGAATTGCTCGGCTGTTGCTTCCGGTGTTGAGGCAGGCCTGAAGTATTTAGGTAAGAAGGATTCCATTAATGTCATAGCCCAAGCTGGAGACGGCGGCACCGCGGATATTGGACTACAGGCGATCTCGGGTATGTTTGAAAGAGGCCACGACGTGCTTTATGTCTGTTACGATAATGAAGCTTATATGAATACCGGCGTACAGAGGAGCGGTTTGACGCCGACCCTTTCCAACACCACGACTTCTCCGTCAGGGAGCGCTTCTTTAGGCAATCCTCGCCCAAAGAAGCCCATGCCAGAAATAGCCGCGGCTCACGGCATACCTTACGTGGCTACGGCATCAGTCGGCTATCCTCAGGACATTCAGAGAAAAGTCAAAAAGGCGTTGAGTATCAAAGGCCCTAAATATATACAGATACACGTGCCTTGCCCTTTGGGTTGGAGGCACGAGTCCCGCATGACGTTTGATGTAGCCAAGCTTGCTGTGGAAACAGGGTTATATCCTATTTTTGAATATGATAATGGCAAACTGATACCCAGGAAAATAACCGCTATCAAGCCTGTTGAAGAATATCTTAAATATCAGGGCCGTTTTAAGCATCTTATGAAGGATCCTGAGGCCATAAAGGAGATGCAGGCGATAGCTGACAATAATATTAAAAAATACGGCTTAAGCGCGACAGTGTAGATAAGTTTAGCGGGAGGTAGCCATGGAAAAATGGGAATGCTTAGTTTGCGGTTATATCTATGATCCTGCTGTTGGTGACCCGACGCAGGGTATTAAACCTGGGACTAAATTTGAGGACATACCCGACACCTGGGTATGCCCGGAGTGCGGCGTTACAAAAGATAACTTTAAAAAACTAACCTAAGGATCTGAGGCCGAGGCCGGGCCTTAGAGCCTTGACACTATTATTATGCCTACACCGCTTTATATCTGGGAAGAGAGTAGCGATACATTAAGTTTCATGAAGGCGCTGCCTCGCCTTGCTTTCAATATTTTATTTAAGCCAGTTGTCTTCTTTAAGGAATTGACTTTATCGGGCACGGTAGATACAAAGAAACGCCTATACCGCGCCGCGCTCTTTGCCTTTGTATTTGGATATCTGAAATTATTCATAGACATTTCTTTTTTATCCGGTAACGTTCCTGACTCCGCGTTATTTTTATTAAGGCCCGTAATTAGTTTTGTGGTGACTCTTGCCCTTGTGACAACATCCATTAAACTTATTCTGGGTTTTGACAAGTTACTTTTGCCGGTTTTTCTCGTAGTCTGCTACAGAAGCGTGGCTGAAATATTTTATTGTATCCCGGTTTTCGGGCCGGTTTTTGCCGGCGTCTGGGGCGCAGCTTTATTAGCTGTCGGCGTAAAAGAAGTTTATTATAGCCCCATTGCGAAGGCTGTATTGGCGTCCGCCATTATGCCTTTTATAATGCTGCTTTTTGTATTTTTGTCTTTTGGGCCGGCTGCCAACAGGATAGTTGCAGCCATGTATCCAGAGGCCCAAAAACAAATAGTAAAACTAAATGACGTGAACGCTTATCTTTATGTGTCTTCTATAACCGTAGGCGCGCAAGCATATAAAAAAGACCTGGGTTTTTATCCGTCTCACCTGGGGGCTTTAAAGAAATATCTCGGCAGCGCGGTTTCCGAGGACGTGACTAATCCCGATAACGCCACAGGTTATGTTTATGATTATACGCGCGCTGATGACGGCCATTTCACGTTATTCGCGCGGCCTTTTAAAGAGTCTTATTCCGGGAGATTTGTTTTTTATGCGGACGAAACAGGCTTAGTCAGGCTGAATACCTCTAAGGGAGAAGTTATCCGAAGCCTCAAGGATATGGAGAGGCTTGTGATGGGAGGCGCCACATGAGTTGTGAATTAAAAAATAAGATATATTGGGTTGGGGCTGTGGATCATAACGTCCGTGATTTCCATGGTTATATTACGCCGAACGGGACTTCTTATAACTCGTATTTAATAGTGGATGATAAGATAACTTTGGTAGATACTGTAAAAAAGGAGTTTGCCGCGTGCCTCCTTGGCCACGTGTCCGAGATCATAGACCCCGCGAAAATAGATTACCTTATAGTTAATCACGTGGAGATGGACCATTCGGGCTCGATCGTTGATATCTTAAAAGTTGCCAAGAACGCCAAGATATTCTGTTCGGCAAAAGGCAAGGAAGGGCTTTTAAAACATTACCAGATAACCGGCAGGGAATTCAATGTTGTTAAGACAGGTGATACGCTTTCTTTGGGTAAGCGCACGCTGAAGTTCATAACAGCGCCGATGATACATTGGCCGGATAGCATGTTCACTTATTGTGTTGAGGACAAAGTCCTTTTGCCTAATGACGCTTTTGGCCAACACTTGGCTTCGCCTAAGCGTTTTGCCGATGAAGTAGGAGAAGCATATTGTATGGAGGAGAGCGCTAAATATTACGCGAACATCCTTATGCCGTTGGGTTCCATCATCGCGAAGAAAATAGATGAGATAAAGAGCTTAGGTATCCCCATTGATATCATAGGCCCCAGCCATGGCGCTATATGGAGAAATAATATACCGGCCCTTATAAATTCTTATATGGATTGGGCGGTTTTTAAAGCGAAAGAGAAAGTAGTTATCGTATATGACACCATGTGGGAGTCCACGGATAAGCTCGCCCGCCGCCTGACAGAACTTATAAATTCCGCGGGTGTTGATGTAAAGCTATATAATATTCGTAGATCCGACGGCAGCGCTATTGTCAGGGATATTTTAGACGCGAAGGTGTTTTTGGTAGGTTCCCCGACATTAAACGCGGATATGTTCTGGACGGTTGGAGGGTTTTTGACTTATCTTCGGGGCCTTAAGCCAAAAAATAAAAAGGTAGGCATATTTGGTTCTTACGGTTGGGCTGAAGGCGCTTCTAAGGCTATAAGAAAGGAGATAGAGGCAATGGGGCTTGAGGTGATAGAGCCGCCTTTTGAGGTCAATTTTGTTCCTAGCCGAGAGGAGTTGAGTAAATTAGAGGAATATGCTAAGGTAGTTGTTCAGGCGGTGAGGGCCATAGGAAAAAACACTGATCCCTTGCCAACCCGCTTGTAAATTTTAAGCTATCACGCGTAAAATTTACTACGTTGGTTTGTCTGCCGGCAGGCAGGCGCCTACGGCGGAAATTTTGCAGGGAATAAAAACTTACAGTATACGAAACTAATACCCGGCGCTTTATGGTATCGCGCCGGTGTGTGTCTACTACACAAGGAGGTTGTTATGGGAGAGAGATTCAGAAAGACATCGGGAGTGGATCTGAAAGAGATCATCGCGGACTTAAACAAGGCTTACTGCGATGAGTGGTTGGCTTTTTACGCATATACGTATGCCGCTCAGGCAGTATCGGGAAGCGCCTACGAGGATATGCAGGAGATGTTAGAGAAAATAGCTAAAGATGAATTGGAGCACCAGTCAGAAGCGGCCGACATGATCATTAAGCTCGGCGGGATGCCAACGGCCAATTTTAACGATATAGAGAAGAACGCGAACGCGCCATTCCCTATGCCTCCTAAAAAGACCGATGATTATGAGAAGATCATTGGGTTCGTTTTGGCAGCTGAAGGCGGAGCCATTGAGGCTTACAGGAAGATAGCCAAGAAGACCTTAGGTAAAGAAGACGTTGTCTATCAGTTAGCGGCGCATATTTTAGGCGAAGAGGTTCAGCACGAAGAGATATTCGAGAACCTGAAATAAGGAATACCCCTTGCGAAAACGCTTGTAAATTTTTACACGACATATTTGTGTAATAATTTACTGCGCTCGCTTCGGGATTGATTTTGTAGGGAATAGAAACCTACAATATACAAAATCAAGGAGATAAAAATGGCGAAAGTTACAGTAGATGCGTCTACGTGCGTAGGTTGCGGGCTTTGTGAACAGAATTGTCCTGATGTTTTTCAGGTCAAGGATGACGGTATCGCTTATGTTAAATCACAGGAGTGCGGCAGCTGTGATCTAAAAGAGGTAGCCGGTATGTGCCCTGTTAACGCGATAACAGTAAGTTAATAAAAACAAAAAACCACCTTCTTGTTAATAAGAGGGTGGTTTTTTGTTTTAGTTAATAGTGAATAGTTTATAGTAAATAGGATATAGGGAAAATAAGCTATAAACTATAAGCTATAAGCTATAAACTAATTATGCTTCAAGCCCTTTACTATAAGAATATCGCAGGCGCTACCGTCCGATGTTTTCTTTGCCCGCGCTTTTGCGTGATCAATGATAACAAGATAGGTTTTTGCGGTGTGCGGGCGAATAAGGGCGGTAAACTTTATGCCGCTAATTATGGCCGCGTTGCTTCTGTTGCCTTGGACCCTATAGAAAAAAAACCGCTTTACCACTTCCATCCGGGTTCTTTCATACTTTCCGCGGGGACTCTCGGGTGCAATCTTTCTTGTCTTTTTTGCCAAAATTGGAGTATCTCTAAAGAAATTCAGACGCCCACTGAGCCTATGGAGCCGCGGTCTTTAGTCAGCCGCGCGCTGAAATTAAATTCCTTTGGCATAGCCTATACATATAATGAGCCTTTTATCTGGTATGAATTTGTCTTAGAGACGGCGAAACTCGCAAAGGCCTCCGGCCTAAAGAATGTGCTTGTTACTAATGGTTATGTGAATCCGGAGCCGTTGGCTGAGCTCTTGCCATATATTGACGCGATGAACATTGACCTGAAATCTATCCGTGACGGATTTTACAAAAAGGTTTGCGCGGGTTCTGTCGGGCCTGTTTTAGAGACTATAAGTACTTCCGCAAAGAGTTGCCACGTTGAATTGACTAATTTGATAATTCCAACGCTGAACGATACAGAGGAAGAACTTACCGAGCTCGTAGATTGGATATATGATAACGTGGGTGAGTCTGTGCCATTGCATTTTTCAAGGTATTTTCCCTGCTACAAGATGAACCTTTCGCCAACACCGCTTTCTACTCTGAAAAGAGCAGAAGAGATCGCCAGAAAAAAACTAAAATACGTTTATTTGGGGAATATTTAAGTGGTTATTGAATGAGACAAATCATCCTGCTTGATTTGTCTCATTCAATGTTTGCTTATTTGGTTTTTGTGTCGGGGACAAGGCTGGTGAGGTTGGCTTGTTTTTTCAGGTTTTCGGAAAAGTCGTTGAATGCTTTATTGCGTTTTGTTTCAAGCAGTTGTTTTGAGAAGTCGTCTTTTTCTTTTTTGAATTTTTCTTCGTCAAACGGTATAGTCTCTAAAGATTGGATGTCGTAAAAACCCTGTTCTAATTCTACTGGGTTTTCGGCTACAGCGTCTTTGGTTAGTTTGAAGGCCGCGTCTTTTAAAGGTTGGGCTAGCCCAAGTTCTGAGATATATCCTTCGTGGGCAAATAGCGGTGTTTCTTTGACGGCCAGGCCGCTTTCCTGGGCGGCTTTTTCAAATGATATGGCTTTTGTCTTGATGGCGCTTAAGAGATCTTTTGAATTTTTAAAAGCTATCTCTTTGGATCTTTCACTTAAGAGCGCGTCTTTTGCTTTATCTTTTGCTTGCGTATACTCCGGTATGTAGGCATCTTTCTTTTCTTTGATCATAAAGATATAAACTCCCCGGGGGGCTTCTATTACCTTGCTTAACTTTTCGGCTGATAGATCAAAAAGGACGCTTGAGAGCTGAGGCATCCAACCTAATCCAGGTATAGGGTCTTCAAAGCCAAAGAGGCCTGTTTCTTTGATCTCAAGATCTTCTTCTTTGGCTGCCGCGGCCAGGCCTTTTCCGTTGGCTAATGTATGGGCCTTTGTTATTTTTTCTTTTGTTTTTGATCTTTCGTCTTCGTTTGCCCCTTCTTTGAATTCCGCTCCGCAGTAACTTACGTTGATCTGCGGCGGGACCTTAAACTTATCTTTTGATCTTTCGTAGTAGGCCTGTATCTCGTCTTCCGTTATTGAGACTTTGTCTTTATAGCCCTTGGCAGGAAAGAATACGTATTTGACGCGGGTCTGAACGTTAAGTTGTTCATATTCTTTTTTGATCTCTTCGTCGGATATCGCGATATCTCCCGTTACCTCTTTAAAGAGTTTAGCCATTGAGAGGTTTTCACGCAGTTGTTCTTCAAAGACCCTGGGCTGAGTGTTCAGGGAGTACCTTAAAAATAGGTCATAGGCCTGCGGGTCAAAGTTGTTGTTCTTTTGTAAGAACGGCATATTGGTAAGAGCGGTTATTATCTCAGCGTCTGTAGCCTTTAGCTTGCGGCGTTTGGCCTCGTGAAGAAGGATAAGCCGTTCCCAAGCGGCCTGCGTCGGATTGAAAAATGCCGCGGATATCTCCCTGGCTTTTTCGCCATACTGGAGCTTCAATTGTGTATTCCAGGCGGATAGGGCTTGGCGGAAATCATCGAAACTTACCTTTTTGCCGAAAATGATACCGGCGTAGTCAGGCGTCTTGTTCTTATCAATGGAACTGGCAGAGCCCCATATGACAAAAGCCGGGATGATCAATGCCGCCAATACATAGAAAATGCGCTTGGCGACCTTTTTTCTTCGTAGTAGTTTTAGCATAAGTGTTCCATATTATACACGTCAATTTTTCCTTTACAAAGCAAATTTTAAAATGTATAATGCCCGCGCTATGGTAAAAAAAGAAGAGAAGAAATTAAAATTAGGCATACCCAAGGGGAGTTTAAGCGAAGCTACCATAAAGATGTTCGCCAAGGCGGGCTTTAACGTGGTTGTAAGCTCCCGTTCCTATATACCTGCCATTAATGACCCTGAGATAGAACTTATTATGCTCAGGGCCCAGGAAATGTCCCGTTATGTGGAAGACGGGGCGCTGGATTGTGGTATTACAGGCAACGATTGGATCTTGGAGAATAAGTCAGACGTCGCCAAGCTCGCTGATCTGGCCTACGCCAAACAGAGCATGAACCCTGTGCGTTGGGTCCTGGCCATACCTGATAATTCAGACATCAAATCCGTGAAAGATCTGGAGGGTAAAAGGATAGCCACTGAACTTGTTGAAGTCACAAAAGATTTTTTAAAGAAGAATAATGTTAAGGCTGATGTGGAGTTCAGCTGGGGCGCGACCGAGGTCAAGGTGGCGGTAAAGCTGGTTGACGCCATCGTTGAATTGACGGAGACGGGTTCAAGCCTGCGCGCGCATAATTTAAAAGAGATAACTACTGTTTGCACTTCTACTACGCAGTTTATCGCTAACAAGAACGCCTGTAAGGACGTATGGAAGAAAAAGAAGATGGAACAGATAATACTTCTTTTAAAAGGCGCTATTGAGGCAGAAGGCAAGGTCGGGCTGAAAATGAACGTGCCGGCTGAAAAATTAGGCGGCCTGTTAAAGCTTTTGCCTGCTTTGAAAAATCCGACAATCTCGAATTTGTCGGATAAGAAGTGGGCAGCCGTAGAGATCGTTGTTGAAGAGCGCCTGGTGCGCAAAATGATCCCGGAACTTAAAGAGGCAGGGGCTGAGGGCATTATTGAGTACGCTTTGAATAAGTTGATCTTGTAGGAGATCTGCCTGCCGGCAGGCAGGAGTTAAGGGGTAGAAATATGCCTTGTGGAAGAAAGAGAAAAAGAAGGAAGATCAAGACGCATAAAAGGAAAAAGATGCGTCGCAAACTCCGTCATCTCAAGAAGAGGGACTGGGGATGAGCCGCGCCCGCCGCGAAACGGTATTGGCGGGTTTTTGGGTTTGATCTTGATGTCCTGCGAAATAAAGATCAGCGCTGTCTTTGTGCGGCGGCGCGCTCGGTTTGATTTTGTGCCCATCTGATGAGAATAATGCTTGTTATGTACTAGCGACGAATATATAGCTGAGACGTATTTTGTCTCAGCTATATATTTTGGGCGATAAAACATCCTGAAGGACGCCTAAAACAGAAAGATCAATGATGTTAGACTTAAAGAAGATCAGGGAGTTAGAAGAAAAGGCCCGCGAGATACGCCTTATGATAGTTGAGATGTTGTCAATAGCCGGCTCCGGCCATCCAGGCGGCTCGCTTTCCAGCACTGATATACTGACGTGTTTATATTATTCGGTGATGAGGCATGACCCGAAAAATCCCACTTGGCCCGGCAGGGACCGTTTCCATCTTTCTAAAGGGCATTGTTGCCCGGCGCTATACGCGGTCTTGGCTGAACAGGGATATTTTCCAAAAGCTGAGTTGGCTCGTTTAAGAAAGTTTGGAGCTATGCTCCAGGGCCATCCTGACAGGCATACGCCAGGTATAGAGGCCTGCAGCGGTTCACTCGGACAGGGCCTGTCTGTCGCTTTAGGCATGAGCCTTGCGGCTAAGTTAGATGATAAAGACTACAGGGTGTATTGCCTTATGGGCGACGGTGAAATACAGGAAGGCAATATTTGGGAAGCGGCCATGGCCGCGGCTCATTATAAGAGCGATAATCTATGCGCTATTTTGGATTATAACGGATTTCAGATAGACGGAAGAGTGTCCGATGTTATGGGCATTGAGCCATTAGCTGATAAGTGGCGCGCTTTTGGTTGGCATGTATTGGAAATTGACGGCCATAATATGGAAGCCATTTATAAAGCTTTCTATACCGCGAAGAATATTAAAGAGAAGCCGGCTATCATTATCGCCAAGACCATTAAAGGCAAGGGCGTTTCTTTTATGGAGAACGTCGTTGATTTTCACGGCAGAGCGCCGTCCGCGGATGAAACTGGTTTAGCTAAAAAGGAATTGGGTGGGAAGCATGGCTGAGATGCTTTACGCGCGTGACGTTTATGGCAAAACCCTGATAGAATTGGGCAAGAGGGATAAGAGCGTTGTCGTTTGCGACGCTGATCTTTCAGGCTCTACGCGCACCGGTTTGTTCGCCAAAGAATTTCCAAAAAGGTTTTTTAACTTTGGCGTGGCAGAGCAGGATATGATGGCCACAGCCGCGGGCATGGCAAGCTGCGGCAAAGTAGTTTTTGTATCCACATTCGCGATGTTCGCGTCAGGCCGCGCGTGGGACCAGGTGAGGAACACCATTTGTTATGGTGGTTTTGATGTTAAGATAGTAGCGACCCACGCGGGTGTTACCGTAGGGCCTGATGGCGCGAGCCACCAGGCTTTGGAAGATATCGCGATATTGCGCGCCATACCAAGCATAAGAATAATTGTGCCGGCTGACGGCCCTGAAACTCGCGAGGCGGTCATTGCCGCGTTTGAAACAAAAGGCCCTTTTTATATAAGGCTGGGGCGGTCTAAAGTACCGACCATAGAAGGCAGGCCAGTTTTTCAATTAGGTAAAGGCTGCGTGTTGCGCCAGGGGTCTGACGTTACTATTGTGGCTTGCGGTATCATGGCGCGGGAGGCCCTCGCGGCTTATGACGCGTTGAGCAAAGAGAAGATATCAGCACGGGTCATAAACATGCCGTCCATTAAGCCCATAGATGAAGAGCTTCTTATAGAAGCGGCTAGCTCAACCCGCGGGTTTGTCGTTTGTGAAGAGCATTCGGTCATAGGCGGCCTCTCTTCAGCCGTTGCTGAAGTATTGTCTGAAAAACACCCTGCCAGGATAGTTAGAATAGGTGTAAAAAATAGATTTGGCCAATCCGGAGACGAAAAAGACCTCATGCGTGAATATCATCTGACGAGCAACGATATTGTTTCCGCGGCCAAAACGCTTATATAACTCAGCTATGGCCCTCTCTGCTAATAGCCTTCTTGTTCATTGTCCTGCCAAGCTCAATCTTTTCCTTGATATTATTAATAAAAGGCCTGATGGTTTTCATAATATCCTGACGCTTTTTGAGAGGATATCGCTTGCCGATACCATACAGTTGACGGAGATAAATAACGATGAGATAGTTATAGTGTCTTCAGGCGAAGATATACCCAGCGGCCAGTGCAATCTGGTATATCAAGCAGCTGATCTATTGAGGCGTTCGCAAGGTATTAAGAGAGGTGTTAAGATAGAATTGAAAAAAGATATCCCAGTGGGCGCTGGCCTTGGCGGAGGTTCAAGCGATGCCGCCTCAACCCTGATGGGGGTGAACAAGCTTTTTGGCCTAAAACTAAGTAAAAGCACGCTTATTTCATACGCCAACAGGCTTGGCAGCGATGTGGCCTTTTTTTGCCTGAATAAGAGGTTCGCTATAGGTAAGGAGCGCGGAGGAGAGCTTGCGCCCGCGGCAATACCCAATAATCTTATTTTTTGGCATGTTTTATTCGTTTTACCCATAAAAATAATGACTAAAGACGTTTACGGGCTCTGGGATAAGTTGCAAAATGGCAAAATAAGTTTAAAGTTGACAAAAAAACCTCATGATGTTAATATACTAATCTCTTATTTGAAGAGAAACGACGTTCCTTCGCTTAACCGAAATATCTACAATCAGTTAATTGAAATAGTAATGAATTCATATGGTTTGGTTTCTGGTTTTAAAGCTGATCTTTTAAAATCAGGTTTAAAAAATGTCCATATGTCCGGGAGCGGCGCAACACTTTTTACAACATTTAAAAAAGAAAGCGAAGCGCAGGCTGTTTTTGAAGATATGACTCACCGGTTTTCACATAGATGCAGGATTATTTTGACAAGCACCTGGTAAGGGGTAAATGGAGGCCAGCTATGGATATCACTGAAGTTCGGATATTTCTGAAAGATAGTCCTGACAAGAAGCTAAAGGCTTACGCTACAGCGACTTTTGATAATGCCTTTGTCGTGAGAAATATTAAAGTGATCGAAGGCGGCGCAGGGTTGTTCATCGCCATGCCATCCAGAAAACTTAAAACCGCTTGCCCTAAATGTGGATTCCGCAATGAAGCCAGAAGCAAGTATTGCAATCAGTGCGCCGCGCAATTATCCGCTGTTTTGAGGCCTACGGCAGCTGTTGAACATGAAGGCGCCGGGGCGCAGTCTGAACACCGGGATATAGCTCATCCTATAACCCAGGCCTTTAGGGATTATCTTCAGAAGAAAGTATTAGAGGCTTATGAGGCTGAAAAAATAAAAGGCCCTGCCCCTGTCTTAAAGACTTCAAGCAATAGCGAATTTTGAGCACTTTAGTGTGTCGCAGATTTTAATCGCGGCATTCAGCGAAATCCAGGCGAATATGCAAAAATTACCGAAGAGAATTTTGGCATAGTTTATGAGCCTGGATCGGGTCGGAAGAATTGCCCGGTAGTGTAATTGGTAACACTCCAGAATTTGGGTCTGGCTTTTGAGGTTCGAGTCCTCACCGGGCAACTAAAATTTCAGAGGACTCGAAACGAGTAAGCGCCGAGCGAATAGCGAGGGTGAGGCCTCTGGCCGAAAGCGAACGAGGAGAGGCTACGCAAGCCACTATGTGGCTGTAGTAGCCGAGTCCTCACCGGGCAACTAAAATTTAGTCGGCAACTAACTTGTTAAAGGCATGATACTTTACGAAGAAGTATTCCGTGCATTTCAGAAGCAAAAAGTCAAGTATTGCCTTGTCGGAGGGATAGCGGTAAACCTTCTTGGTTCTTTGAGAAGCACGGCTGACATGGATATCCTTGTTGAGATGAGCGGTGAGAATCTCAGAAAAGTTGTCAGCATCTTGAAGAAAAAGGGGTACCGGGTAAAACAGCCGGTTGATCCCATGGGAATAGCCGATGAAAAGACGAGATACGACTGGATCCATAATAAACACATGAAGGCTTTTAATTTTTATAAAATGGATGAGATGAAAGAAGTGGATATTATCATAGAATCGCCCATCTCTTTTGAGAACGCGAATAAAAACGTTGTCCGGATAAAGATAGGCGATATTATATTGCCCGTCGTATCAATAAATAATCTTATAAAAATGAAAAAGGCCGCGGGGCGCGATGTAGATAAATTTGATATTGAAGAACTGAAAAAGATAAAAGACATAAAAAGGCGAAATGATCTTTAAATGGGAAAACCAAGAAGATAGGTTACAAAGATTTATGAAGATATCTCCTAAGAATAAAATGGAGTGGCTTCGTCAGATGAACGATTTTTTGCGCAAGGCGGCTACGAAAAAACAGAGAGATATTTATTGGAGTTTGAGAGAAAGCAGGTAGTTTTTAATATGTCAAACTTTTGCGTAATAATACTGGCGGCGGGCGAAGGCAAACGCATGAAGACCGTTGTGCCGAAGGTCCTTTGCGAGATCTATGGTAAGCCCATGGTGCAATATGTGGTAGAGGCGGCGAGCAAGGTAAAACCTAAGAAGGTGATCGTCGTGATTGGCCGCAAGCGTTCCCAGGTTAAAGAAGTTTTGGGAGGCGGCGTGCGCGTCGCCTATCAGGAAAAGCCGTTGGGCACGGCTGATGCCGTTAAGGCGGCGATAAAAGATATACCGCCTGACGCGAAAGACGTTATCGTGCTCTATGGGGACACCCCTTTGATCACCGAAGATACTATCCGCGTTCTTTATGATTTTCACACATCAAGCAATGTTTCCTGCACGGTGTTAACGACATTTTTGGATAATCCCAGGGGCTATGGCCGCGTCTTGAGAAATGATACCGGGCAGCTTGTAGGCATTATTGAAGATAAGGACGCTGACTATCAGCAAAAAAATATCCGCGAAATAAATACAGGTATGTATTGTTTTAAAAAGGCGGATCTCCTGGAGGCCCTTAAATATGTTAAGCCCGCGGCTAATACGGCTGAGTTTTATCTGACGGATGTCTTCAGCTGGCTTTTTTCAAGGAATAGAAAGATAGGCGCCTGCGTAGTTGATACCTCGCAAGAAGTCCTGGGTGTAAATTCTCAGGGCCAACTTTTGGAAGCCGCTGAGATCCTGAGAAAGAGGGCCTTGGAGAGGTTTCTTGAGGCCGGCGTAAAGATCGTGGATTTCAAAACGACTTTTATTGACGCGTCGGCCCAGATAGGCCAAGGCACAAAGATCCTTCCTTTTACGGTGATAGACAAGGGAGTCTGCATAGGGGAAGATTGCACTATAGGGCCTTTTTGCCACTTGCGCCAGGGGGCTGTTCTAAAAGACAGGGTCTCGGTAGGGAATTTCACGGAAATAAAGAATTCTTACTTAGGTGAATCTACCCGCGTGCGCCACGTAAGCTACATTGGAGATACTAAAATAGGCAAGAAGGTCAATATCGGCGCGGGCACGATAGTAGCTAATTTTGACGGTGAAAAGAAGAATAAGACTACGATCAAAGATAAGGCTTTTATTGGATGTGACACGATACTTATCGCGCCAGTGTCAATAGGGAAGAATGCTATCGTTGGCGCGGGCTCCGTAGTCACGAAGAACCATAATGTGCCAGACGGCGCTTTAGTCGTCGGCGTTCCGGCCAGAGAGGTGAAAAAGAGGAAGAGACCATGACTAAGCTAGAGATATTTTCTGGAAATGCTAATCCGCAGTTAGCTAAAGATATCTGCGCGGTGTTAGGCAAAAAGCTGGGCGGTATGATGGTGGAAAGGTTCAGCGAAGGAGAATGCCGCGTCAAAATAGACGACAATGTCAGGGGCAAAGATGTTTTCATCGTGCAGCCGACGTGTCCGCCGGTAAACGAAAACCTTATGGAGCTGCTTGTGATCATTGACGCGCTAAAGCGCGCTTCCGCGGGGCGTATTACCGCGGTCGTGCCCTATTACGGTTACGCGCGCCAAGATAGGAAAGATCAGCCGCGCGTGCCGATCAGCGCTAAACTCGTTGCCAATCTTCTTACTGTAGCCGGTGCTGACAGGATATTGACCATGGACCTGCACGCCGGCCAGATACAGGGGTTTTTTGATATACCCCTTGACCACCTTTTCGCCGTAAACGTTTTTGTAGAGCATATCTCTAATAAGCTTAAACTTAAAGATTTTGTGGTCGTCTCGCCTGATGTCGGAGGCATTAAGACGGCGCGGGCGTATGCCAAGCGCCTTGGCGCGGCTCTCGCTATAGTTGATAAACGCCGCGTATCTCCAGAAAAAGCCGAAGTGATGAATATATTAGGAGAGGTCTCAGGTAAGAACGCCATTCTGGTGGATGACCTGGTAGCCACAGGCGGCTCTCTTTTGGAAGCGGCCCACGCTTTGAAAAAGGCCGGCGTCAAAAAGATATACGCCGCCGTAGTCCATGGCGTGCTATCGGGCGATGCCATGAAAAATGTTGAGAATTCTATTTTAGAGGAATTGATCATTACCGATACCATACCTCTGGATGCTGGCAAGAGAAGCCCTAAGATAAAAGTTTTGACCGTGGCTCCGCTTTTAGCGGAGGCGATAAAGAGGATACACCAGGAAGAGTCTATTAGTTGTTTATTTGATTAACGTAAACACCCCGCGCTAATCGGAATTGCGCGGGTGTTGTGTCTTTCTACACAAGGAGATCATAAAATGGCAGCTATTTATTTGGAATTATCGGTCCGCGAAGATGTTGAGATCGGCAAAAGCCATCTTCTGCGAAAACAAAATATTGTGCCGTGCGTCGTATACGGGGAAGGAAAAACGACTCTTCCGTTAAAGATAGACAGAGGGCATCTGGTCAAGTTCATGCACGCCCATCATGGCGGCGAGAATATGGTCATTACGCTTAAGGTCTTGTCTTCTAAGAGCAATCCGGCCCAGGAAAAAGCTGTTTTGATCAAAGAGATACAGAAGCATCCGGTGAGCGGTGATATTCTTCATGTTGATTTTAACGAGATATCCTTGACGAAGCGTATTGTTGTGAAAGTCCCTGTTTTAGGCAAAGGCGAGCCCGTAGGCGTTAAGCAGGAAGGCGGCTCGTTAGAGCATATCCTCTGGGAAGTAGAGGTGGAGTGTCTGCCTACGCAGATCCCTGAAAAATTAGAAATAGATGTAACGAATTTAAAGATCGGTGATTCTATCACGGTTAAAGATCTTGTCGCGCCGGAAGGCGTAGTAATAAAACACGATGTTGAGGCATTGGTCTTTGTCGTTATGGCTCCCATGAAAGTGGAAGAGGTTGTTTCTGCTGAAGCAGCCGCTGGCGCTGAAGGCGCGGCCGGAGCGGAACCTGAAGTGATCAAGAAAGAAAAGAAACTCGTAGAAGGCGAAGAAGAAGCCAAGCCAAAAGATGAAGCCAAGGAGAAGGGCGGATCTAAAGGCAAAGGTGAACCCAAAGGCAAGTGAAATTAATTATCGGATTAGGTAATCCCGGCGTTTCTTATAAAGCTACGCGCCATAACGCTGGAGCGATGGCTGTTGAGAGGCTGGCAAAGAAAGAAAAGCTTGTTTTTAAGTTGGACCGTTCTTTTAAAAGTTATATTGCCTCCGGAAAGATAAGCGGTGAATCTGTTTGCCTGGCGCTTCCGCAGACTTTTATGAACCTTTCGGGAGAGGCGGTTGAGGCGCTGGTAAAAAAGAGGCGTATAGACTATCAGGATGTCTTAGTCGTGTATGATGATGTCAACCTTCTTTTAGGCCAGATCAAGGCCAAGCCCAAGGGCAGCGACGGCGGCCACCACGGGCTGGCTTCTGTTATTGAAAAACTTGGGGTTAATGATATTCCGCGTTTAAGATTGGGTATAGGCTGTCAGGGCCTCAGGGGTGATCTGACGGGCCACGTGTTGTCAAAGTTTGAAAAGGGAGAAACTGATATTATTGAAGGTATATTGGATAAGGCCTCAGAGGCTATGAAGACCTGGATATTGGAAGGCATGGATAAATGCATGAATGCTTGCAATACAAAAACTAAATGTTAGAGAGGAGCTTATGTTAAGTATGAAAAAGTATGAAGCGATGTTTATTATTAAGCCGGACTTAAAAGACGAAGAGAAGGCTTCTGTTATGAAGAGTATCAAGGAACAGATATCAAAACAACAGGGGAACATTACGCAGGACCAGATATGGGCTGAAAAAAGAAAGTTGGCGTATGACCTTTTTCCCATTGGCGGCGGCACAAGATTTAAAGAGGGGATGTATTATCTGGTAAATTTTGATAGCAATCCTTTGGCCATTACTACGCTTAAAACGAACTATAATCTTAACGAAAATGTTTTAAGATTTTTGATATTAAAGTTAGAAGATAAGAAAAAAGTTTAGGGGGTTGTTATGGCGAATTTGAACAAAGTTCTTCTTATCGGCAATCTGACACGTGACCCGGAATTGCGCTATACGCCGGGTGGGACGGCTGTTGTAAATCTACGTATGGCTACGAACCGCCGCTATAAAGATAAGGCGGGCGAGGCCAAGCAGGATGTATGTTATATGACAGTGGTAGCTTGGGATAAGCAGGCTGAGGTGTGTAATCAGTATCTTCATAAAGGAAGCCCGCTTTTTGTGGAAGGCCGGCTTCAATCAAGGTCATGGGATGGGCCGGACGGCAAAAAGAGATCAGTCCTTGAGATCCGCGCTGAAAGAGTGCAATTTTTGGGCGCGCCTTCGTCAAAGGCTAACGCGGCCCCTGAAGACCATGCCGCTGTGAAGGAAGAAAAAGCGGCAGATGATGTTATAAGCACCGGCCCCGATGAGGTGACGTGGGGCCAGGATGCGGCAGAGGGCGCGGGCTAACTTTGGAAGGAATAAAAACCTACAGTATGCAACCTGCCTGCTGGTAGGCAGGAGTTAAGAAAGGAAATTAAATCATGTTTCAGAAGAATAGTCGTAGCAGCAGTAGTAGCAGTCATGGAAGGGCCGGCGGCGGTGGTTTTGGCGGAGGAAAATTCGGCGGTAGATCAGGAGGCAAGAGCGGCGGAAAATTTGGCAGTAAGTTCGGCGGTAAGTTCGATGGCAGGCGAAGAGAGAAAAAAGATGACGTGCTTATGGCGCGCTTCAGAAAAAAGACATGCCGTTTCTGCGAAGAAAAAGTGATCGCGTTAGATTACAAAGATCTAAAAAGGACGGAGCGTTTGGTCAGCGAGAGAGGCAAGATGCTTTCTCGCCGCGTAACGGGTGTCTGCGCCAAGCATCAGAGGATGGTTGAAGAATCGATCAAGAGAGCAAGGTTCATGGCATTGCTGCCGTTCTTAAAAAAGTAGTTAAATGACAACGTAAGTTGACACCCGGCGCTAATCGGAATCGCGCCGGTGTTGTGTTTTTTACACAAGGGGTGCATCATGCTTAAAGTAATTTTAAGAGAAGATGTAGCGGGCTTCGGAAAAGCCGGAGAGGTTAAGCAGGTAAAAGACGGTTTCGCGAGAAATTTTCTTTTTCCAAGGAAGCTGGCTTTGGCCGCTTCTGATGAGACTTTAAAACAGATAGAGCTGAACCAGAATAAGAAAAAGGCCAAAAAAGAGCTTGAGACAAAAAAGGCGCAAGAGGCTGCTCTCAGGTTGGCTGGTCTCTCGGTAACGATCACCGCTGAGGTGAATGAGGAAGAAAAACTTTATGGCAGCCTGAACGCCTCAGATATTGCCGCGGCCATAGCTGCTGAAGGCGTTGAAGTCAATAAGAAGGCGATAGTATTGGAGACACCCATAAAAGAGCTGGGTATTTACGATGTAGAGGTAAGGCTTCATCCCGAAGTGATTTCCAAGATCAAGGTCTGGGTCGTTAAGAAATAGGTAATATGAAGAGGAATCTGAAACGTTCGGATAAAGAGGCTTCCGCGCTTGGCCTTTCTTTGGAAAAACTTCCTCCGCAGAACATAGAGGCAGAGATGGCTGTTTTGGGCTCTATGCTCATAGAGGAAGATGCTATCTCTTTAGTCCTTGAGATCCTGAGTGAAGACGATTTTTATAAGGACAGTCACCGCAAGATATTTTTAGGCATCGTTTCTCTTTACGACTCGCGCAAGGCTGTTGACCTTATCACGCTGGTAGAGAAACTTAGATCTGACGGTGTGCTTGAAGAAGTTGGCGGCGCCAGTTATCTGACAGGCCTGACCAATGTCGTGCCTACAGCGGCTAACATCCTGCACTATGCCAAGATAGTCAAAGAAAAAAATATTTTAAGAAAGCTTATCCATAATGCTACTCAGATAGTCACTGAAGCTTATGGGACAGACGAAGACGTCAATTCCGTGCTAGACCGCGCGGAAAAAATGATATTTAAGATATCTGATGACCGCATTGGCAAGGTTGGTTTCACTCCTATTAAAGAAGTTATAAAAGACAGTATTGAGGCTATTGATAGGCTTTATCAGAATAAGGCTCATGTTACAGGAGTGGCGAGCGGTTTTACGGATTTTGATATTAAGACCGCCGGGCTTCAGCCATCGGACCTTATTATTATCGCGGGCCGACCTTCAATGGGAAAGAGCGCGTTTGCCATAAATATCGTAGAGCACGCCAGTATTAATGATAAGGTCCCTGTAGCTTTTTTCAGTCTTGAGATGTCAAAGGAACAATTGGTCCAGAGGTTGTTATGTTCTCACGCCAGAGTTGACGCCCATAAGGTGCGCACTGGTTATCTGTCAGCGCAGGACTGGCCTCTTCTGACCGCGGCAGCTGGCAAACTTTCTGAAGCGCCCATTTTTATAGATGATACAGCCGGTATTTCTGTCCTTGAGCTCCGCGCCAAGGCAAGGCGGCTTAAGTCTCACCATGATATTAAGCTTATCGTTTTAGATTATCTCCAGTTGATGCGAGGCGGGTCTAATATTGAAAACAGGCAGCAAGAGATCTCCGAGATCTCAAGGTCGCTTAAGGCGTTGGCAAGGGAATTAAATGTTCCGGTTATCGCGATAAGCCAGCTTTCGCGCGCCGTGGAAAGCCGCACTGACCATAGGCCGCAGCTCTCAGACTTAAGGGAGTCCGGAGCTATTGAACAAGACGCGGATGTTGTCGTACTTCTTATGCGTGAAGAGTATTATAACGCGAATGAACAGAACAAAGGTTCAGCGGATGTCATCATCGCCAAACAGCGTAACGGCCCTGTGGGCACGGTCAAGCTTTCTTTTATAAAGGAATATACGCGATTCGAGAATTTTGCTTTGTCTGAGGGCCAAAACTATGATGATGGCGGGCGTTAGCAGCTGTATGTTTGTGTTGACTTTGGGTTTTGGCTGCTTTATAATTAAAAAATAATATGACACAAAAAAATAGTTATCCTATTGCCTGCCTGTTCGCTTTATTCCTTGTTTCTTCTTCCGTTGTTTTCGCGCAAAATGAAGAGCCTGCGAAAGATACGCAAATTCAAAAAGAAGTAAAGGTTATTGAAGTCACGGGTAATAAAGCGATAAGCACGCCTACTATTATGGCCAAGATCAAGACGCGCGTTGGCCAGCCTTACTACGCGCAGGCCTCGCGGGATGACATCAAGAGACTATACGAAACCGGCTTCTTCTCTGATATTACCTTAAGCCTGGTAGATCATGAAGGCGGGCTTAAGGTCATTTTTAAAGTTGAAGAAAGGCCGGTCATTGAAGAGATCAGGATAGAAGGCAATCGTAAAGTCGCCCGCGGTATACTTACGCATAAGCTCAAGTCGAAAATGGGGCAATATCTGAACTTGGCACTTTTGAAAGAAGATGTAGCCGCCTTTAAGAAAGAGTATGAGAGGCACGGCCTTTTGGATGTTTCAATTGAGCATACCATAGATACAGATCCTAAAACGAATAAAACTAAGATCGTGATACTGATCGTTGAAGGCAGGCAGGTAAAAATACGTAAAATATACATAGACAACAACTTTCGTTTCTCAGATAAAAAGGTCATAAGTCTGATAAAGACAAGAACAGTAGGGTTCCTGCGCGCCGGTTTCTTTAAAGAAGACCAGTTCAGTGATGATCTTGAGCGCATTAAGGCATTTTATCTTAAGAATGGTTATCTTGATGCCAAGGTAGACTACAGGATAGATTATGATACTAAAAAAAATATATACTTACGTATTTTGATAGAAGAAGGCAAGCAGTATACAGTAGGCAGTATTGCTATAAGAGGTTATGAGAAGTTTTCCGAGTCAGAGGTCAGGGATAGTCTCAATGCTTGTTTGCCGGGCGGCGTGTTCACCTATGACGCGTTAAAGGAGGATGTTGCCAATATACAGGGATTTTATTTCGGTAAGGGATATATATTCGCGCAGGTGAAAGAGTCAACAGCATTGGATTCAGCGTCTGGCAAAGTGAATATCAGCTATTCTCTGGAAGAGAACCAAGAGGCTTATGTGGATCGTATTGAGATACGTGGTAATTTAAAAACGCAGGATAAAGTTATTCGTCGTGAGTTAAGGATAAGGCCTGGTGAGAAGTTTGACGGCGGTAAGCTTAAACGCAGTAAAGAGCGGCTTTACAACCTGGGATTTTTTGAAGAGGTAAATTATGATACCTCTCAGGGCACGGAAGTCAATCAGCGAAATCTCATCGTTGACGTGAAAGAAGCGAAAACAGGGTCTTTTAGCTTTGGCGGCGGTTATAGTTCCATAGATCAGTTCGTCGGGTTTGTTGAGGTAGAGCAGAAGAACTTTGACTGGAGAAATTGGAACACATTTACCGGCGCCGGACAGGATGTCAAGGCGCGCGCTGATATGGGATCTGTCAGGCAGAACTTTGAGCTGAGTTTTACAGAGCCCTGGATGTTTGACCATCCCGTAGCTGGAGGTTTTGATCTTTATAAACGCGTGCATGATAAAAATAGTGATGTTGGGTATGGTTATGTAGAAGATAGGACGGGCGGCGACTTAAGATTAAGCAAGGAGTTCACGGAATATGTAAAGGGAGGCGCGTCTTATCGTATTGAACAAGTTGATATATCGGATGTCGCGTCAACGGCTACGCAAGACCTTAAGGATGAGCAAGGCAAAAAACTTATAAGCTCTGTTGAGTTTTTCTTAACGCGCGATACTACGGATAACGTCTTTAATCCTACGAGGGGCACCGTTATAAGTGGTTCTTATGAAATAGCCGGAGGGCCTTTCGCGGGGGATAAAGATTTTAATAAATTATTTTCCCTGGTTTCGCAATACGTGCCTGTGTTTGGCAAAGGTGTATTGCAGTTTGAGCTAAGGGCCGGCGTTATGCAGGCCTTCGGCGATAGTGATAAAGTACCTATTTATGAAAGATTCTATGCTGGTGGAGCTAATACTATAAGAGGCTATGAAGAAAGAAGTGTCGGCCCTATTGACCATAATACTAATGATCCGTTAGGAGGAGAATCTCTGATCGTAGGAAATATAGAATATACCGTGCCGTTATTGGAGTTTGTCAAGGGAGCGCTTTTTATTGATAGCGGGAACGTATGGTCCAAGGCTCAGGATATAGGCGACGGGGGTTTTAAAACGGGTGTTGGATTTGGCGTGCGTATTAAGACGCCCATAGGCCCGCTTAAACTTGATTATGGTATTCCTATGGAAATACAACCCGGTAAAAATAAAAGAGAAGGAAGATTCCATTTTAGCATGAGCCATGGATTCTAATCTAAGATAAGAAGTACCAGAAACACCTGGCCATTATGGACACCCCGCGCTAATTTGAATTGCGCGGGTGTGCGCTCGGTAGCGTAAATTAGGCCAGTGTTGTGTCTGCACACAAGGAGGAGTCAGATGTTCAAGAGAAGCGTGGTTTTGTCAGTGGTAATATTGTTTTTAGCGATCTTTGGGCTTTCATTGAATGCCTATGCCGCGGGTAAGATGGGTTATGTTGACCTATCGTCTACTTTTGACAAGTATGAGAAGACGAAAGTCTATGATGACGCCCTTTCTTCAGTTCAGAGCGTTAAGGAGAAAGAGTTAGAGCAGTTATCCAACGAAATAAAAGCTTTGGAAGATAAGATGTCTTTATTGAGCGAAAAAGAGAAGACGGCTAAAGGCCAGGAGCTGGAAGGTAAGAAAAAGCAATTGACCCAGATGAGCCAACAGGTAGCTTTGGACTTAAGAAAAGAGCGCGACGAGAAGCTCAAGGAGATCCTTCAGGATATAGAAAAGGTCGTTCAGTCTTACGCTCAGAAGAATGGTTATGATTTTATTTTTAATGACAGAGTACTTTTATATGGCGCGGCAAACGCGGACGTCACGCAGGATATCGTAGATCTATTGAACGGCGGATATAAGAATAAGCCCGCGGGAAAAGCCGGCAAAAAGTAAGATAGATGGAAAAGACTTTAAGGGAGCTCGCCTTGCTTGTCGGTGGGCAGATTGTAGGCGATCCGGAGATCAAGATCAGCGGCGTTAGCGGGATCAGGGAAGCTAAAAAAGGCGATATAACTTTTTTAGCTAACCGCCGCTATATGTCACTTATAAATGAAACAGAGGCGAGCGCGATCATAATGCCTCTGGATATTGGATCCGCTTCTAAGCCTATCATTAAGGTACAAGACCCGTCTTTCGTGTTTGCTCAGATCGTAGCTATTATGCATCCCGTAAAGCTCAAACACCCAGAGGGGATCCATAAGACAGCGGTTATCGCTAAGAGCGCAAAGCTAGGAAAAGGCGTTGCTATCGGCGCGTACGCGGTCATTGAAGATGGAGCGGAAATAGGTGAAGGCACCATTATTTACGCGGGTTGTTACGTTGGAGGCAAAGTCAAGATAGGCGAAGGATGTATTTTTTACGCCAATGTTTCTATCAGAGAAAGAGTATTAATAGGCAACCGTGTTTTTATCCAGAGCGGCGCGGTTATCGGATCGGAAGGATTTGGTTATGCTAATGTCGCAGGTAAACATCGTCTTATACCACAGGTTGGAACTGTAGTCATTGAAGATGATGTGGAGATAGGCGCTAATGTTACTATTGACCGCGCGCGTTTTGACAAGACCCTTATTGGCAAAGGGACCAAGATCGATAATCTCGTGCAGATAGCTCATAATGTCGTCATCGGCGCAAACAGTATTATTGTGGCGCAGGCCGGCATATCCGGTTCTACGCGCGTAGGCAATAATGTGACTATAGCCGGGCAGGCAGGCCTTGTGGGGCACATTGAGATAGGCGATGGGGCTATTTTAGCGGCCCAGGCAGGCATAACGAAATCTGTGCCGCCTAACACTTTTGTTTCAGGTTATCCGGCAAGGCCTCATAATGAGGCGATGCGTATTTACGCGGCTATGACCGGTTTGCCTGAGTTGGTCAAAACTGTTCGTGAGTTGAAAAATAAAATTAAAGAATTAGAAGAGCGGGTCAATAAGCAGGGGAGATAAAAGTGCAGCGTACGATAGTTCGTGAAGTTTTAGTGGAAGGCATAGGGTTGCATACGGGCCATCCCGTGCGCCTGAAGTTTAAGCCTCTTGGGACAGGTATGGGAGTCGTGTTCCAGAGGGTTGACTTACCAGGCAAGCCTATGATAAAGGCCGACGTGAGTTCGCTTTTGTCAGTTAAAAAAAATCCGCGGCGCACGACTATTTCTTTTAATGATGCCCAGGTGCAGACAATAGAGCATCTCATGGCTGCTTTGTATGGCCTGGGAATAGATAATCTATTAGTTGAGATAGATAATAATGAAGTGCCAGGCCTTGACGGTAGCACGCTTGGTTTCGTGGAAGTGTTAAAAAAGGCTGGCATTGTCGAACAGGACGCCCAACGCAGGACTTTTAAGGTCACCACCGCCGTATGGGTGACAGACGAAGATTCTTCTATTGTGATATTGCCGTCTTCGGATTTTAGGATATCTTATACTTTAAATTATGATCATCCTGTTTTAGGCAGTCAGTATATGGACATTTGCTTTGATAGCGCCTCTTTTGAAAAAGAGCTCGCTCCTGCCAGGACATTTTGCCTTCAGGAAGAAGCTGACGCCCTTGTCAAAAGCGGCTTAGGGTTAGGCGCTAATTATGAAAATACGCTTGTTGTCTCAGACTCAGGTGTCGTAAAGAACAAACTGCGCTTTCCGGATGAATTTATCCGTCATAAAATACTTGACCTCGTGGGCGATTTTTATTTGCTGGGCATGCCTGTCAAAGGCCACATAATCGCAGTCAGAAGCGGCCACACTTTGAACCTTAATCTTGTGCAGAAAATAAAAGACCAGATGGAGCAGCAGTTGATGGTGGCTATCAAATCTGTTGAAGGATGCCCTAAGGGCTCGGAAATAGACGCGACAACTATTATGAAGATACTGCCGCACCGCTATCCGTTCCTTCTCGTGGACAGAGTTATTTCTATGGAAGAGGGTAAGAGCGCCGTCGGCATAAAGAACGTGACTATCAACGATAATTTTTTTGAAGGGCATTTTCCAGGCAGGCCGGTCATGCCGGGAGTTCTGATAGTTGAGGCGATGGCCCAGGTAGGCGGCGTCCTTATGTTAAGTCCTTCGGAGAATCGTGGTAAACTTGCTTTTTTTATGGCCGCTAATAATGTGAAATTCAGGAAACCTGTTGTGCCTGGCGACCAGTTGCGCATTGAGGTAGAAGTCGGGAAATTACGTTCTAAGACCGGCCAGGTCATTACGCGCGCTTTTGTGGACGGTGAAGTGGCCGCTGAAGCAGAGTTGATGTTCGCGCTTGTTGAGAAATAGATGAAAATACATCCTACGGCTATAATTTCCAAAGAAGCGTGTTTGGAGCGCGGTGTTGAGGTCGGGCCTTACGCTATTATAGGCGCCGGCGTAAAGATAGCTAAGGGCGTTAGAATAGGGAGTTTCTGCGACGTTAAAAATGATGTCACTTTAGGCGCGGGCACCCAGATCTTTACTGGCGCGGTTATTGGTAACGTGCCGCAAGACCTAAAGTATGATGGCGCCAAAAGTTCTGTTGTCATTGGAAAGAATAATATCATTCGCGAATACGTCACAATTAATTTAAGCACACAGGAGGGCAGCCGGACTATAATAGGCGACAATAATCTTATTATGGCCTATAGCCATATCGCTCATGATTGCGTAGTCGGCAGCCATTGTATCATAGCCAATTCCGGAACTTTAGCAGGCCATGTGACGTTAGGGGATAGGGTGGTAGTAGGCGGCCTGGTAGCTATCCACCAATTTGTAAGATTGGGTACTATGTCCATAGTGGGCGGTTGTTCAAAAGTCGTCATGGATATACCGCCTTATTCTATGTGCGACGGACATCCAGCGAAATTTTACGGCCTTAATCTTGTCGGATTAAAGAGGGCCGGAGTTTCAAAAGATGCCATCCACGGCTTAAAAGCGGCTTATAAAATATTCTTCCGATCCGGCCTTAATAAGAAGCACGCCGTTGAAAAAATAAAAAAGAGCCTGCCTCCCTCGCCTGAAATAGGCCATCTGGTTGAATTTATCTCTACTTCAGAACGCGGCATATGTCATTGAACGTACTTCGCGGCATTAAAAAGATAGGCCTGATAGCTGGCAATGGTAAATTCCCTCTTCTTTTCGCCAAGGCTGCCAGTCGCAACGGCATAGACGTTATCGCTGTTGCCATTAAAAATGATACGTCTCCATGGATAACGCCTTTGGTCAAAAAAGTGCATTGGCTGACGTTGAAAGAGTATTCAAAGATGTTTGATATCTTCCAGGCCGAGGGGATAAGCAAGGTCATTATGGCAGGCCAGGTCAATCCGAAGAACCTCTTTTATAAAGATGTAGGCGACGAGGCGTTGAAGACTTTGCTTTTGGCTGTCAAAGATAAAAGGCCGGATACGGTCTTTGGCGCTGTTGCTGATAAGCTTGCCGAGCGCGCCATAGAATTGATAGACTCAACGTTGTTTTTAGATGAATACTTACTGCCTGCTGGTATTTTGACAAAATGCCAGCCGGACGCTGGTATCTGGAATGATATACGCTTTGGTTATGATATGGCTAAAAAGATGGCTGGTTTAGACATAGGCCAGACCCTTATTGTCAAGAACGGCGCTATTGTGGCTGTGGAAGCTATTGAAGGCACAGACGCGGCTATTCTGCGTGGCGGGAAGCTGGCAAATGGCGGCATTGTAGTGATAAAAGTCAGTAAGCTCGATCAGGATATGAGGTTTGATATTCCTGTGGTAGGCCCTAAAACTATTGAGTCTTTAAGCCGAGTGAAAGGCAAGTGCCTTGCCATAGAGGCTCACAAGACACTTGTGATAGACCGGGAGATGTGCGTGCGGATAGCTGACAGAAAGCGAGTAGCCATTGTCGTTCTTTAGCTTGACAAACTCATGGAATGTATTTAGAATAAAAACTTGAAGATGAAAAGTTATCCCTTGCCTATACGCTTGTAAATTTTAGCCCGGCGTACCCGGGCATAAAATTTACTGCGCAGGCTTCGGGATCAACTTTGCAGGGAATAAATACCTAATAATATACAAAGTTAAGGAGGCGGTATGGTTAGAAAAACAGTTGTTACGAAAAGAATAGAGTTTAAAATTGCTGCTCCTAAAGCCAATCGAGTTGGCGTGGCCGGAGATTTTAACGGCTGGAAACCTGACAGCCTGACAGCTCAAAAAGACAGAAACGGTGTTTGGAAAGCTCAAGCCACTGTTCCTACAGGGACTTATGAATACAAATTTGTCATTGACGGCTCTTGGATCACTGACCCGGCATGCTCCCGCAGGACCATCAATTCCTTTGGCACTGAAAATTCGGTGCTTGTGGTTAAATAAGATACTTAAAGATACTTATTACTATATATAAATAGGGATAGCGAGAGCTATCCCTATTTTTCGTAAATAATGAAACATCGGTATCCAAACAAACGTATAAGTTTTTGATCATATTATTCATTGGCTCGGCATTCGTTGAAAAGTTTCTCGAAAAAGTCAAAAACAGCTCGTCCGTCACTAAAGCGTTGCCGGACGCCTCGACAAAGTTTTGATGGCGGGCGCCCGCCATTGGAGCGTTGGCGGACTCAAACAGTTTTTGCCAAATACTTTTCGAAAAACTTTCTGCTCATAACATGCCTCTTTATGCGGCTGAACAATATGATCAAGATCTTATAAAAAAACTTTTACTTAAAATAGGCAAAGTTAATGAAATATATCTATGGGCCCGTTAAATCCAGAAGATTAGGCAATTCATTGGGAATAAGTATTATCCCCTATAAGGTCTGTAGTTTTGACTGTGTCTATTGCCAGCTTAAAAAAACGGCAAAGAAGACAAAACAGAGGAAAAATTACGCGCCTGTCGGTGAAATACTGGAGGAAGTAAAAACTTTTTTTCTTAATAAACCAAAAGGCCTGAAAATAGACTGCGTTACGTTTTCGGGTTCCGGAGAGCCGACATTGCACAGCTCTATAGGCGCTTTGATAAGAGCGGTCAAGGAGCTGACGCGTCTTCCTGTGGTGCTGATAACGAATAGCTCTGTTATGGTAGACCCTAAGGCCTCAAACGATATCAGGGATGTGGATCTATTGGTTCCTTCGCTTGACGCGGTCACTCAGGACGTGTTTGAGAAGATAGACCTGCCTATAAAGGGATTGCGCGTTGAGGATATCATTGAAGCGCTTATTAAGTTCAGGCGGACATTTAAAGGGAAGATGTGGCTTGAGGTTATGTTAGTACGCGGGCTCAATGATTCGCCGGAATATCTTAGGAAGATCAAGAATGTTGTGGATATGATCAAGCCGGACCGAGTTCAGCTTAACGCGCCGATAAGGCCTCCATCTCAAAATTGGGTAAAACCGGCCATGCCTTCAACGCTCAAGAAAGCGAAAGATATATTCGGAGCGAATTGTGATATTGTATAGAGAGATACGCGCTCGTAGCTCAATTGGATAGAGCACTAGTCTTCGGAACTAGGGGTTGGGAGTTCGACCCTCCCCGAGCGCATGATAATAAGGGTTTACGCCGTAGGCGGGCCCGCCCGCGGCGGGCAAGTGCCTCTAGGCGCATTGTTAGAAAATGTTTTTGTATCGGAAAAATAAAGGTACTATAATAGTATTGGTTATGAGCTATAATATTATAAAGTAGCACATTATCGCGCTCAATATGGCCAAGAAAATATTAGTTGTAGATGATGAAAAACAGATAGTTTGTCTTTTCGCGGAATTTTTGGAGAAGACCGGCTTTGAAGCGGTTGTCGCTTTTGGCGGCGAGAAAGCCATTGAGATCTTAAACGCGGACACTGTTATAGACCTTGTGATATTAGACGTTAGGATGCCGGGAGTAAGCGGTATCGACGTAGTCAAGGCATTGAAAAAAACAAAAAGAGATATACCGGTTATCATAATAAGCGGTAATATAGGCATTCAGGGCGAGCTCGAGCAGTTGAAAAAATTGGGTTGTACGGATATTTTCAGCAAACCCGTTGACCTATTTGTGCTTTTAAAGTGTATTAATAAAAAGTTGGAAAATTAGGCACCCGGCGCTAATCGGGATCGCGCCGGTGTTGTGTTTTCTACACAAGGGGGATGAGATATGAAGACGGATAAGGTATTGGGTATTTTGGTGATCATTGTTTTCATTCTACTGGGAGGAGCGTATGCTCAGTTCGTAGTACAGGAGCAGGCTACGGCAAAGAACATTCGCGGGCTCAATCGCAAGGTTGGCGATTTTGACGCTATTTTAAAAAAAATTGGATCTCAAGCCAAAGACAACGCTGATATTATAAAAAATATTGAAGATAAGGCCACGGCAAACGACGCGCGAAGCAGAGATGTAGCTTCTAAATTAGAGGAAATGGATAAAGATATACAACAGTTGCAAAATGATGTCAAAGAAGCGATCGCGTTGAAAGAAGTCAAGGTTTCGGCAGCACCTGCGGTAACGCCTGTGGCCGGATCGGTTCAATTGGCTCCGGCGGGTGGATCAACAGTATCAACAGAAGCCCAGACTGCACCGGCAGACACGGTAATGCCGGCAGCAGAACGATCAACGGTTGAAGGGCAGGCATTGCAGCCATAATGAAGGCGCTTTTTAAGTTTTTTATAGTTTTATTTTTTTTACTTCTTTGCCGGGCAGGTTATACTCAGTCTACACTTGAATACGCGGCGCTTTTATCAGGGCAGAGCGCGGTGAGCAGTATTAAAAAAGGAAAGGGCCCTGTTCCTCAAGGAGTGGATAGCGCGGGAGTACTTTCAAAAGGCAGCGCATTGTTGCGGCAGGCCGGCTCTAGTTTTGACGCTACGGGCACAAGCCCTGATCAAGAGAAACAGGCGGCCCCGGGCGAGGCTAAGGTTGGAATGCCCAAAGTCTTAGAGATAGAAACAAAACCTTCTGCCCCAGAGGGCGAGAATGACATAGTTAAGGTATATCTTAAGAGCGGCCAGGTCATTGAAGGTAAGTTGGTAGAACGCGGAGATGATCACGTCAAGGTAGATTGCGTCGGTATCGCCGTGACTTATTTTAACGAAGAGATAGACAAGGTAGTTTAATAATAGTAAGGCGCATTATGGACAATGGTATCAAGATCCTATTGGTTGATGATGAGCAGGATTTTGCTAATTCTATGGCTTTTTGGCTGAAGGCTCGCGGTTATTCCGCGGTGGTTGAGGATAATTGCGAAAATGCCTTAAAGATAATCAAACAAGACGCGCCTGACCTGGTTTTTTTAGATGTAGTCATGCCGGGCGTCAATGGGCTTGCTATGTTGAAGAAAATAAGAGAATTCAACGAGACGATACCTATCATTATGATGAGTTCTTTTATTAAGGAAAGCAGGAGCGAGGACGGATCAAATTTTTATAATGTCTCTGGCATTTTTAACAAAGGGCATGATCTTTCAAAAGCGCTCGCCTTGATCAAAACTACGTTAGATAAAAAAAAATAAACCTGAAATTTTGAGCCGCGAAGGACTCCGTTCGCCATTAAACCAATGGCGGACTAGAACCTGTCGTCGCTCGCTTACCTGCCTGCCGGCAGGCGCTCGGCTCCTCCCCAAAGGGGCTCTGCCCCTATGGCGCTCGCTGTGTTCGCTGTTACCCCGAGGGCGTGGGGACGGTCTCCCCACACCCCTTGGGTTCTCGTCCTGTATCTTTGATAATAAAGCCACACAAAAAACGTGTAGCTTCAAATATGAGCCGCGAAGGACTCGAACCTTCAACCCCCTGATTAAGAGTCAGATGCTCTACCGATTGAGCTAGCGGCCCGATCATTTTTTATTTTAGGGTGTTCATATTAGCAGATTTTGGAAATTATGTAAAGTGGGATATTTATCTTAATTGAGATAAGAGTTTAATGAAAAATTTGGGTTAAGATAGAGGGTCAACCATGAAGAGCGATGTTTACTTTGCGCCTGTGGATACCGTTGGCGTAGAGGCGCGTTGCGCGGCCCTTGATAGGTTATTAGAAAGATCCGAGCCTTTTTTAATTTATAAAGAAGGTGAAATAATCCCAATTAAGCTGACTGTAGGAGATCCCGCGTGTGTTTATAATGTGAGCCCGGAGCTGGCCGGTCGTGTCATAGCAAAGATCAAGCTTCAGAAAGCTAAACCTTTTCTTTTTGATACCAGCGTCATCTACAAAGGCCAGCGGCAGAACGCTGTTGATCACTTAAAACTCGCGCAAGACAAGGGGTTTTGCTATTCTAGCGTTAAAGCGCCTTTTGTGATAGCTGATGGCGTTTTAGGACAGGACGGCAGAGAGTTTACGATAGATGCCGCTCACATAAAGAAGATAAAGGCGCCATCTTTTGTGGGTATGCTTGACAGTCTTCTTGTGTTATCTCATGCCACCGGCCATATCTTTACAGGTTTTGCCGCGGCTATCAAAAATGTCGCCATGGGTATGAGCTGCAGGCCTACGAAACAAGTCCAGCATTCTTCTATGAAGCCATCAGTTTCCGAGGAGAAATGCACAGGTTGCGGATGTTGTAAATTTATCTGTCCAGCCAGCGCCATTACGCTTGGGCGTGGTTCAAAGGCCCACGTTGATCTCGGCATCTGTATCGGTTGCGGGGAGTGCCTATGCGCCTGTAAGTTTGATGCTATCAACGTGAATTGGGAAGAAGACGCGGAAGTCTTCTGCGCGCGCATGGATGAAGTCGCGCGCTTTATTTTGTCTAAATTCAAAAATAAATTTTTTATTACGTTTGCCTTTGATATTACGCAGGAATGCGATTGTATCGCTACAAAAGATGACCGCATCATAAGTCCGCCCATAGGTATCTTGGCATCAGAAGATCCACTGGCTTTGGATAAGGCTACATTGGATCTGATGAGTGATAAATACCACTATCTCGAAGAACACAGCGCGTATCAAAATATGTTTACCTACGCAGAATCGATCGGCCTAGGCAGCCTGGATTACCGGCTCATCAGGGTATAGTTAAGCCTGCTTGTCACTTCCATCCTTTTTCTCATTTCGGTACATATTTGTAGCGCGAATTCCTGTTGCAGACAATATTTTGGAATAGGGGCCTTCCTTGGTTCGATTTACGTAAAAGCGTTCGCCTTGCCCCTGCGTGTCAAGGCTCTCTCTGGTTACGGCCTCGCTCTCCCCATTGCTTCGCAAAGCGAAGCAATGGGGCTCCATGCCCGCTTCGGCCTTCACAAGTTTTACTCTAATCAAACCAAGATAGGCCCCACTTAGATTATCTGCAACAGGAATTCGCGCTGCCCATATAACTTAGATTAAGCAGAGGGGTGGTTGCGTTGCTGGCCTCATCGCTTGGAGATTTACATCCGAGGGAAAGATAAATATGTCGCTGCGAAAAACGACGAAAGCGGCAAGTAGATAGTCTTTAGGCAGGGGTATGGCTTGCGTGAGTTTGTTATTTGAGGAGTTTGGCGATCTCTTCGGCGGCGCGGTGTGTGGCGCCGGGGATGCCTAAGGTATTTTTTAGAGCGTAGAGTTCCGCGTGGGCCTTCCGTAAAGCTTCTTCATCTTCTAAAAGAGAAATAGTTGTCCTTGCGATCTTTTTTGGTGTAGCGTCAAACTGCACCAGCTCCGGCACTATTTTTTGGCCGGCAACGACGTTGACTAATCCGATTTGGGGGATCTTTATGAACATCTTGGCTAAAAGCCAGCTAAAGAATGATACTTTATAGATGATGATCATTGGTTTATTGAGGATGGCGGTCTCAAGTGTTGCAGTGCCTGAAGCGACAAGCACAAAGTCTGACGCGTGTATCCCGGCATAGGTTATGTCGTCTATGACCTTGTAAGGGAAATCTATTTTTGTTTTATCAATGATCTGCTTAAAGGCCTCGCGTTTGACCGTTGTAGTGCGGCATATGAGAAATTGCGCGTCGGGTATATTTTTGTAGATCTCCTGGGCTGCCTGTAACATCACGGGCAGGTGGTTTGCGACTTCGCGTTCGCGTGAACCCGGGAGGATGGCTATGGTCCTGCCGCATTTTTTCATTCCTATCGCGTCCATGAGTTGTTCACGTTCCATTGTGGGCTTGACGATATCCAAAAGTGGATGTCCTACGAATTTGACGTTGAATATATTGTCCCTGTAAAGGACTTCTTCAAATTTAAACAGGACCAGCATAAGGTCTACGTTTTTTTTAATGAACTGCGTGCGTTGGCTTCCCCAGGCCCATACTTGCGGGCTGATGAAGTAGACTACCTTTATTCCCATTTTTTTTAAAGCGCCTGCCAGCCTCAGGTTGAACCCGGGATAATCCACCAGGATGGCAGCGTCGGGTTTGATCTCTTTTGTTTTTTCAAGGAGATCAAGGAATATTTTTTTAAATTTGGAATAGTTTTTCAGGATCTCGGAGAAACCAACGACCGCGAGCGCGGTAAGATCACAGGTAATGTCCACCCCCGCGCTTCGCATGTTTTTTCCGCCGAGGCCGTAAAAGCTGGCATCGGGATAGATGTTTTTCAGCTGGAGGACGAGGTTGGCCGCGTGGATATCCCCTGAAGCCTCGCCGGATACTATGAGTATTTTTTTCATGTGGAACACCTTAACTTTGCCTATTGTAGGTTTTTATTCTCTGGTTCTTTTAGCCGAAATTCTTGCGGCGGATGAGATTAGATATCTTAGTGGCGAGTTTGAGGGCTTCGTATGCTTCTACGCCTGAGACGATCGGCTTTCGGTTGTTGCGCACGCATAGGGTAAAGGATCCAATTTCTTTTTTGATGGGCTCGTCTTTTTCTATTGGGATCATGGTTTTGACGATAGACGCCTTTTCCTTTTTGTAGCAGAAGGCTTCCTGCGCCTGGTAGTCTAAGGATATGTAGGTATCTTTTAAAAATATCCTGATCTTGCGCAACGGTTCATCAGAGATGCGTGAAGCAGTCAGATTGACAGTGCAGCCGTTCTTGAAATTTAGCCGGACATTAGCTATGTCTTCAAAAGGTGTCAACACGCTGACGCCAACAGCATCAATATGTTTGACCTTGGAGTTAACGAGCCCCAGCACAATGTCTATATCATGGATCATCAGGTCAAAGACAACGCCTATATCAAGCGAACGGTTTGGAAATGGGCTTAATCGGTGGCATTCAATGAAGCGGGGGTTGTCCGCGAGCTTCTGCGCTGCCATGAACGCGGCATTGAACCTTTCCACGTGCCCTACCTGCAGGATGACCTTGTTCCTGCGGGCCAGCCTGATCAGGATGCGGGCGTGCCTTAAATTATCAGTGATGGGTTTTTCTATTAAGACGTGTTTTTTCTGCAAAATAGCGTATTTGGCTATTTCGAAATGGATTTTGGTGGGTGTGGCGATAGAGACCATATCCACCTGGGATAGGAGGTTCTTGTGATCCGTAAAAGCGTTGGTGTTATAATTTGAAGCCGCGGCGGCTGCTTTTGCTGGGTCTATATCACAGACACCTACCAGCTTTAAATGAGGTATTTCGGTATAAACCCTGGCATGAATGTTGCCCAAGTGGCCTACGCCAATAACCCCTGCTTTGAGTTCTTGCGGCATGCATTCACTTATAACAAATATCTTGAGGGATGTCAATATGTGTGATAATATAAACGCCTTATTAGCCATCCCATTTAATCATAAGGAGTTTCGTGCCTACAGAAAAAAAGCGTTGGCTTCAGGATTATAGGGACTTGTTCGAGTTTACGCGGCCGCACCTAAGGCTTTTGATAGTTGCGGTGGCCGCTATGCTCTTTTCAACTATTTTTGACGGCGTTTCCATGGGTATGATAGTACCGTTTTCTGATAAGATACTGTCTAACGGCAAGATCGTTGTTCCGACAAAACTTCCCATATTTATAGAGAGTTTCATCACCCAGGTCAATGATATGCCCCAGCTGTCTCTTCTGTATTGGATGGCTGGTTTTCTTATAGTTTTATTTCTTTTTAAGGGATTTTTTTCATATATGCAGGCGTCACTTATGTCTGATGTCGGCCAAAGGGTTATGCGGGATATCCGCTCCAAGCTTTATGGAAAATTTCAAAGCTTAGACCTTGAGTATTTTTCAAGAAAACGCAGCGGTGAGCTTATATCTAGGATCACTAATGACGTAGGCATGGTAGAAAACGCGGTTTCCTACGGTTTTACGGATCTTGTATATCAGACGTTCCAGATCATCTTATTTTCAATTATCGTGGTCTTTATTTATTGGAAGCTGGCCATTGTGGCGCTTATGATGATCCCATTTATCTCTATACCTATCGTGCTTGTTGGCAGAAAACTCCGAAAGATCAGCAAGTCCACTCAGGAGAAGATAGCGGACATCAATTCTTTGCTCTATGAGACCATCTCCGGAGTTCGGATAGTGCGCGCTTTTAGCGCTGAGAGCTATGAAGTCTCAAAATTTATAAAACAGAACCAGGAATATTATAAATTAAACATGAAATCCATAAAGAGGACATTAGCCTTAGGCCCTGCTACGGAATTTATCGGCGTTATCGGCGGCGTTTTTATTCTGCTCTATATCGGCCGTCAGGTGATCAGCGGGACTATTTCATTCGGTATTTTTGGATTGTTTTTGGGGTCTGTTATGATGTTAATAAGGCCTTTTAAGAAATTGAGCGCCGTGAGCGCCATTATGCAAAAGGCCTTTGCCGCGTCAACCAGGATCTATGAAGTCCTTGAGTTGCAGCCTAAGATAAAGGATGACCTTTTGGCATGGTCTCTGCCTGATATAAAGGATGGCGTGGAAATGAAGGACATATGGTTCAAATATGAAGAGGCTGATGTCCTTAAAGGAATAAATTTAAAATGCCGGCGCGGAGAGGTGCTAGCTATTGTGGGCCCCAGCGGAGTCGGAAAAAGCACCCTTGTGGACCTTATCCCGCGTTTTTATGACCCTCAGAAGGGCGTAGTACTTGTAGACGGCAGGGATATGCGCACTTTTAACATAAGATCGCTTAGACGGCACATCGCTATGGTGACCCAGGAGACTATTCTTTTTAATGATACTGTAAAGGATAATATCGCGTATGGCAAGAGGGACGCGAGTTTTGAAGAGATCGTTGAGGCGGCTAAAAAAGCGAACGCGCATGAGTTTATCCTGAACCTGCCTCAAGGTTACGATACGTTCATCGGCGATCGTGGAGTTAAGCTTTCCGGAGGTGAAAGACAGAGATTGGCCATAGCCAGGGCTATTTTAAAAAATCCGCCTTTGCTTATTCTTGATGAAGCTACGTCCCAGCTTGATTCTCACTCAGAAAGGCTTGTCCAAGAGGCCTTAAATATACTGATGAAGGGTAGGACCGTGTTTGTGATAGCCCATAGGCTTTCTACTATTAAAAATGCTTCAAGGATCGTGGTTTTAAGCGAAGGCGGCATTGTTGAAGAGGGTACTCATGAGGAGCTTTTAAGCCAATCCGGCCTATATAAGCGCCTTTATGACATGCAATTCCAGGCTTAAAAATTCTATTTGAAAATGAAGCCCGTTATGTTATATTGTGAGGGTTTCACTTAAAAAAAACGAAAGGAGAAACACACTTTGACTACTACAGAATTGATCAAACAGTTATTGGAAGCGGGTGTCCATTTTGGGCATCAGACTAAGAGATGGAACCCAAAGATGAGACACTTCATTTTTGGCGAAAAGAGCGGTATTTACATAATTGACCTGGAGAAGACGGAGAAGTTATTGAACGAGGCCAAGGCCTTTATCTCTGATGTTGCGGCGCAGGGCAAACCCGTTCTCTTTTTGGGGACTAAAAAACAGGCCCAGGAAGTCATAGATGAGGAGGCGAAACGTTGCGGCGCGTTTTATATCAATCACCGTTGGCTGGGCGGGCTTTTGACCAACTTTCAGACCATTAAAAAGAGCATTAAGCGTTACAAAGAGATAGAACAAATGGAGAAGGACGGCATTTTTAATTCTCTTACCAAGAAAGAGATAGCATCACTTAAAAAAGAGAGGGAGAAGCTTCTTAAAAATCTTTCGGGCGTTATTGAGATGGATAGGCTCCCCGGAGTTATTTTTATTATTGATTCAAAAAAAGAAGAAACGGCGGTGCTTGAGGCAAAGAAACTTAATATTCCCATAATCGCGCTCATTGACACCAACTGTGACCCAGACCTGATAAATTATCCTATCCCGGGCAATGACGACGCGATAAAATCCATCAAGCTTATCACCGCTTCTATGGCGGATAGCGTTTTAGACGGCCGTAAGCGTTTTGAAGAAGTCAAATCGGTCATGAAGGAATTAAAAGATAAAGATGACAGCGAAAATGAAGAGGAAGAAGTTTTTGTGGCCCCTGAGATAGAAGAAGAGGCTATTAAAAAACTCGCGCTTGATAAAGAAGGGGCCGAAAAAGAAAAAGCCACGCGGCTGAAAAAGCCCCGCGTCGGAGGAAAGGATAAGGATTAAGCATGGCTGTTCCTATTGAGATCATAAAACAACTGAGGGAATTAACATCCGCGTCTGTTTCGGATTGCAAGAAAGCCCTGGATGACGCTAAGGGCGATATACATAAAGCCTCCGATCTTTTAAAAAAGAGAGGGCTTGAGATAGCTGCTAAAAAGGCGACCCGCGCGGCTAATCAGGGCAGGGTAGAAGCTTATATACATCATGGCAGCAAGATCGGCGTTTTGGTGGAGGTCAACTCAGAGACGGATTTTGTGGCCAGGAATGAAGAATTTATTCGTTTTACAAAAGACGTGGCTATGCAGATAGCTGCCACTGATCCGAGGTATTTGAAGAAAGAGGACGTCCCGTCTGACGCGCTCGCGGACTTAAACGATAAACAGAAGAATGACTTTTTTAAGGTTAATTGTCTTTTGAGCCAGCCATTCATAAAAGATGATAAATTGAGCATTGGCGAGTATCTGACGAACATCATCGCAAAGATCGGCGAAAATATTGTCGTGCGGCGTTTCTCGCGTTTTAGACTAGGTGAAGATGAAAAGTAAGCCTGTCTATAAACGCGTAGTCCTAAAATTAAGCGGCGAAGCCCTCCAGGGTAAACAACCTCATGGTATTGACGCGGCAGTCCTTTTGTCGCTGGCGGCCGAGATCGTTGAGATCCACCGCATGGGTGTTCAAGTGGCTGTTGTCCTTGGCGGCGGCAATATTTTTCGCGGCCAGTCAGGAACTCATAATTTTAAGATAGAGCGGACCGTCGGTGACTATATGGGGATGTTGGCTACGGTCATAAACGGCCTGGCATTTCAGGACGCCCTTGAGAAAAAGGGAGTGCAGACGCGGGTAATGACAGCTATTGATATGCATCAGATAGGCGAGCCATATATACGGCGCAGGGCCATACGGCATTTAGAAAACGGCCGCATCGTTATTTTTGTCGCAGGCACGGGTAACCCTTACTTTACTACTGACACGGCCGCGGCGCTCCGCGCCATGGAGATAAACGCTGACGTAATCTTGAAGGCTACTAAGGTGGATGGCGTTTATACCGCTGATCCATTTAAGGATAAGAACGCCAAAAAATTTAAGGACTTGAAATATCTGGATGTCTTAAAAAAGGGCTTGAAAGTCATGGATGCCACGGCTGTAAGCCTTTGTATGGACAATCGGCTCCCTATTGTAGTTTTTGGTTTAAGAAAGCCCGGTAACATAAGGCGCATTATCATGGGAGAAAAGATAGGCACGGTGGTCAACTGATCAGGGGTGAACCATGAACGCGAAAGAAGTTGTTAAGGAAACAGAAAATAAGATGAAGAAAGCGCTGGAGGCGACTCGCCGCAGCTTTGCCGAGATAAGGACAGGCAGGGCCAGCCCGCACCTCGTGGAAGGCTTGCATGTTGATTATTATGGAACACCGACGCTTTTAAAAGCCATAGCGTCTATCACGATACCGGATGCCCGTCTTATCGTTATTCAGCCCTGGGACGCGTCCATTATATCCGAGATAGAGAAGGCTATTATTAAATCCAATATCGGTATCACGCCTTTTAATGATGGTAAAGTGATCAGGCTTCAGATACCACAGCTTACGGCAGAGCGGCGTGAAGAGCTTAAGAAGGTCGTCAAGACCATGGCTGAAGAAGGAAGGATATCTTTGCGCACGATACGCCGCGATTCCAATGAAATTATTAAGAAACTTGAGTCTGATAAAGCCATTGCTGAAGATGAACGTTTTAGATCGCAGGATGAAGTGCAGAAGGTTACTGATAAGTGCATTTTAGAATTAGAAAATTTATTAAAAGATAAAGAAAAAGAATTGACAGATATGTAGTTTTACGAGTTACGAGTTCAGCGAGTTCAGCGAGTGATTTTTTAAGAATTTATTTAACTTGTAAATTCAAGAACTCGGCAATTCTATAACTTTTGTATTAATTTTGGGCCGCTAGCTCATTTGGTAGAGCATCGCCCTTTTAAGGCGAGTGTGCCGCGTTCGAGCCGCGGGCGGCTCATAAATATTATACGGTAGTAACCGACGCGGACGTGGCGAAATTGGCAGACAATGATCTGCCGCGGTGGCGGAATTGGCATACGCGTTAGGCTTAGGACCTAATGTCCATAAGGACTTGAGAGTTCAACTCTCTCCCGCGGCATTAGATATGGGTTCCCCGCCGAAGGCGGGTCTGCCTTTGGTGGAAATTCCCTCCGTCCGCAGATTTAAATGCGGGAGTAGCTCAGCTGGTAGAGCGCAACCTTGCCAAGGTTGAAGTCACGGGTTCGAATCCCGCCTCCCGCTTAAATTTTTGAAAACCGCATGGCGAGCGTCCTGGCGAGTGGGGTTATTTCTTATTTTAACTACAATATAAATTTAACAGGAGGGTGTGATAAATGAAGATTATGGAGTTTCTTTCGGAGGACGCCATATCGGTTGATCTCAAGAGTATTAATAAGGCCGATGGCATCAAGGAGCTGGTAGATCTTTTGATCAGCGCCGATGAGGTTGATAAAAAAGATAAATCTAAATTGGTAGAACTCCTTTTGGCCAGAGAGTCCCTGGGGTCTACTGCCATAGGCCATAATGTTGGCATTCCGCACGCTAAGGCTGATTGTATCAAGAAGCTGGTAGGCGCGTTCGGATTGTCAAGAAAAGGCGTGGATTTTGATTCTCTGGATGGAGAACCGGTCTACATCTTTTTTCTTTTGCTGGCTCCCCAGGATTCGGCTGGCCCGCACTTGAAGGCATTGGCCAGGATATCGCGCCTTATCAAGGACAAATATTTTCGCGACACGCTGCGGCAATCAAAAGATAAGAAAGACGTAGCGCGCGTGATCAGGGTAGAAGATGATAAAAAAATATAAATTGAAAACTTTTTTTAAATGGTTTTATCCAGGTATGCGCGTTAAGCGCTGGGCGTTATTATCGCTTTTGGGTATTGTTTTGATAATGATGGGCGTTTTCGGTATGACAAGGATACCAAGCGATCTTTCTCTTGTTGTTACTTACGTTTATTTTACCAATGTTATTATCGGCATTATTCTGATCATTTTAGGTTTCAAGAATATGATGGTATCGGTCGTGACTTTGCTTCTGCCGCATAAGGAAGGGCACCTTATTGACATAATGTATCAGAAAAGGTTCTTAGAGCACGGCCCAAAGATCGTAGTTATCGGAGGAGGCACAGGCCTGTCTGTCCTTTTACATGGTATTAAGGAATATACTTCTAATATCACTGCGGTAGTCACCGTTGCGGATGACGGCGGAAGCTCAGGGAGGCTGCGCCAGCAATTTGATATTGTGGCTCCCGGAGATATTCGCAACTGTTTAGTTGCTTTGGCTGCTGACGAAACAATGATGCGCGAGCTTTTTCAATACCGCTTTAAAAAGGAGACGGAGTTCAGCGGGCATAGTTTTGGCAATCTTTTTCTCACCGCGATGACGCAAGTGACCGGTGATTTTGAAAAGGCTATTAAGGAGTCAAGCAAAGTTTTGTCTATCCGTGGGCGCGTCTTGCCTTCAACTTTAGATAAGGTGACTTTAGTCGCTGAGCATAAAGACGGCCGCGTGACAGAAGGAGAGGCCCAGATACCCAAGGCAGGCTCGCCTATAGCCAAGATTTTTATAAAGCCGCAAGACGCCTCAGCCGCTCCTGACGCTGTTAAGGCGATCCGTGAGGCGGAACTGATCATTTTAGGGCCGGGGAGCCTTTATACGAGTATTATACCTAATCTTTTGATCAAAGATATACGTGACGCCGTTGTTGAGTCCCAGGTATCTAAGATCTATGTGTGCAATATCATGACGCAGCCTGGTGAGACTGACCGTTTCAAGGCGTCTGATCATATTAAGGAATTGGTTACCCACACGCATCCAAAGATCGTGGATGCCTGTGTTGTTAACATAGGCAGGATATCAACTGCCATGCTTGAAAAATATTCAAAAGAGGATTCTATTCCCGTGGAAGCTGATTCTCAGACAATCAAGGATTTCGGATACGGCGTCATTGAAGATGATCTGGTAAGCGCTACGGACTTGGTGCGGCACGACGCTAACAAATTGGCCAGGATAATAGCGAATCTGCTGAATTTAGAAAAACGCGGCGGGAAGAAATAGCGCTCTCAAAAAATGCTTAAACGGATCGAAAAAAAGGTCATAGTTAAAAATAAACAAGGGCTCCACGCCAGGCCCGCGGCTTTGTTCGTGCAGATAGCCAATAGGTTTGATTCAGTCATCAAGGTGCTTAAAGATGATCAGGTGGTAAACGGTAAATCTATAATGGGTATCCTTATGCTGGCCGCGGAAAGAGACAGCGAGGTCATTCTTGTTGCTGAGGGCACAGACAGCGAGGAAGCCATAGTTGAGTTAGAAAGATTATTAAATTCAGATGAATGAGATCATATTAAAAGGTATACCGGCGGCTCCGGGCATAGTTGTAGGTAAGGCGTATATCTACGGCAGGGAAGACCTTCTCGTGGAAAGGCACCCTATTATCGAAGACCAGGTGCCTCTGGAGATATCGCGCTTTGAAGACGCGCTTATACAGACGCGTCAGGAGATCATAGCGCTGCAGAAAAAAATATCTCAGGAGATGGGTTCTGAGCATGGGGAGATCTTTGACGCGCATTTGTTGGTCTTAGAAGACCGCATGCTTATTGAAGAGGTTATCTCTAAAGTTAAAAAAGACAAGGCCTCCGTGGATTTTGTTTTTTCTGAAGTCTTAAAAAGATACGCGGGCGTCTTTTCCAGGATAGAGGATGAATATTTAAAAGAGCGCATAAGTGATATTAATGACGTGGGACGGCGCATCCTGCGCAATCTTTTAGGAAGGAAAAGAAAAGGCTTAGCCGATCTTGAGGATAGGGTCATTGTTATCGCTCATGACCTTTCGCCGTCTGATACGGCTACGATGCACAAGAATAATGTCATTGGTTTTGTCACGGATATAGGCGGCAAGACATCGCATACGGCCATTATGGCCAAGTCTCTTGAGATCCCCGCGGTAGTCGGCCTTGAAGTCGGCACTGAAAAAATAAAGAACGAAGACGTGGTTATTGTGGACGGTTCTTCCGGCATTGTTATCGTTTCGCCCGACCCCGAAACTTTAAAGAAATATGAGGTGCAGGAACAGAAGAACAAGGGCGTCTTAGATAACCTCGTCGCGTTAAAAGACCTTCCGGCGCAAACATTAGACGGAAAGCTTGTAACGCTCGCGGCCAATATTGAGTTTCCCGAAGAGGTTCCCTCAGTGCTCCTGCACGGCGCCGACGGCGTGGGCTTATACAGAACGGAATTTTTTTACATGAATAGAACAGACCTGCCTACGGAAGACGAGCAGTATGATGCTTATAAGAACTTGGCAGTCACTTTTAAAGATAAGCCCGTTATTGTGCGCACCCTTGACTTAGGCGGAGATAAGTTTATTTCTACGTTTAATCTGCCTAAAGAGATGTCGCCTTTTATGGGTTGGCGCGCCATACGTTTTTGTATCGCGCGGCCCGATATTTTTAAGACGCAATTGCGCGCGATTCTGCGGGCGTCCGCTCATGGTAACCTTAAGATAATGTTCCCCATGATCTCTGGCGTAGAGGAATTAAGGCGCGCCAAGGCGATATTAGAAGAGGCTAAGGCAGAGCTAAGGGATAGGCATGTCCCTTACAATGCCACGCTTGAAGTAGGCGCGATGATAGAAGTCCCGTCTGCCGCTTTAACGAGTGACATCCTTGCTCATGAGGTATCTTTTTTCAGCATAGGGACAAATGACCTTATCCAATACTCTTTGGCTGTGGATAGGACAAACGAAAAAATAGCCTATCTTTATGAACCGACGCATCCGGCGGTCATTCGCCTGATAAAGAGCGTTATTGAAGCGGGCCACAAGTCTAATATCTGGGTTGGGATGTGCGGAGAAATGTCCGGCGATCCGTTTTTGGCAGTCCTTCTCTTGGGGCTGGGTTTAGATGAGCTTAGTATGCCGTCAGTCTCTATACCTGAGATAAAACACGTGATCCGCAGCGTTACTTTAGCGCAGGCAAAACTGATAGCCGATGAAGCGTTGACGCTTTCTACGGGCGCTGAAGTAGAGAATTTTATAAATAAAAAACTGAGAGACATTTTGCCCGGCCTTTCCGGGGATCAAGCTTGATGGAAAAGCGCAAGAACATAAAAGCTATAATTTTAGCGGCGGGGTATGCCACTCGCCTTTATCCGCTTACGCTTAATATTCCTAAACCGCTTTTAAGGATAACGCGCTCAAAGACGGTTGTTGATTTTATCGTAGATGACCTGCAGGCGTGCGGGTTGGTCAAAGAGGCCATAATCGTCACCAATAAGAAGTTTTACGGTGATTTTTTAAAATGGTCAAAGGCCTGTTCAAAAAATATTGAGGTTAGCATTGTCAATGACGGCACCAGCTCTAATGAAGATAGATTAGGGGCTATCGGGGATATTTATTTCGCCGTCAAAAAAAAGAAGATATCCTGCGATACGATCGTGATAGGGGGAGATAATCTTTTTGACAAAGGTTTTTCTAATTTTTTTAAATTCGCTTTAGATAAAAAACCATTTGCCTCGCTGGGGTTATTTGATATACGCGATAAGATGGAAGCCACGCGGTTTGGCGTTGTGAGCGTGGATCAGTCTTCTTGCGTGTCGTCTTTTGAAGAAAAGCCGCTGAAACCTAAGTCTACGCTGGTGGCTACGTGCTTGTATTATTTTCCGCTGGAGACACTCTCGCTTTTGGAGAAATACATTCATGACCCTAAGACTTCCAAAGACGCCCCGGGTAATTATATACGATGGCTGTTAGGGCAAGACAGGGCCTATGGTTTTACGCTGTCAAAAGGGCATTGGCACGACATCGGGCATTTTGAGTCTTATAAAGAGGTAGTAGCGCAGTTTAACAGGTAGGCAAGGATTGATCCCTCGCCTAAACGCTTGCGAACTTTAAGCTATTCCGCTTAAAGTTCACTTACGCAGGCTTCGGGATTAACTTTGCAGGGAAGAAAAACCTACAATATACAAAGTTAAGGAGGCATCACAATGAGTCAGCAAAGAAAATTCTTCTTCGCGTCTGAATCCGTGGGCGAAGGCCATCCGGACAAGGTCTGCGATCAGATATCCGACGCGGTTCTGGATGCTGTTCTATCAGGTGATAAAAAAGGCCGTGTCGCGTGTGAAACATACATCACAATGGGTTTAGTCGTCGTTGGCGGTGAGATCACGACCCAAAGCTACATAGATGTGCCTAAATTGGTGCGTGATGTGGTTAAGGCAATAGGATACACTCATCCTAAATACGGATTTGATTATCACACGTGCGCGATCTTGAACGCGATAAATAAACAATCACCGGATATCTCTCAGGGTGTTGATGCCGGCGGCGCCGGCGACCAGGGGATCATGATCGGCTATGCTATAGATGAGACCCCGGAATTGATGCCGCTGTCTTTGATGCTCGCGCATAAACTTGTGCGGCGATTCGCGGAAGTGCGCGACAAGGGTATTTTGAAGTATTTGGGGCCTGATTGTAAGTCGCAGGTGACCGTGGAATACGATAATGGTAAGCCTAAGCGTGTTGAGAATGTTGTTCTTGCCTGTCAGCACACCGAGGATATATTGGATCAAACAGGGCATAAGATCACAAAGGCCGCGCGCGAAGAGATGATAAAAGTTGTGGCTGATCCAATTTTAAAAGGTCTAACGGATAAGAATACAAAATATTTTGTGAACGAGACGGGTAAGTTCGTTGTCGGTGGGCCGCAGTCTGACACAGGAATGACGGGCCGCAAGATCATCGTGGATACGTACGGCGGACGCACCGCGCATGGCGGCGGCGCGTTTTCAGGCAAGGATCCCAGCAAGGTTGACCGTTCGGCGACTTATATGGCGCGCTATGTGGCCAAAAATATTGTTGCGGCAGGCCTGGCTCGCGAGTGTTTCATTCAGCTGGCTTATTGTATAGGTGTAGCTGAGCCGGTCAATGTCTTTATTGATACCTATGGCACTGGCGTTATTGCCGATGAAAAACTTGAGAAGGCAGCGCGCAGGATCTTTGACCTTACGCCTAAAGGCATAATTGAAGTTTTGGATCTGTTAAAACCGAAATATTTAAAGACCGCTTGTTACGGCCATTTCGGCAGGCACGAAGATTCTTTCACTTGGGAAAAAACAGACAAGGTAGAGGCTTTAAAAAAAGAAATCAAATAGAAAAATTACTTCACGCTTACGTGTGGAGAATATACGAGTGGCCACACGCGTAAAGGTGCGGCCTAACCGCGGAGTATTATGAACTATGATATTAAAGATCTGTCGTTGAGCAAAAAAGGAAAGTTACGCATAGAGTGGGCAGACGATAATATGCCTGTTTTAAATCTGATCCGTTCCAGGTTTCAAAAAGAGAAGCCTCTTAAGGGTGCTTCGATCGCCTGCTGTTTACACGTGACTACTGAGACCGCGGTGTTGATGCTTACGTTAAAAGCGTCAGGCGCTGAAATAGCCCTTTGCGCGTCCAATCCTTTATCAACGCAGGATGATGTTGCCGCGTCGCTGGTGAAGGACTATGGAATACCAGTTTTTGCTATTAAGGGTGAGGATAATGAGACTTATTATAAACATCTTCAGGTAGCCTTGAGCATAAGGCCTGATCTGACGATGGATGACGGAGCTGACCTTGTTTCAACGATCCATAAGAAAAAAGGCCATATTCCTTTAGGCGGTACTGAAGAGACGACTACGGGTGTCATACGATTGCGCGCGATGGAAAAGGAGAAGAAGCTTCTTTATCCTATTATCGCAGTTAACGACGCTCAGACAAAATATTTATTTGACAATAGGTATGGCACAGGCCAGTCAACCATTGACGGTATTATCCGCGCGACTAATAAGTTGATCGCCGGGACGAATTTTGTGGTTTGCGGATACGGGTGGTGCGGACGCGGCGCTGCCATGCGCGCTAAGGGATTAGGCGCTACAGTGGTCATTATAGAAGTGGATCCGTTCAAAGCGCTTGAAGCTGTTATGGATGGTTTTTTGGTGATGCCAATAGCCGCGGCCGCCAAAATAGGCGATATCTTTGTCACCGTAACCGGAGATATAAATGTGCTGCGCGGCGAGCATTTTAAGGTGATGAAAGATAAGGCTATAGTCTGTAATTCAGGCCATTTTAACGTGGAGATAGATATTCCGGCTTTGCGTAAGCTTAGCAAAAAACGCCGTTTTACAAGAGAATTTGTTGAGGAATTTGTTTTAGGCAACGGCCATAGGATCTATTTGTTAGGTGATGGACGCCTTATTAATCTTGCCGCTGCTGAAGGGCATCCGGCGCAGGTAATGGACATGAGCTTTGCTAATCAGGCGCTAGCCGCAGAATACATGAAGAAGAACTATAAGAAGCTTGAAAGAAAAGTCTATAAGGTGCCGGTTGATATAGATAGAAATATCGCTGAGTTAAAATTGGCGTCAATGGGTATCAAAATAGATAAGCTTACGACTGAGCAGAAGAAGTATCTTACAAGTTGGGAGATGGGGACATAAGGGAATGCCCCTTGCTTAAGCACTTGTAAATTTCACGGACGTTAAATTTACTGCGTAAGCTTAGGGGTTCATTTCGCAAGGAATAAGCCTGTATATAGCGAAACGAAGGAGATGGGGACGTGATGACTATTAAGCGCGTAGGTGTATTGACTTCCGGGGGTGACGCGCCTGGCATGAACGCGGCTATCAGGGGCGTTGTGCGCACGGCTTACGCGCGTAAGATAGAAGTCTATGGTATATTTCGGGGTTACGCCGGGCTTTTGAACGACGAGATAAAACCTTTAACGCATCGCTCTGTGTCTAATATAGTCAACAGGGGCGGCACAATTTTAAAGACTTCACGTTGCGCTGAATTCATGACCAAAGACGGCCAGAAGCGGGCTGTTGAGATATTGCAGCGTAATAGTATAAACGCGGTTGTAGTTATCGGAGGAGACGGGAGTTATCGCGGAGCGCTCGCTTTAAGTAAGGATTGGAATATACCTTGCGTAGGTGTCCCGGGGACTATTGATAATGATCTAAACGGAACAGACAGGACCATTGGTTCCGATACCGCGATAGAAACCGCCTTAAGCGCTATTGACAAGATAAAAGATACTGTTAATTCCATGGAGCGTATTTTTGTCGTAGAGATCATGGGCCGCAGTTGTGGATATATCGCTTTAAAAGTTGCTTTAGCCGGCGGGGCAGAGCAGGTATTGATACCTGAGGTAAAATTTGATATATCGGATATATGCCATGAGATAACTGAAGGATACATTCGTGGTAAAGCCAGTTGGATAATCGTGACCGCGGAAGGCGCTATCAAGGCTGATGAATTGGCCAAAAAGATTTCAGATATAACTGACCTTGAGACGCGGGTCGTAGTGTTGGGCCACGTGCAACGCGGCGGCTCGCCTACGGCAGAGGACAGAGTGCTTGGCGGACGATTAGGCAACGCGGCTGTAGACCTTCTTATGAAGGGCGTCAGCGGCAAAGCTGTGGGTGTTGTCTGTGATAAAATAAACGTGGTTGATCTTGAAGCGGCGTGTGAGCCTATTAAGATAGATGTTTATGAAGATCTTCGGCTTATTAAGTTGTTAACGTGATCCCTTGCCTAAACGCTTGTCCATTTTAAGCTATTCCGCTTAAAATGGACTACGCAGGCTGCACCCCGGCTGATAAGGAATGTCGGGTGCGCCCTTTCTGGGCTGCGGGATAATTTTGTAGAGAATAGTTATCTACAATATGCAAAATTAAGGAGTGGTAAATGGAAAATAAACAGATAGATTTTTTAGTCGCGGATGTAGTAGTAGGAACGGATATTAAAAAGAAAGAAGATGCCATTAACGCGATATGGGGCGAAGCGAAAGCAAACGGCGTTTATCCAGCCTCCATCCACGGCCTATATAAAGCGCGCGGTGAAGGTAAATGCGGTGGTTTTACCGTGCCTGCTATGAATCTGCGCTCATTAACTTATTATTTGGCGCGCGCGATATTCCGGCAGGCAACCGCGCGTAATGCAGGTGCTTTTATTTTTGAGATAGCGCGTTCTGAAATGGGTTACACTGGCCAGAAACCGCTTGAGTATACTAGCGTGATATTGGCCGCTGCTTTGCGCGAGGGGTATAAAGGCCCTGTGTTCATACAAGGCGACCACTTTCAGGTGAATGCCAAAAGTTATAAAGAAGATCCAAAAGCTGAAGTTGATGGATTGAAGAAATTGATAAAAGAATCTATAGACGCGGGTTTTTACAACATAGATATTGATAGTTCCACCGTGGTGGATCTTGCGAAGACAGACCTTTTAGAACAGCAGAAGCTTAATTCAGAGATATGCGCTGAATTGACGGCGTATATCCGCGGCCTGCAGCCTAAAGGCGTGAATGTTTCAGTGGGCGGCGAGATAGGTGAGGTTGGAAGCAGGAATTCAACACCCGAAGATCTCAGGGCTTTTATGAAGCTTTATCTGGCAGCGTTGCCCAAGGGTGTTGATGGCATCTCGAAAATAAGCGTCCAGACAGGCACAAGCCATGGCGGGACTGTTCTTGCCGACGGCAGTATCGCGAAAGTGACTTTAGATTTTAACACGTTAAAGAGTATATCGGCAGTAGCAAAGGCTGATTTTAAAATGGCTGGCGCGGTGCAACACGGGGCTTCAACCTTGCCTGAAGATGAGTTCCATAAATTTCCAGGAGTTGATACGGCGGAAGTGCATTTGGCGACGCAATTTCAGAACATGGTGCTTGATAGTAAGCTTTTTCCCAAGGACCTTAAAAAGAAGATATATGACTGGCTGAAAGTAGAGGCTAAAAATGAATTCAAGCCCGGTATGACAGACGAGCAGTTTTTCTATAAGTCCAGAAAAAAAGCCCTTGGGCCTTTTAAGAAAGATATAATGAGCATCAAAGATAACGAGAAGATCGCTGCTGAAGTAGAAAAGAAGTTCGGGTTTCTCTTTGATCAGCTGAATATAAAGGATACGGCTAAACTCACTAAGAAATTTATCAAAGAGCAGAACATTAAAAGGCATTTTGAGCTGGTTCATGATAAAAAGGCTGAGGCCTTTGAGGGGGATGATTAAAAAATACTCTTAAGACCCCTTGCCTGAACGCTTCAAAATTCCCTTCTATAATTTTTGAAGCAGGCTTCGGGGTTAATTTTGCAAGGAAGGACTGTATATGACAAAATTAAGATCTGATGCCATTAAAAAAGGCGTTGAGCGGGTTCCGCACAGGGCGTTATTACATGCTACCGGCATTTCGCGCAGCGGCCTTTCTAAACCTTTTATCGCGGTCGCCACAAGTTTTAATGATATTATTCCTGGCCATATTGGCATGAGGGACTTGGAGCGTTTTATTGAGCGCGGTGTGTGCGCCGGAGGCGGCGTGCCTTTTTTCTTTGGCATTCCCGGGATTTGTGATGGCATTGCTATGGGGCATCCGGGTATGCGTTATCCTTTGGCGCTGCGCGAGCTCATCGCGGACTCCATAGAATGTTTTGTCAACGCGCACGCGCTTGATGGCTTAGTTTGCCTGACTAATTGCGACAAGATAACTCCTGGCATGCTGATGGCTGCCGCTAGGTTGAATGTTCCGACTATTCTGGTGACAGCAGGGCCTATGTTATCGGGCCGCTATAAGAATAAAAGATTATCTCTCGTAGGAGATGCTTTTGAAGTGGTTGGGCGTTTTAAGAGAGGTGAGATCACGGAAACCGATCTGGGGTGTTTTGAAATGGAGGCCTGTCCGGGCGCGGGTGCCTGTCAGGGTTTATATACGGCAAACACTATGGCTTGTATAACTGAGGCCATGGGCATGTCTTTGCCTGGTTGCGCCACAGCCTTGGCTGTTTCTGCTAAGAAACGCCGCATAGCAGAGGAGTCAGGAGAAACAATAGTGAGGCTTGTAAAGAAAAATATGACGGTTTCTAAGATCATGACAAAGCGATCTTTTGAAAATGGTATAAAAGTAGATATGGCTTTAGGCGGCTCCAGCAATACGGTATTGCATCTTTTGGCTATTGCCCGCGAGGCAGGGGTTGATCTGACGCTGCGCGATTTTGATAAGATCAGTAAAAATACGCCCCATATCGTAAGCATGCTGCCAGGCGGTGAGCATTTTATGGAGGATCTGGATTTTTCAGGCGGCATACCGGCCGTGTTGAAGAGTTTAAAGTTAAAGATCAATAATGTTATGACAGCGAGCGGTTTGACAACACATCAAATAGCAGATAAGGCGGTGATCAGCGATGAGGAAGTGATAAAATCTATTAAAAATGCGTATCATAAGGAAGGCGGGATAGCCGTGCTTTTCGGAAATCTCGCGCCTAAAGGGGCCGTTGTTAAACAGTCAGCGGTGAGTGAAAAAATGATGCGCTTTATTGGGCGCGCGCGTGTATTTGAGTGTGAAGAGGACGCGCAAAAAGCTATACTATCCGGCTCTATTAAATCCGGGGATTGCGTGGTTATCCGTTATGAAGGCCCTAAGGGCGGGCCTGGTATGCGCGAGATGTTGGCGCCTACAGCGGCAATTGTTGGCATGGGCCTGGCGGATAGTGTTGCCCTTATTACTGACGGAAGATTTTCAGGCGGGACGCGCGGCTGTTGCATCGGCCATATCGCTCCTGAGGCTGTTGCGGGTGGGCCTATAGCGGCAGTTAAAGAAGGCGACCGTATTTTAATAGACCTGCCTAAGCGCGGATTAGAGTTGAAGGTCACGGATAAAGAATTGAAAGCAAGATTAAAGAGAGCAAAAGTTCCGGAGCCGAATGTTAAAAAAGGTTATCTGGTCCGTTATTCACAAATGGTTTCAGGCGCGGATGAGGGAGCGGTGTTAAAATAGTAAATAGTAAAAGGCTAAAGATAAAAAATAAACAGATCTACAGGAAAAAGCTCCTCAAACGATACACTAAATAGTCTTCGGAGTTTTCTATGGCTATTATGACTGGCGCGCAAATATTGATAGAGTCATTGCTTAAAGAGGGCGTTGAGGTGATGTTCGGTTACCCCGGAGGGGTCGTCCTTCCTATATTTGACGTGCTTTATGATTCTAAATTGAAGTTCATATTAACGCGGCATGAGCAGGGCGCGGCCCACGCGGCTGACGGTTACGCGCGTGTCACAGGCAAAGTTGGAGTATGTCTTTCAACTTCCGGGCCTGGCGCCACTAATCTGGTGACGGGTATTGCCAATGCCTATATGGATTCTATCCCTATGGTCGCTATCACAGGCCAGGTTAAGACCTTTCTTATAGGTAACGATGCTTTTCAGGAATCAGATGTGACCGGTATCACGCGGTCCATAACTAAGCATAATTATCTCGTAAAGGACGTAACAGAATTAGCTAAGACGATCCGTGAGGCTTTTTATATCGCTTCAACAGGCAGGCCCGGCCCTGTGGTTATAGATCTGCCCGTTGATGTGCAGCAGGCAAGAACAGAGTTTATTTGGCCTAAGACTGTGGAGATACGCTCGTATCAACCTACCCTTGAGGGCCATGCCGGACAGATCAAAAAAGCGGCTAAGCTTATAGAGCGTTCCACCAGGCCTGTCATATATGTAGGCGGCGGCATTATTACGTCTGGCGCGTCAGGAGAACTCATGGCGATGGCTGAAAAGATACAGTCACCGGTGACCATGACTTTTATGGGATTGGGTAGTTTTCCTATGACGCATCCGTTGTGTTTGGGTATGTTGGGTATGCATGGAACAGCTTACGCGAACCACGCCATAATGGGATCAGACCTGATACTTGCCGTGGGCGCTCGTTTTGACGATCGCGTGACAGGCCGCATTGATGCTTTCGCGCCGCGCGCGAAGATTATCCATGTGGATATTGATCCGACGTCTATAAGTAAAAATATCCGCGTTGATGTGCCTATTGTAGGTGACGCTAAAAAAGTGTTGTCAGAGATATTTAGGTTTATCAGAAAATCTCCCGATACGGGTAAATGGCTGTATACTGTTGAAAAATGGAAACAAGATCATCCACTTTTTTACAAGAGAGATGAAAAACTCAGGCCTCAGTACGTTATTGAACAGATCTATGAAGCCACGAATGGTGAAGCGGTCATAGCGACCGAAGTGGGCCAGAATCAGATGTGGTCATGCCAATGGTATAAGCATAGTATTCCGCGCCATTGGATCTCAAGCGGCGGCTTGGGGACTATGGGATTTGGTTTTCCAGCGGCTATCGGAGCGCAGGTAGGCGCGCCCGGCAAGATCGTCTTTGATATCGCCGGAGACGGCTCTATACAGATGAACATTCAGGAGCTATCAACGGCAGTAAATAATAAATTGCCAGTCAAGATAGCTATTTTGAATAATGGATATTTAGGGATGGTTCGGCAGTGGCAGGAGCTTTTTTATAAAAAGAGGTATTCTTCCACGCCTTTGAAAAATCCTGATTTTGTGAAGCTAGCCGAGGCATATGGCGCCAAGGGTATTCGCATCGCAAAAAAAGAGGACGTGGCCGCGGCTATCAAAGAGGCCATTGCCACGCCTAATGTGGTGGTCATGGACTTTGTAGTGGAACCTGAAGAGAACGTTTATCCCATGGTTCCTGCTGGTGAGGCGCTTAATCGTATGATGGATGGGATGGCGTAGGTTAGTTTATAGTATATAGTTTATAGCTAATGGGTAAGATATGAAACATACTATTTCTATACTGGTAGAAAATAAATTTGGAGTCTTGGCGCGCGTGGCAGGGCTTTTTAGCGCCCGCGGCTACAATATTGATTCTTTGACGGTTTCCGAGACACAAGACAAAACGATCTCGCGCATGACCGTGGTAGTTAATGCCGAGGACGAAAAGATCTTAGAGCAGATAAAAAAGCAACTTAATAAACTTATTGATATTATTACCATTGTTGATTATACAAAAAAAGAGTATATTGAGCGTGAGCTCGTATTTATTAAGATAGCGGCCGATAAAAATACCCTGCCTTTTATAAAAAAAGTGGTGGATAAGGCAGCAAAGTCAAGTTCGGCCTCAGGCTTGGCTTGCGCGCGTTTCCTTGAGAAAAAGAGCGATTCAGTTATAGTTGAGTTGGTAGATGACCAGGAGCGCATAAAGAACTTTTTATCGGAACTTAAGGATTTAAAAGTTATTGAGGTAGTAAGGTCGGGAAGAATAGCAATAGCAAAATAGGAATACTTCTTGCTTAAGCACTTGTAATTTTTTGCCAGCACGTATGGGCAAAAAATTAACTGCGTAAGCTGCGGAGTTATCTTTGCAAGGGATAGACACTTATAATATACAAAGCTAAGGAGGAAGCGCATGAAGATTTATTATGACCAGGATGCGGACCTGAAATATCTGCAGGGTAAAAAGATAGCTATCATAGGTTACGGCATACAGGGCCGCGGCCAGTCGCTGTGCCTGCGTGACAGCGGTTTGGATGTTATTGTTTCAGAACTTGAGGGCACGCCGAATTATGAGCAGGCCAAGAAAGACGGGTTTACTCCTTTAAAAGTCGCGGATGCTGCCGCTCAGGCTGATATCATACAGATATTGACGCAGGACCACGTGCAGGCAAAAGTATATGATGAAGCTATCAAGCCTAATTTAAAAAAAGGCAAGGTCCTGGTATTTTCACATGGATTTAATATCCGTTTTAAGCAGATAAAGCCTCCGAAGAATATTGATGTTATAATGATAGCGCCTAAAGGGCCTGGAGCTCTTGTGCGCCGCATGTATGAGGAGGGTAAGGGCGTGCCGTGTTTAGTGGCTATTCATCAGGACGCGTCAGGCAACGCGAAAAATATCGCTTTAGCATATGCCAAAGGTATAAAAGGCACGACCGCTGGAGTTATAGAAACGACATTTGCTGAAGAGACAGAAACTGACCTTTTTGGTGAGCAGGTAGTGCTTTGCGGCGGCGTCTCAGAGCTTATCAAGGCTGGTTTTGATACGTTGGTTGAGGCAGGTTATCAGCCTGAGATAGCGTATTTTGAAGTTTTACATGAGTTGAAGCTTATTACTGATCTTATACAGGAGCGCGGCATTTCCGGGATGCGCCGTGGAGTTTCAAATACCGCCTGCTATGGCGATCTTAGCCGCGGCCCGCGCGTGATCAATGCCAGAACGCGCAAAGAGATGAAGAAAATATTAAAAGAAATAGTAAAAGGTAAGTTCGCCAAGGAGTGGATAGCAGAGAATGAACAAGGCAGGCCGAATTTTGACCGGCTTTTGGCTGAGGGTGATGATCATCTTATAGAAAAAGTTGGCAAGCAGCTGCGTGATATGATGCCGTGGATGAAAAAATAGCAGTTGACGAGTTAGCGAGTAAATGAGTAAACGAGAAAAAGATTTAAAACTGATTATTTAAAAACTTTTTGTTATGGAAAAACTCATAATTTTTGACACAACACTGCGCGACGGGGAACAGGCCCCGGGCGCGACTATGAACGAACGGGAAAAACTTGAGGTAGCCCGTCAACTGGTCGCGCTGGGTGTGGATGTCATTGAAGCTGGTTTTCCTATTTCATCAAAAGGGGATTTTAACGCAGTTAAGCGTATCGCTTCCAGCGTCAAGGGCGCTATTATTTGCGCCTTGAGCCGCGCTATGACAAAAGATATAGACGCTGCGTATCAGGCGACAAGATCGGCCAAGGGCGGGTCGCGCATCCATGTTTTTCTGGCGACCTCTAAGATCCATATGCAGTATAAGCTTAAAAAAGCCGAAGATGAGATCCTGCGTTTAGCCGTGGACGCGGTCAAGTATGCCAAAAAATATACGAAGGACATTGAGTTCTCTCCGGAAGATGCTTCAAGGACTGAGCCTGAATTCTTATTTAAGGTAGTAAGCGCAGTTATTGCCGCGGGTGCCACCACGGTAAATATTCCGGATACCGTAGGTTACGCGTATCCTGCTGAGTATGGCGCTCTTATCAGGGCTATCCGGGAAAACGTGGATAATATAAACAACGCGGTTATCTCTGTCCACTGCCATAATGACCTGGGGTTGGCTGTGGCAAATTCTTTGGAAGCTGTAAGGAACGGCGCCCGCCAGGTAGAGTGCACTATTAACGGTATAGGCGAGCGGGCCGGCAACGCGTCTCTTGAAGAAATAGTAATGGCTATAAGGACTCGCCGTGACGTTTATCCCAACGCGGATACGAATATCAATAGCAAAGAGATATATAAAGCGTCCAGGCTTGTTTCAAAGTTGACCGGTTTTGTTGTAGCGCCGAATAAGGCTATTGTTGGTTTGAATGCCTTCCGGCACGAATCCGGCATACATCAGGACGGCGTTATTAAGAAGGCTCAGACTTATGAGATCATATCTCCGGCCGACGTAGGTTTTATAGGCACAGGATTGGTATTAGGTAAGCATTCCGGCCGCCACGCTTTAGAGAGGCGCTTGTCTGAGATGGGTATAACACTTTCTGAAAAAGAATTGGCCGCCGCCTTTGAAAAGTTTAAAAATCTCGCTGATAAGAAGAAGACCATATATGAAGAAGACTTAGTTTCTCTTGTTGAGAATGAAATAAATAAACCGCTTGAGATCTGGCAGTTTGAAAGCGTTTCTTACGCGAGCGGCACTAATGTGACGCCAAGCGCGACTGCGCGCCTAAGGTCTAAAGGTAAGGCTTTTAGCAGTTTCTCAAAAGGCGACGGCCCGGTGGATGCCTGTTATAAGGCTATTGAAAAGATAACCAAGATAAAGACAAAACTTTTAGATTATAGGATAGAGGCCGTGACTTCAGGCAAGGACGCGCTTGGCGAAGTAAGCGTCAAGGTAGCGTCCGGTAAAAAAGCAACTACTGGCCGTGGTTCCAGCACTGATATAATTGAAGCTTCTGCAAAGGCGTTCGTAAACGCAGTCAATAAGCTTGCCTTAAATACTGGAAATCCTGCTGCTGCAGGAAAACCCCAACTCTAAAAAAATGAATACCGGAGCCAGAGAACTGTATGGTTTAATAGGTTACCCTGTTAAACACAGCTATTCTCCTTATATGCATAACGCGGCTTTTGAGTTTTTGAAGATGAATGCTGAATACAGGCTTTTTGAAGTTTCACTCGAGAAACTGGATGAGTTTTTTAAAAAGACAATAGTTGAAGAGAAGATCAGGGGATTCAATGTTACCATTCCGCACAAAGTTGCAACGGTGCCTTATTTGAACGCTAGTATCTCTCAAAGCGTGCGGATGAATCAGGCTGTTAATACAGTTCGTGTTGAGACTGATGGGACTATGAGCGGCTGTAATTCGGACGGTATGGGTTTCAGCCTGGATTTAAAAGAGCGCGGTTTTGACGCCGCTGGAAAAAAGGTATCCTTGATAGGCGCTGGCGGCGGGGCAAAAGCGGTCGCAACATCTATCGCGGTCAAACACCCCGCGAAACTTTTGATATTTGACCTTGATACGGCAAAGGCGCGGGCCCTTTGTGATATTATAAAAAATTTTTTTCCTAGTGTTTCCGTGGAAGTAGCTGTTACTGTGGAAATGCTTAAAATCTATCAGGCGGATCTATTGATCAATGCTACCCCGGTAGGCATGAGAGAATCTGATCCGTTGGCCATCAAAAAAGAATGGCTCAGCGGCGACATTTTTGTTTATGACTTGATTTATAATCCGGCTGAGACTAAATTATTAAAAGCCGCTAAAGACGCGGGATGTCATACTGCTAATGGGTTGGGCATGCTCTTATATCAGGGGTGCCTGGCGTTTGAATATTGGACAGGGAGAAAGGCGCCGGTAGATGTGATGCGAAAAGCGCTTTTAGAAAGGTTGCATGGTTGAGGTTGTAATTGCTATTTTTGTCTTCCTGATAGGCATAAGCATAGGCAGTTTTTTGAACGTTTGCATTTATCGGATGGGTAAGGAGGAGTCTGTTGTCAGGCCTGCCTCTCATTGCCCCAAATGCAAGAAGCCTATACGCCCCAAAGATAATATCCCTCTTTTGAGTTATTTGTTATTGCGCGGACGTTGCCGCGATTGCGGCGCTAAAATATCTTTTCGTTATTTTTTTGTTGAGTTGTTGACCGGTGTTATTTTTTTGGTGATGTATCGTAGTTTTGGCTTAACACCTTTATTTTTTATCTATAGCGCGTTTATCTGCGGATTGATAGTCGCGACTTTTGTTGATTTTGATTTTCGTATTATTCCCGACGAGATAAGCTTAGGCGGTATCGCGGCCGGGCTAGTGGTAAGTTTTATTTACCCTGTGCTTCATCATGCGCCGATACACGTTCTTGGTTTGCGTGAGTCTTTTTTTGGTGTTATTGTCGGCGGCGGTGTTTTGTGGCTTTTGGGTGTGTTTGGGGATCTTATTTTTAAGAAAGAATCCATGGGCGGCGGAGACGTAAAGTTATTAGCTATGATTGGCGCTTTTTTAGGATGGAAAATAGCCCTTTTGAGCCTGCCGCTTGCTTCTCTTATCGGAGCTGTCGTAGGTATTATTATCAAGATTAGGACCAAAGAGAGCGTTATTGCTTTTGGGCCTTATTTATCCATGGGCGCCATTATTGGTATTTTTTGGGCGGGTGATATATTTAACTTTTTCTTCTGTATACCGTAATAAATACACCTGGCCCTTATAAGGAATTGGGCCCTTCCTTTATGAGGAATTAGGAATGTCCATTTTTTCTGGATTGGGCCAGTGTTGCGTTTTCTACGCAAGGAGGTTCTATGTTGAGATATTTGACCGCAGGTGAATCTCACGGCCGTTGTATGCTCGCTATACTTGAAGGTATGCCAGCCGGCTTAAAAGTGGATCTGAAGATCATGAATATTGAGGTCCGCAGGCGGCAGTTGGGTTACGGCCGGGGAGACCGCATGAAGATAGAGGCTGATACCATTGAGGTGCTCTCTGGTGTCAAAAATGGGCTTACTTTGGGCAGCCCAATAACCCTTTATGTAAAGAATAATGATTTTCGTATTGATGAGCTTATTCCATTGGCTAACCCAAGGCCGGGACACGCGGATCTGGCAGGCTGCCTTAAATATGGGCACACTGATATTCGCAATGTCCTTGAGCGCGCATCTGCGCGAGAGACCGTATCGCGGGTGGCTATTGGTTCGGTATGCAAACTTTTTTTAAAAGAATTTGGCGTCATGGTTACAAGCGAATGCCTTATGATCGGCGGCGAGAAGAATAAAGAGAAGATGGAAAAAAAGATAGACTATGCTAGAAAGAATCTTGATACTGTCGGTGGCGCGTTCAGTGTGGTTGCCGAGGGTGTTTGCCCGGGCCTGGGAAGTTATGCCGCGTCAGACCGAAGGCTTAATGGCCGGCTGGCTGGGGCGCTTTCGTCTATTCCCGCTATTAAAGCAATTGAATTTGGATTAGGCACGGGTTTCGCATACGAGCTTGGTTCCCGCGTGCATGACGCTATTTTTTATTCAAAGGAAAAGGGTTTTTTCAGAAAAACTAATCGTTGCGGCGGCATAGAGGGCGGGATGAGCACAGGCGAACCTATTGAGATCCGGTGCACTATGAAGCCTATTTCTACACTTGGTAAACCTTTGGATTCTGTTGATATAATAACGAAAAAGCCCGTGAAAGCGGCTGTGGAGAGGTATGATACCTGCGCTGTGGCGGCGGCAGGCGTTGTGGCTGAGTCCGTTGTTGCTTATGAGTTGGTTTTTGCTATGCTTGAGAAATTTGGAGGCGATAGCATAAACGAGGTCAAAAGGAACTACAAGGCCTATAAAAGAACACTTTAATCTTGTATTGGTAAGGTAATAAAGCTCTGGCAGAATAGTTATTGCCAGAGTTTTTTGTTGAACATATTCTTAGTACGGTTTCTTGTTGCCGGTTATGGGGTTGCCAACGAGATCGCCCTTGCCCACGAGTTTAAGTCTAGCAGGCTATATGAATGAACGGAGACTGGCCTGGTTTGTCTTGCGCAAAAGCGTTCGCCTTGTCCCTGCGTGTCAAGGCTCTCTCTGGTTCCGGCCTCGCTCCCCCGCCTTTGGCGGGGATCATGCCCGCCTGCCTATCGGCAGGCAGGCCTGCTTGCCGGCAGGCAGGCTCGGCCTCCACAAGTTTTGCTTCAAGCCAAACCAGGCCAGTCTTCATCTGGATCTGCCCGCTTGCCGCTCCTATCATTTTACTCGCTTCGGTAAATATTCGCAGCGCGGGTCCCTGCCGCAGACGGTATTTTTTGCCGTTTGCTACGGTTTACGCTTCGGGTGTTACGCTCCATAGAAGTATGTCGCTACACCCTTATCGTAAATCCTTG
>MNVR01000023.1 GCA_001873995.1 Candidatus Phelpsiimicrobium noxiivivens
CATATTATTCATCCGCTCGGCATTCGTAAAAAGTCTCTCGAAAAAGGCAAAAACAACTCGCCCGCCATTAGAACGTTGGCGGGCTCAAACAGTTTTTGCCAAATACTTTTCGAAAAACTTTTCACTCATAACATGCCTCTTTATGCTGCTGAATAATATGATCAAGATCTTATTTGTTTGTTTAGATAATGCATCTTATTCCGACGCCTTATCTATCTTTAAGACAATACGGATTATCCTCACGGATTCATTCACACTTGCCGCGAAACCAACAGCTGCGCCTATAATAGGCAAATAAGATACCCAATTGAACCGCGTCATCAGATAGTCAGCCGCGACATAGCCCATAAGCGGGCCGACAAAAAGAACTATCGGTATATAAGACAGAAAACCGACTATCTTGGCCTGTTTATAGAACGCCTTAGTCATCTGCGCCTATTTTACAGTTAAATGATCCGCTTTTCAAGGCCCGCGACCTCTTTGTCTATTTCAAAGCTTCTCTTCTCAATATCTTTCAGGCGGCGGCCATATTCTTTGACAATATCCTCTTCCCTGTAAATACGCTGATCCGCCAGGGCGCGGACTTTAGCATAGCTTTCCAGCTGTAACTCGTCTTTCTCTTTTTTAAGCTTTTGGATGGTGGCGCCTAACGCGGTATTGTGCGCCTTGCGACTGCGTTCGTCTTGCTTTTTAGCCTTATCCTCTTCTTTTGATTTTTCTCTGTTCAGGCGAGCCTGCTTAGTTTCATCGCTCACGATCTTTGTATTCTTCTTGCCGAATACAACCTCTGCCCCTGTCTTCTTTTCAATATAATAATCAAAATTTCCGTAAAATTTGCGCAAATGGCCTTCTTTGACCTCATAAACGATATTGGCAACAGAACGGACAAAATGGATATCGTGGCTTATAAAGACTATCGTCCCCTGGTATTCGGTCATTGCCCTTATCAGGGCGTCCACCGCGTCAACATCTAGATGCGTAGTCGGCTCATCTAACAAAAGAAAATTAGGAGGATTTATCAGGAATTTAGCCAGGTTCAAACGGCTCTTCTCGCCTCCGGAAAGCACGCTAACCATTTTGTCGGCGTCATCACCGGTGAATAAGAAAGCGCCTAAAATAGTGCGTATGACTTCCTGCGACATATTACCCGACACAGCCGAATAGGCCTCGTTAAAAACGGTATTCTCAGGGTTTAGCGTATCCAGGCGCGTCTGCGAAAAATAACCTAAGTCAACATTGTAGCCAACAGACCTTGTGCCGCTGTCTATAGGTATAACCCCTGACAAGATCTTAAGCAACGTTGATTTCCCCGCGCCATTTTCTCCTACCAAGACCGCGCGCTCGCCGCGCTCTATCTCAAAATCCATATCGCGATAGACCTGCAGCTCTCCGTAAGATTTAGATATCTTTTCAAGCTCTATGACGCGCTGGCCGCTGGGCCTAGCCTGGGGAAAACGAAACTGCCTTATGCTATCGCGCGGGTCCGGAGGAAGAATAACCTCCTCCATCCTTTCTAAGGTCTTACGCTTGTTTCGCACTGCCGCGGCCTTATTGGGCTGCGCGTGAAAACGCGAAACGAACTTTTCAAGTTGCAGGCGTTTCTTCTCCTGCTCCGAGAACTTCTTCTCCATATACACTCGCCGCTCTTCTCTTATTTGCTCGTAGTGCTCATAGGAACCTTTAACCTTAGCGATAGTGCCGTGCTCTAAGATAAATGTGTAATTTGTTACGTCAGTCAAAAAATCTTTATCATGAGATATCATAACGAATGTGCCGTCAAAATTTTTTAAATAATCCTTTAGCCATAACGCGGCGTTTAAGTCCAAATAGTTAGTAGGCTCATCCAAAAGAAGGATATCATAATTATACACGAGAAGCTTAGCCAATAACGTGCGCATCTGCCAGCCGCCGCTCATATGCGCGATAGGCTTGTTAAAATCAGATTCTTTAAAACCAAGGCCCATCAGTATTTTCTCAGCCCTGTGCTCCAGCTCAAAGAAACCTAACACTTCTAGTTCATGCAAGACATCGCCATAACGCGAAGAGCCAGCTTCTTTATTTTCTTCCAGCTCGTGCTTTTCCTTTTGAAAGCGCATAATAATCTCATCACCCTGCGTCAATTCCTGTAAGACCGTGAGCGCCGATTGAAAACTTGACTCCTGAGGAAGATATCCGACGCGTATATTTTTCTGAACCTGAATGGCGCCTGCTGACGGTTCCGCTTCTCCTAATAAAAGATGGAACAAGGTAGACTTGCCCGCGCCGTTGGGCCCGATAAGGCCTATCTTCTCGCCCCTGTTAATATTAAGAGATATATCCTTAAACAGGGTCTTCTCGCCGTATGCTTTAGTAAGATTATTTATAATTATCATATAAAAACCAAGGTTGAAAGGCTGGGTTGAAAGGCTGAAACTGTTTCCAAGTTGTTCGGGAAACTGTTTCCAAGTTGTTCGGGACAGTGGGCACCAACTCACTTAATTTACTACTGCTGCCCCACTTTCCCGATCGGGCCGGGAACAGTTTCTAATACTTCGATAATTGTTTAATACGTTTGAGCATGTTCGGGTGCGTGCTCATCAATTCCATTAATTTTTCACCAAAGCCGATATTGATCTTCCTGTTCTTAAACATCTGCATCTCATAAGGATCGATCGTCCCACTCTTATCTAAGTCCAGGTTGCTCAATTCTTGGATCTCGTTCCTGGCCTGGGAAGGATCATTGACAAAAAATGCTTTTAGGCCCTCCACCTCTTTTAAAGAATCCTGGTCAGCGCGAGCTGAACCATAAACAAGTTTATACAACGCCGAGGCAAGCGCTGAAGGATCATTTCCTAAAGCTACAGAACCCTTATCCGCGAAGTATTCGCGTATGCGAGACGCGTAAAGGACCAAAAGGTTAGTAATAAAATAAAAAGTAAGAGCCACTAGCCCGACAAGCGCGGCATTCGCGCCTCCTCCTTCCCTTCTGCGATTACCTCCAAAAAACATAAAATTCCACGCGATACGATAAAGCACCATGGGAATAACGGAGAGAATAGTTATAGTAAGAACGTCACGGTTCTTTAGATGGCTTAACTCATGGCCTAAGACAGCTCTTAGCTCATCTTCTTTTAACAACTTTAAGATACCCTCTGTAACGCAGACCCTCCCGTCAGACAAGCCCCTCCCGAAAGCAAAAGCATTGGGTATGGCTATGGCGGCTATTCCCACTTTTGGTTTAGGAATACCTGCCTTGCGGGCCAGCTCTTCAACCATCTGGTGCAGCTCGGGATATTCGTTCTTTGTCACGTATTTGACGTGCATGAACCACTCAACCATTTTAGGGCCTACCATATATTGTATAAGCATGAGAGCCACAGAAAACACAAGATAGAAATAGAAGTTCTGCACCCCCATGTTCAAGCCTATTATAGTCACAAGCATGTAGACGATACCGAATAATACCGTCAGTAATAAGTACATCCTTAATTTTAAAGAAAACATAAAAACCTCCTTGCGTAGTAGGCGCGACACTGGCCCAATCCAGAAAGGATGGACATTCCTAATTCCTCATAAAGGAAGGGTCCAATTCCTTATAAGGACCGGGTATAGTTAAGCGCCGGGTGTATTAAAAGTAACTCACTTTACATATACCTTCACGATATGCTCATCACCTATCGTTTTTAATTTATCTAATTTAAGATCATTCCGCGCTATATTTTCCAAGGCCTTAAGAGAAGATTTCGTGACGATACCATAGGTAACCTGCTGATCTTTAAGGAACCCCCTTACTTTATTCTCTGTGTTCAGATAAGGAATAGGATGAGGGCTGAAAAAATTTGACCCGCCCATATCTATGACGGCAACTTCCCTGTCAGTGTAGAACCTTACGCCACGGGCAAGGAATTTAGCGCAAAGTATCTTATTGTCCCCCTGGCCAGCGTTAGCGGCAAGATACTGCGCGGCCTTCTTGCCCGCGGCATAAATATTCAAACTCTCACGGTTTAAAAATACAAAAACCAGGATCAAGGGCAATTGTATAGCCAGGAAACACATATTGACCAGGAATTTTTTCTGTTTTATGAACAACAGCATAGCGCCTTGCAAGACAAGATAAAAAATAATAAAACAATAAATCGGCAAGCGCTCAGGGATGTATCCTGAAAATCTTATCATGCACACAACAAGGCCTATAGGTATGACTAATATAGTAGCCCATGAAATATACGAAATAACCGTTAGCGCGCGTGTCTTATTTTCAGATAGCGCGTTATGTATAAAATCTCCGGTCATCAAAGCTAAAACCGGAAATAACGGAAAAATATAGCTGACAAGCTTGGAATGCGACGCCTGAAAAACAACTAAAACAATAACCAGCCAGGCCGACAAATATTGATAAATAGGCAGGCAACCCCGGCCTTTTAACTTTTTTAAAAGATGAAAGAATGATATGACCGTAAAAAAAGACCATGGGAACATGCACAAAACCATAAATATTGGATAAAAAAACCAAGTATCGTTGGAAATATGCTCCGCCTCAATAATGCGGCGGATATGGTCATTATAAAAAAATTCCTCCGTAAACGTGTTGCCGAACCGTTTGATCATATCCGCGTACCACGGAATGGCTATCAAACAAAACAACAAAAAGCCCCAGGCAGAATAACGGCAGAAAAAGAATTTCAGCTCCTTTCGCATCCCCAAAAACAGAACAACTGAAAGCATTGGTAAGATGGCACCCAACGGCCCCTTTGCCAGGACAGCGAGGCCTGAAAAAACAAAAAATAATAAGATCCCTAATGCTTTTTTATCAGCTCGCGCGTATCCCCAAAAAAAAGATACCATGGAAAGCAGGATCAATACTGAAAAGATCATATCCGTAAAAACAGTCCTGCTCAATCCTATATAAAGGCCTCCGGACATCAAAATGACGCTAGATATGAAAGCCTTCTTTTTATCGCCAAAGCCCAAGATCCCTAATCCATACAATGTTAAAACGCCTATAATTCCGAAAAGGGCGCAAAAAAACCTCGCGCTGAAACTAGTGACACCGAAAAGAATAAATCCCAGCCTAAGGCACCAATACGTAAAAATAGGCTTTTCGAACTGGGGCTGGCCGAACAGATAAGGCACTGTCCAAGTCTTATGCTGTACCATCTCTTTCGCGGTCTGCGTATAAAAAACTTCATCGGGGTTAGTCAAGTCCAATACGCCATTGCCCAGCATTAAAAAAACATAGGATAGCAAGAATAAAAGTATTACGTGCTTTAAAGTGATATTTTTAATTATCATGGCTTAATTTATAGTTGACTAATTCTGAAACGGTAACAAACCGATAACCTCTCTCTCTTAGCCTCTCAATGATCCTTGAAATAGCTAAAACAGTTTCATGACGGTCGCCGCCCTCTGTGCTAAAAGTCCCTCCGCTGTCATGAAAAAGAATAATATCCCCGGGCCTGACGTGATGAAGGATATATTTTATCATATATTTATCGTCAAAAGTAACCCAATCCTTAGAATTCAGTGACCAGAGAACGACTTTATAACCTATCTCCTGCAATTGTATCTTTTCCTGGCCAGTCAGCCACGCCTTAGGCGGCCTAAAAAAGCGCGTCGTCACACCCGTTACGCCGCGAATTATAGACTCCGCGTCCTTTACCTCTTTTATAAGCTCATATGCCTTATAATATATGAGCACGTGATGAGTATTGGTGTGATTTTCTATTTCATGCCCCTCATGGGCCACACGACGGGCCACATTAGGATATTTTGCGACGTGCTCTCCCAACATAAAAAAAGTAGCTTTTACATCCGCCTTTTTAAGCTCGTCTAATATTAAAGGCGTCCAATTAGGAGAAGGCCCATCGTCAAAGGTCAGGGCTACTACTTTGTCATCCAGGGGCACGCGATAAATAGTGCCTTTTCTTACGATCACAGCCTGGTCAAAAAATATTGTAAAAACGGCGAACGCAAGCGCAAAGGAACCTAAAATAAAAAGGCCTATTTTTAGCTTTATTCTCATATGATCAAGAGGCTCATATTATGCCATTAATTAATAAAACAAGCCCGGCTAAAAACCCGGGCCTGTTTATTTTTTAGTCTTTTTTTCGATTAAAAACTATATTTTCTTTACATTAGTGGCCTGTTCGCCTTTGGGGCCTTTTTCAACTTCGAATTCCACGTCATTGCCCTCTTCCAGAGACTTATAACCCTCTCCCTGGATAGCGCTGAAGTGCACGAATACATCAGAGCCTGACTCCGTTGTGATAAACCCAAAACCTTTTTGGTTATTGAACCACTTCACTTTCCCCTTTGCCATTGCCTATCCTCCTTGATAAAATTGTTCCCGTTGATTGTATGAATATACAATAATTATGCGGTTGAGTCAATTAATTTTAGCAAACATTCCTTGTCACGATAAGATCTACATTCAGGCCTAAAATATTTTTTAAAACAATGTCTCCTGGAAGCTGAGGCTTGCTTATTTTAAGTTTCTTGATCTCTTTCATAACCTCACGCATACGGCTTTTAGGAATTGGCTTATCCGTCCTGACAGGCACCATCTTCAAAGACAGCCCCTGCGCTGCCACTGTGCTTGTCAATATTCTAACAGGATCTTCTATCTCTGCAATAGCATATTTTTCACCTTTTGGGCATTTATTGCCGCTGACTTTAATAACATGGCAATTCTCTATATCCAGCTCTAAGCCACACCCCTTTGGGCACTCTATGCAGGTAATTTTTTTTATCATCATAAACCTTTTAAATATTCAGCGGCCACGCGGCCGGCTTCAATACTATCCTTAGTCACTGAATCAACGACGTCATAAACTTTTAGAGAATTGCCGCAGACGAACAACCCAGGGACAGAAGCTCCTCTAGTCATTTCAAGCAGCTCATTTTCAGGGATAAGCCCCACAGAAATGAGCACTGTATCACAGGCGATATCAAACTCTGAGCCCAAGATAGCGTTAAAGGCATCATCAACGCGAGACACACTTACTTTTTCTACCCTATCCTTACCGTAGATCTTTGTTATCTTGTGACTTAAGTAGAATGGAATATCAAAATCCTCAATACATTGGGCTACATTCCGGATAAGTCCGCGGCTTGTTTTCTTGATCTCAATAACCGCTTTGACAGACGCGCCCTCAAGCCTAAAACGCCTTGCCATGATAAGGCCTATGTCTCCGGAACCTACGATAACGACCTCCTTGCCCGGCAAAAGGCCCTCAATATTTATCAACTTCTGGGCCAACCCTGCTGAAAAAATGCCCGCAGGCCGAAAGCCCGCGATATGCACCATCTCGCGAGTCTTTTCACGGCACCCTGTTGCCATAATAATGGCTTTTGCTCTTACTTGCGTCAGACAGCCTGGTTTTAAAAAAGTGAGCTCTTTCCCAGTTGTCAATTTGACTACGAAAGACTTCAAACTTACTTCAATATTAGGTATATCTTTTATTTTTTCAATAAAGCGAGACGCGTATTCAGGGCCTGTCAGGACTTCTTTAAAATATTCCAGGCCAAAACCCGTATGTATGCACTGGTTCAAAATGCCGCCTAGATACTGGTCGCGCTCAAGCAACAAAATATCCTTAGACCCATTCTCGTGGGCAGAAATAGCCGCTGCCATGCCAGCAGGCCCGCCTCCAACAATAACCAGATCCCTTTTGATCATACGCCCTCAAGTCCTCATAACCTCTAATTCCAATGCGGGTTTGGAAATTTGTTTTGGAAATTTGTTTAAAAATTTAGCTGCGCGTCTCACCTTTGACTATCTCCGAGCCGCTGCCTTTCTTGGTAACTGCTGTCAGCGCTTTATTTTTTTCTTCTGCGAGTATCTTCATGATCCTTGTCGTGCAAAAACTGCCGTGGCATCTGCCGGCTTGCGCGCGTGTCCTGAACTTTATGCCGTCCATGGTGCTTGCGCCACGCCTTATCGCGTCTTTCACTTCTTTGGCAGACACCATCTCACAACGGCAGACGATATCGCCATACGAGGCGTCTTTCTTTATCAGTTTACTGGTTTTAGAGAACGTGAGAGCAAAAAGATGGACGCTCTTTTGCCTACGCCCGTGAAACAACAATTTCTTCTTAAACGCCAACCCTTGTTCTTTTAAAATACCTGCGACCATAAGCGCTATAGCGGGCGCGGCTGTCAGGCCCGGAGATTGAATGCCTGCCACATTGATAAAACCTGGAACTTTGTCTTCATGGCGAATGATAAAATCATCTCCTGCAACAGGACGCAACCCCGCAAAATAAGCGATAATATCTGCTTCAGAGATAGACGGTATCATCCTCCGCGCGGCTAATAGTACTTTTTTAAAACCCTCGTCTGACGTAGCCGTATCTTCATTGTCATCTGTGTCTTCCGCGGTCGGCCCTATCATAGGATTACCATCAGCAGTCTTTATCACCAGTATGCCCTTTGACGTGGCAGACGGCAGAGGGAACAATAAGTGGTTTGACAAATGTTCTCTTTTTTTATCAAGCAGGAATTCTTCGCCCTTGCGCGGCATTATTTTAAAATCATCAATGCCCGCCATTTGTGATATTCTATCAGCGAAAAGGCCCGCGGCATTGATCAAGTATTTAGTTTGAAACATACCTTTTGTCGTTACCACTTCAAAAATTGCCTTAGGACGCTGGATCTGCTTAACTTCAGTAAGCGTATAGATGCCTACGTCATTCTTTGCAGCGTTTTCAGATAAAGCGTAAACCATCCGATATGGGCTGATAATACCAGCGGTAGGCGCGTATAATGCAGCAATAGCCTCTGGGCTCAAGTTAGGCTCGTTTACCTTAAGCCACGAGCGGCCTACGATCTTTAGGCCAGGTACGCCAAGCAAAACAGCATTTTTCTTTATAGCCTCAAGCCGCCCGGCTTCTTCTTCACTGAACGCGACGATCAACTCACCTGTCTCTTGGAGATCAACGCCTAACTCGCGCGCTATTTTTCTGGTCAGAATATTACCCTGGACGCACAACCTGCCCTTAAGCGAGGATGGCGGATTTTGAGTGCCGGGATGGATGATGCCGCTATTGGATTTAGAAACACCAAAGGCGGGCTCAGCTTCCTTCTCAAGGATGGCGATATTTAATTTATAACGGGATAATTCACGCGCTATGGAAGTCCCTACTATTCCGCCGCCGATAATAATAACGTCATAAATAGGCAATGTAAGGTCCCTGTCCAAGCAGACAATCAGAAGTTTTTTGGCAAAAGTTGACAAAGGCTTAGGGCAAGCGCCGTGCCCGACACAATGTCGGGCTCTTACAAGATTGTCCTAAACCGCAGTCAACGGCAAAAAACTTCGTCTGCGGACAGGGACATTACGTTGCCTTTATGCATTTGTCAAAGTTCTTTTGACGGCAGTAAGCCAACTTTTATACAGCTGCCGCGCCGGCTTTGCCGGCATGCGCGGAGCAAAAACTCGGTCTTTCTTCCAACACTTTTTTATTTCATCCGAATTCTTCCAATAACCAACAGCCAAACCGGCTAAATAAGCGGCGCCTAAAGATGTAGTTTCAATAACGCGCGGCCTTACAACATTTATACCCATAATATCCGACTGAAATTGGCACATAAAATTATTAGCGCTAGCGCCCCCGTCAACTTTCAGCGTTTTTATCTTTAAGCCTGAATCTTTCTGCATCGCGAGTAAAACATCTTTTGTCTGATACACTATAGCCTCAAGTGCCGCGCGCACGATGTGAGCGGTCTTTGTGCCCCGGGTAATACCGTAAATAGCTCCGCGGGCGTCAGCGTCCCAATAAGGCGCGCCCAAGCCTACGAGCGCAGGCACAAAATATACACCGGCATTATCTTTGACCGATAACGCTATCTTCTCGGATTCACAGCCGCAGGATAAAAGTTTTAGGCCGTCCCTAAGCCAATGAATAGCCGCGCCCGCGATGAATACCGATCCCTCAAGGGCGTATACCGGTTCTCCTTTTGGAGCGCAGGCCAATGTAGTAATAAGCCCGTGCGTTGATACAACGCGCTTTTTTCCTGTGTTAAGCAAGATAAAACTCCCTGTGCCGTAAGTATTCTTAACACTGCCCTGATCAAAACATGCCTGGCCGAACAAAGCAGCCTGCTGATCACCGGCAATACCTGATATAGGTATACCCGCGGGCAGCAACCCGATTTTTATAGTTTCACCGAAAAAACCTACGGAAGGTTTAACTACTGGTAAAAGTTCACAAGGTATAGAAAATTTCTTTAAAATGTCATTATCCCACTTCAATCTATCTATATCAAAAAGCATGGTTCGCGATGCATTTGTATGATCCGTAGCGTGAGACCTGCCATTCGTCAACTTCCACAATATCCAGGTATCTGTAGTGCCGAAAAGAAGTTTGCCTTTTTTAGCGCGCGCTAACGCCCCCGGGACGTTTTTCAAAAGCCACTCTATCTTTGTAGCTGAAAAATAAGCGTCAATAGGCAGGCCGGTCCTGCTTTTTATAAATTCGGCCTCTCTTTTTTTCTTTTTTAGCGCGTCGCAGCGATCCGCTGTCCTGTGGCACTGCCAGACTATGGCACGGTGGATGGGCTCGCCCGTATCTTTATCCCAGATTATCGTAGTCTCACGCTGATTAGTTATGCCTACAGCAGCTATAGAGCCAGCTGGCACTTGTTTTAAAACCTTCTGGATAGCGGCGTTCACACTCTCCCATATTTCTTGTGGATTGTGCTCTACCCATCCTGGTTTTGGAAAATACTGAGGGAACTCGTAATAGGCGCTTACCACGCTACGCCCGTGCTTATCATACACCACCGCGCGGCTGCCTGTCGTGCCCTGGTCTATCGCTAAAATGTATCGCATCATATCTCCCACCAATGAGACAGATCATCCTGCTTGATTTGTCTCATTAGATACGGTTCTCAACCCACTGCAAAATATCCCCGAAGACTTTTTCGCGGCCAATATCAATTGATAAGGCATGATACATCGTTGAGTATTCTATAACGCTCTTATCTTTATCACGCAGTGTCCTGAATAATTTTCTGCTAGCCTTACTATTCACTATCATATCCACTCCTGAAAGCAAAAATAAAACTGATAGATCCAGCTTCTTCCGCGTAAAAGCCGCGCTTAGCTGAGCCAAAACTATGCGGGTCAATAATTGCGCTGTCGCGACATTACCTTCTTGCTCGTCTATCGCTATCCTTTTTTGACACTCAACGTCGCGCGTGTACATCTTGGGCACAAAATGAAGATAAAATTGTTTCATTGGATTATAGAACATAGAACCAAAAACTTTGATGTAATCCCAAATTGGTAGTTTATATTTTGTCTTAAAGGCGGGCGAAAGCAATATAAGGCCGTTAAAAAGTTTTTTAGCCTTTGCCACGGCGAGAAAAGATATGAGCCCACCTAAACTTTCACCGATAATAAATATTTTTTTATCCGGATTTTCTTTGGATATGATGTTTTTTAGGCAGGAAATATCTTCAAAATATTGATCAAATGAAGCGATGTGGCCCCTTGGGCCTTTTGTCGGGCCAAACCCCCTAAGCTCTAAAGCGTAGGAAGAGATATCGTGCTGCAGAAAAAAATCAGCTAAAAATTGCCACCTACCGCTATATCCGCCGAGCCCATGGACAAGTAAAAAAACAGCTTTAGGCGAATGCAGGCCCCACTTGCGGTACATAATATCTTGTTTCTCATTTTTCATCAAGTATCCCGGATCCCTTTTGATAACTTTCCATAACTAAGGTATAACCCAAACCTCCAGCGCCCTTTATTTTAATAGGCAGGCGCAAGGCATCCTGGCTTATCCAGATCTCGAATTTATTAGGATCGCTCGTAAAGTGATAAGCCTCAAATTTGCCCGCGGGTGTCTCTATATCTTTCGTAGAAGCCAACATCACTGCAAATTTCAGAGGGAACCTGACCGTAGCCTTCCAGCCAACGCTAAGGCCCGATGCTTGACGCAAAGAAAATGGCAGAAGAATAGCATTGTAAATAGGGCCATCTGTTTTGAACACCATCCGCTCCTGCTTTTTGCCTTTAACAAATTTTGTTACCGTCAGAATAAAATTCTTCTGGTCATATTCTTCTATTATACGCTCCTTACTTAACCAGTATGAGATATTACGTTCCACGCGCAGAGGCATCCCGGTATCAGGGTCGCTATAGATCTTTTCCGTATCTTCAAACTTCATAGCGCGCGTCTTAAAAGTGCAAAGCCTTACGGTGCGCCCTGCCAGTACTGTTGTGCCGAGGTCATTATATTCCGCCCTCCCTACCGGGCTTATAGCGTAGACTATTCTTTCGCCCTTATATGAAGGGCCAGCCACGGCATCTCGCGAAAAACCAAAACAAAAAATAACAGAAACAAATAACAAAACGCAAAACACGCGTCTATTCATAATACACCTCAAGCAAAGAAAATACGAACAAGTTTATAAGATACCGCCGATATCGCCGCTGAACACGGAATGGTAATGATCCAGGCCCATATAATGGCGCCAGCAACACCCCACCGGACCGCGCTCAGCCGCCTTACAGAACCAACGCCCATTATAGAACCTGTGATAGTATGAGTTGTGCTGACCGGGATCCCGAAAGAAGATGAAACAAAAAGCGTAATGGCCGCGCTGAGCTCCGCGCAGAACCCATCTATAGGTTTAAGTTTAGCGACCTTTTGGCCCATAGTCTTGACAATACGCCATCCCCCGAACATCGTGCCAAAAGCTATGGACGTATAACAAGCTAAAACTACCCAAAGCGGTATATAAAATTTATCCCCTAACATACCGGCGCTAAAAAGCAGGCTGGCGATCACGCCCATTGTCTTTTGAGCGTCATTACCTCCATGCCCCATGCTATAGAACGCTGCTGACAATAATTGCCCCTTCCTGAAGATATGATCTACTTTTAGCGGAGAGCTATTCCTGAATAACCAATACACGATCGTGCCCAAAAAAATACCTAATAAAAGGCCAACAACTGGGGAAATAAAAATAAAAGCGACTGTCTTGGCGATCCCGCTCCATACAAGAGACTTTGTCCCGGACTTAACAAGCGCCGCGCCTATCATGCCTCCTATAAGCGCGTGAGAAGAGCTGGTAGGTAATCCAAAATACCACGTTATAAGATTCCAACAACAGGCCCCCATAAGCGTCCCGAAAATTATGCTCTTATCTATGATCGCTATATCAATGATCCCCTTGCCTATAGTGTTGGCGACATGGAGCCCAAAAAATAAGAACGCTACAAAATTAAAGAACGCGGCCCATATGACGGCATAGCGCGGGGAAAGGACTCTGGTAGAAACAATAGTGGCGATGGAATTTGCTGAATCGTGGAAACCATTTAAAAAATCAAAAGTCAGGGCGAGTAAAATAAGAAAAAGAATAGCTAGCGTCATATATTACGCCTGTTTAACAAGTATGGATTCCACGACGTGAGCTACGTCTTCGCAGATATCCAGGATAGTCTCCGCGTCCTGATATATCTCTTTCCATTTTATCAGGGTTATAGGGTCTTTCTCTGTGTCAAAAAGATCCGCCAGCACCGCGTCTCTCATTGAATCGCCTACGTTCTCAAGGCGGTTTATCTCCACGCACGCCTCCATTACATAGCGCGAATGTTTCATATCGCGCATGCCTTTAACCGCGCGCTCAACCGCGTAGACCGACTCCTCAATAACAGAAGCGAACTCAGTAAGATTCGCTTTAAAATTTGGCACCTTATAGACCAATAGCCGGCTGACAATGGTATTGATCATATCAATGACGTCGTCTAACTCTTTGACAAGCGAATGGATATCTTCGCGGTCAAAAGGCGTAATAAAGGTTTTATTCAATTGCTCAATAATGGTATGCGCCGCGTCATCGCCCTGATGCTCAATAGAGCGCATTTTATCTAATGAAGCCTGATCAATAGTGCCCTTAGCTACCAATTCTTTAAAATATTTAGCAGCGTCTACAGCGTAGCTGACCTGTTTTTCGAATAAGTCTATAAAATTAAAGTCTTTTGGAAGGAATTTAAATAACATGGTTTGCTCCTTAACGTTGCATTATTTGGGCTTATTCCCTACAACGTTGACCCTGTCGAATGCGCTAAAATTATCGCAAAGAGAATTTTGGCGCTTCTTATGAGACAGGATAACGTTGCCTATTGCTGGGTATTTATTCCAGGAAAAATCAAGTATAACAAATATAGCAAAAAATGTCTATTGATTTCCATTTGATATTAACTCATTGAAAAACTGCTGCTTGGATGTTATAATTACAAGCTAAAATCGCTTATAGAAAAATAACAGCGATCCGGGGCGTGGCTCAGCTTGGCTAGAGCGCTTG
>MNVR01000004.1 GCA_001873995.1 Candidatus Phelpsiimicrobium noxiivivens
AACCTTATAGAAAAAATAATAAATATAAGAAAACCTAAATTGATCCAGTGCCCTTTTTTAACAGATGCCGCGGCTTTTATTGGATTTATAAAAAAGACAAACCTCCCGGTGTTTGTGGCCGTGAGGGGCTTTGATCTTTACAAAGGAAATAACTCAAACTTAGTGCGCGAACTATTGCCGTATGTCTCTAAATTTATTGCGAAATCAAGGTCTATTTCAAACACCCTTGTTTCACTTGGATGCCCGCCTGAAAAAATTGAGGTCATACACAGCGGCGTTGACCTGACTGAACTGGCATTTAAGCCAAGGGCCTTGGATAAAAAAAAGCTTAAGATATTATCATGCGGGAGATTCGTTGAAAAAAAAGGATTTGAGGCGACTTTATTATTTTTTAAAAAGTTTCTGATCCAATACCCCAGGGCTACTTTAACTTTAATTGGGGAGGGCCCGCTTGAGCTAAAAATACGCCGCTTAGTAAATAGATATCACCTTGGAAAAAGCATCAACATCAAAAGTGTTCTTCCGCACCGTTTATATATCAACGAGCTATACAAACACGATATTTTTGTTTTACCATCGCAGATCGCTAAAGATGGGGATAGGGAGGGGATACCCAATGTTTTAAAAGAAGCCATGGCTTCGGGCATGCCTGTCATATCTACAAACCATTCGGGCATCCCGGAACTGATCCAAGATCGAATAAACGGACATTTGGTGAACGAGGGTGATTATTCTGCCATTGCCGCCATAGCCGATAGCCTGATAAAAGACAGCTGCAAAACAGGTGAACTCTGCTGGCGCGCCAGGTTCACGATCGAAAAGTATTTTGATCTGGCTGATACAGCAGGCCAATTGGAGTCCCAATATGACAGAATATTGATGCCTGATTTTGCCCGCTCAATAAGAGATATGATAGACGGCAAAAAACCCTTAAAATTCCGCGCTGACCTCCACCTGACCGCTGGATGCAACAATAAATGCATTATGTGTGACAATTGGAAGAACCCTGTCGCAGCCCCGATGGCAAAGAAAGAGGTATTAAAACTGCTCAAAGACCTCAAATCCTTTGGGGTAAATTACATAAGGTTCCATGGCCAAGAACCATTGTTGAGGAAAGATATTTTTTCAATAATGGAGATTGCAAAAAAATTAGGGTTCTTTATTGGGATCAAAACTAATGCCTTGCTTATTGATAAAATAAATATTCGCAGGCTCTGCGCTTTAATTGACAATTTATACCTATCATTGGACTCCCATGATAAGGCTGTGCATAATTATTTAAGGGGGAATACAGCGTCATTTGATAAAAATATCGGCCTGGTAAAGGAGATCAAAGCCAAATACCCGGATATAAAGGTCTTTTTAAACTCTGTGGTTACCGGAAAAAACTTAATAGATCTTGATCGCATGCTTGATCTAGCAAAAGAGCTTGATGTTGACCGCGTCAGTTTCGTTCATTTAAACAGGAATAATAAAGATGATCTTTCTAATGTTGCATTAAAACACAGTCAAATGGAACATTTCTATCTGAATGTTTACCCAAAAATACTTTTAAAAAGCATCAAATACAATATCCCGGTCCAGGTAGATCCCATCCTGCCAAGGCTGGCAGCACTTGAGAATAAAGAGCAGCTAGCAAGCCTTCTAGGCCAAAAGCGCAATTTTGCTTCTGAAATAAAGAAGTTTGCAGCTGGTTCTTACGGAGAAGATTTTTACAAGGAAAACATTTGTTACGGCGTATTTGATCATGTCACTATAGATTGGGAAGGCAATGTTTATCCATGCTGCGCAATGCCAAGGAAAAAAGAAACTGCCATTGGCAACATAAGGCGAGACCCATTCTTAACTATTTGGGAAAGCGAGCGCTATGTTAATTATAGAGCAAATATCCTGGAAGGCAGATGTGCCTATAAAAATAACTGCTCAAGGAACTTTAAAGAAACGGCCATAGCAAATGATTGCCTTCGGCGCCCAAATGACCGGGCAAACGGCATCTTCACCCATTACACCAACCAATTTATACCTGGGCATATTAAACAAGCCGAAAAATTCAAACGCATTTTGGCATACTCATTTCTTTATTCAAAATTCTACAAAAATAAATTGCTTCACCTTCCTGGCATACTTAATGACCAGAAGAATAAGATCGATTTCTTTGTTGGCAAAAATGAGCTAAAGCACAGTTTTAGTTCTGGAGAAAATACCCCAAACTATTTTAATGAAGATTACTGTGTTTATAGGACGTCTACGTGCGGAGAGAATGCTTTTCTTTATGCGCGGCCTCATAGATCCGAACCTTTTGACAGGATGGCTGTATCGTTTCTGGCCACAGGAAAATGGAAATACTGCCAGCCCTGGATCAAGCTGACATCAGAGAACTGTATTGAGGCATCATACCCTGTATGGGGCAAAGTATCAGATGAAAAATACAAAAATATTGATGTTTTGGTAATACCTGCCTATGAAGATTTCCTCAAAGTTGGATCCGATGAAATAAAACGGATCTACCACATGATCCTGGATTCAAAGGCAAACTTTATTCACGCCAACCCAACATATTTAAAACTGCTGCTTTATAGATTTTCTTTAGATGGTATCTTTTTGCCGAAAGGAAGATTTTCCGTTCATTCAACCTACGAGAATTTTCTACCATCAACTATCAACTTCATCAGAAGGTATCTTTCGTGCGAATGTTTCGACCAATATGGTTGTTCCGAGGTAGGCCCGATCAGTTTTACCTGCTCAAAAGGTAACCGCCATATTTTCAGCGATTCTGTCAAGGTAGATGTTGAACGCGCAGATAGCCTTAAAAGAAAAGATGCAGGCCGCGTCATCATTACCAGCCTTGAAAATACTGTCATGCCGATCGTCAGGTATTTTAACGGCGATTATGCTTTGCGCCTTAATAAGGCCAGATGTAATTGCGGTTTGAAAACCCCTATTATGGGACAGATCCTAGGCAGAGAATCAGAGATCATCGAACATCGCGGCAATGCTATTTTTCCCTTGGATATTGATAATGCTTTTATAAAAGAACCTAATTTGCTTCTTTACCAGGCAATTTACGGTGATGCAGGGCTGCGTGTTAAATATATCCCGGCCATCAGGAATAGACATATCGATATTATCGCCATAAAGAAGAGTTTGATAAATATTTTTAAAGACGATAAATTGCCCGTTGATTTTGAAGTAACGGGCGCTATACTACCGTCTCACAGAGGTAAATTTAAAACCGTTGTTATAAATAAACCATGATGAACAGAATATTGTTTTATTACCATCATTTCGGAGGGTTAGGCCACGGCATGAGGGTCTATTCTCTTTGCAAAGCCATAAAGTCAATTGACCCAAGGGCTACGATACTTGTCATAAATAGCGGCTTGCCTCAGCCGGAACTTGAAATAAAAAAATACGCCAGTGTCATCGATCTTCCTGACTTAAGCACTAAAAACTCTTTTTTCGCCAGAAAAGCTTTGCTGGAACACGTCGCCGCATCATATAAACCGGATGCGGCAGTATTTGAACATTTCCCATTTGGAAGGCAGCTTCTAGCCCCTGAGATCATACCTTTTATCGGGCTTTTAAAACAGAACGGCGCGCGCATATATTCTTCTGCCAGGGATATCATCGCCCAAGACGTTGACTTAAAAATACTCTTAAGGCAGGCCGGTCTATTTAGCGCCATCTTTATACATGCTGATACAAATAGCGATTTCCTTACTTCGTTCAAACAACCAATTAAATTACTTAATAAGATAGTCTTTACCGGCAGGGTATGCTGCCTGATGAAAAATGAGCTAAAAACAAAGAATATATTACGAAAAAGCATAGGCATAGGAAAGAGGCGCCTCATTCTTATTAATAATGGAGGGGGTAGGGACGGATTTGATATGCTTAAAAATGTCATTGCCGCGAAACCCATGCTAACCGATGACATCCTTTACTTAATAGCCGCAGGGCCTTCTATCGCAGACGATAACTATAAGTATTTGAAAAAGATAGCACAACAGGAAAAAAACATAATACTGAGAAAATTCGTACACGATTTTACTGATCATGTCAATGCCGCAGATCTTTATATAACGATGGGCGGGTATAATTCTATCAACAACATCCTGTTGACCGGGACCAGTTCTATTGTCTTTCCCAGAAGAACAGATAAAGAGCAGGTATTGAGGGCTGCCAAATATAGGGCTCTTTTCCAAATAGCAGACTCCGACTCTAAAGCGAAATACCTGGCTGATAAGATCCGATCAGGCTTAAGATCAAAACAAAGGTCTTTATTTCATAAGCAATATTTTTTTGACGGCGCCAAAAAAACTGCCGCTTTTCTGAATAGCGCCTTATCAATAAATACCCTAAAGATCCGTCTTCATACTTATTGCAATGCGGATTGCGGCATGTGCAGTTGGAAAGAGAAAATAGAAAGGCTACCTTACAAAAATGTACTAAAAATACTGGATCAGGCGTCATTACTCGGCATAAAAAATATAAACTTCACTGGAGGCGAGCCATCCATTTACCCGGAAATAATACAGGCCTTAAAATATGCTAAGGATAAGGGATTCTACGTCTCTATTTCAAGCAACGGCATCTGGCCTAAGCGTATACGCGGAACAATAGCTAATACTATAGACTCCGCTGACTTATCCATAGACGCCGGCAACAAAGAAGACAATGACCTGATCCGCGGAAAGAGCGGATATTTTAAGTCCGCGCTTAGGACTTTAGCCTACCTCTTGGAAAAGAATAAACCTGTCCATGTTAATGTTACGGTGAGGCCGGACAATGCAGGGTCTTTAAGCTCAATTATCGACATGTTGCCTCGACGAGTCAGCAGTGTATCCTTCACGTTAGTTGACAATACCTTAAAAAAAGACCCAAGGTTACTTTTTAGCCATGAAAAGCTTCTTGAATACTTTTTTAAAGAGGTGCCTCTTATCATGAAACGTGCAGCCGATAAGGGTATACGCGTATCGTTTGGCCCTTCAAAAAAACCGCGAAAAAACGGTAAGTGCCCCAGGCAAAAGGATGTCTTAAGGATCAATTCTGACGGCGCGATAAGCTTTTGTTGTTTTTTGGACGATAGCGCAAAAGACATAGGTAATATCATGAAAGAAGGCCTGATAGACATTATTACTTCTGACAAGTTCCTTGATCTTAGAAAAAATCAGATACCAGGCAAAGGCATTTGTAAAAATTGCAAGGGATCATCATGAACACCATTAAGTCTCTCAATTGGATAATAACTAATAGATGTAATAGCCGCTGCTTACACTGCGCCATTTGGAAAGAAAAAAAACTTAACGAAATTTCTTTAAACGATGCCAGGTGCATCCTGTCTGACCCATTGATAAACAAAAGTTATTTTGCTAAGCATGGCCTGGATATCGCATTAGGAGGAGGAGAGACATTTCTTCATCCGGATCTACCAAAAATAATACGAGAGATCAAAAAAACTTATCCTGGTGCCCTGAAAACCATCTCAACTAACGGCCTCTTAACAGATGAGATCTGTGATTTTGTCAAAAATAACTTAAACGAAAATATTAAGCTCAATATAAGTATAGACGGTCTAAAAGATATACACGATAGGATAAGAGGTATAAAAGGAGGATTTGACGCAACCCTAAAGACGATCGTCAAGGTCCGCGCTATCAGCCTGCGCCAGAAGATAGAGATCAAACTGACGATCCTGCCTGAAAATCATGGCCAGATCACAAAAGTTTTCGCGCTGGCGGAAAGATTGAAATGTAATTTTTCTTTCAAACCCGCGGAAAACATGAGGCAATATACAAATAAAGGCCGCGACCTCGATATAAATTTTGATCCGAGCCAGTTATGTTCTATCAGAAACCAGGCCTTTATTATTTCAGATTCTATGAGAAATAAGTCTGAGTATAAGAAAGCTGAGTTTTTTAAAGATATACCTTTTTATCTTTTTTCAAGATCAAGGGCTACCTTTTGCTCAGTGCTAAAAGAACATCTAACAGTGATGCCTGACGGCCTGGTCTTTGATTGCATAAAAGGCCTGCCGCTCGGCAATATTCATTCTGCTGACCTTAAGCGCCTTGTCCATAATTCAATAACGCCTGCAGATTGCGACTCTTGCATGCTGATGTGCGGAGCGTTTAAAGGCTACGAAGAACATCTTAATACATCCAAAACAGCTAATATTGAGATCACGAACCGATGCAATTTATCCTGCAGCATGTGCACACAGAAAGAGCTTAGGTCAAACGATCACAGTGACCTGACGCTTGAACAATTTGTTTGCCTTATACAAACGTATAAGGATATTGGCCATGTCTCTTTCGTAGGAGGAGAGTCGTTCCTGAATAAAGACTTCTTTGGCATGATGGAATACCTTGATGGAAAGAAAATAACTTATGAGTTGACCACCAATGGGACCATTATTACAGATAGCACGATACATCGCTTAAAAAGAATGGCTGGATTGAAAAATATCTCTTTTTCTCTTGATGGCATGGAAAAATACCATGACAAAGAAAGAGGAAAAGGCGTTTACTCAAAATGCTTGATGAACCTTAAAAAATGCGCTTCAAGTTTCGCTGTCAGCGTTTCTTCAATAGTTAAAAGCGACAACATTGAAGAATTGGCTAAATTAACTGTCACTCTTAAAAAGATACGCCTTCAAAGGCATAAACTTATCTTAGGCATAGATATTAGCGGCCGCCAAAAATATTCATCCCTCGTCAAAATTCCGACATTAATGATACAGGGCCCGGTTTTAAAAAACTACTTAAAAGATATTGATCTTTTTATTGACCTCTATATCAGGCTTTCTAAACTGCATGGCAACGCTGTGGATATTAAAACAGAACCATTGATGCACGATAACAGAGCTGAATGCAAACAACTAAAACAATACCGTTTTGACCCTTCCGGGAAACGTATTTTCTGCGAATTTATCCGTAACGACGTAAGCGATAAAACGATCCCGGTTTCATATCTGAAAAGGGCTGCTTTAGCTATTTGCGAAAGATGCTGTAAACGCCAATGATGAACTTAAACAACAAACAACGACTTAGCTTAGGCATACTTCCGCGGTCTATTAGCCTAAAAATATCGCTGGATATAGGATGTAACGCAAAATGCGTGATGTGCGACGACCACTACTACAAAAAAAACAACTTTAATTATAGGGAACTTGACAGGTTGATCGGCTTTCTTGACGCAACGATGATCAAGAAGATAGACCTGATCGGAGGGGAACCACTGGTTGACAAGGATAATTTGTTGAAGATCATAAAAAAGATCAGAAAGAAAGGCATCGATACGACTTTTACGACCAATGGTGTATTATTGAATAAAAAGACGCTGGATAAAATGACCTCATATGGCATAAATGAGATCACGATCTCACTGGACGCGGCCGGCAAAAAACATGATATGCTCAGAGGAATTCCAGGACTATTTAATAAGATCAACTCTATCGCTGATCATTGCAATCAAAACCACCGCAACTTTAAGATCAATTTAAATACTATAATTATGAAAAATAATATTGATTCGATCCCGCGCCTTGTGCTATGGGCGCAAAAAATGAACATTAATTCTATCTCTTTATTACGGCTTGTCCGATATAATAATGCGTATGAATCTTTGCGTGTGAACAATCGCGATATCATAGGATTACTATTTAAGCTTATCAAGCTCAGGTCTTGTTTTATCTTCAAAAAACCTTTAGCAATGAAAAATGACGGCATAAAAGGCTGCTCATACCTTACGCATAGGCTAATCGTCAACGATAAGGGACAGGTCACCCCTTGCTGGAAAAAAGAAGATCGCGGTTTTTTTATTGATAGGCCATTAAAAAAACTTTACTTAGATAAAAACTTCAGGAATTACTTGCTTGATAAGATAAATAATTGCGGTGACAATTGCCCTAACTGTTTGATCGTTTCACTTATAAGGCCTTTAAATTACGTTAAATGAATAAGAAAAAGATCGTCATATATTTCACTCATAAAGAAAGCCTTGGCCACACGATGCGCGTGCTGACCATTATAAAGGCATTGAAGGCAAAGTTCGGAAATAACGCGGATATTACTATTTTTCACGCGGGTAAACAACAGGATTTTTTTACGCCACCCGAAAACACAACCTGGATCGACCTTCCTTATCCATACCACAGCAAATTAGACTTTAAAAGAAGCCGCCAATTTTCTTTTACAACCCCTATATACGCTAAACTTAGAAGCGAACTTATGCTTAAAAGGTTAAAAAAGATCAAGCCCGATATCTTCATGACCGAATTTTTTCCGTTCGGCAGGGAAGAATGCCGTTTTGAGTTATTGCCTATCTTGGGCTATTTAACGCGTAGCGGAACAAAGATCTACGCTAGCATCGGCTATCCCTACATCGTCCGGACGAATATCAATATTCTACTGAGTCATTGTGATTATTATGAAAAATTCTTTATACATACCCCTGAGCGCCTTGAATATGAATTTCTGTCTAAAGACATTACGAGCCCGGTCTATAAAGCTATGCATGAAAGGACGTTTAAGCATATAGATGAAAAGATACGATACACCGGATACATCATGCCCTTTAATTCATCATCCATTAAAGACCCTCAAACGATCAGAGACTCATTTAAAACGCAAGGCAGAAAATTGGTAGTCGTCACCCGGGGAGGCGGGCCCCGCTGTCCAAGGGTCGTAGTAGGTTCCATCCTGTCAGCAAAATTCTTGCCTAAAGACAAGTTTGTTTTTATCATTGCCGCCGGCCCATCAACATCTGACAGGGAGATGTCCTTATTCAAAAAACTGCAGCGGTCAATAAAAAACAATAAAATATATATCTTCAAATATCTACCTGACTTGCCTAGCTACTTGAATGCCTGCGATGTATCTGTAGGTATGGCAGGCTACAACACTTCGGTCCCGCTGTTATATTTCAGGAAACCCTCTATTTTTATACCTGCAAAAGAAGACCCGGAGACGGCCCTGGGATATTGTTCCGAGCAGATCAGCCGCGCTAAGTTAATGAATAAATATTTGGGGAGTTTTATCCTTGATTACCATGAATTCGAGCCCCAAGGCCTTGCAAAAAAAATATTACAGACCCTAAACAATAGTCTGACACCTTTTGCGTCGCGTATTAAGAACGGATGGTTTAACGGCGCGGATAACACAGCTGACCTCATCATGCATGAATAATAACCTGACTATAGATATAATGATAGAGCCGACAAACCGCTGCAATTTCAGGTGCCCGACATGCTTTTCACATCAGGACGATAGGCCTAAAACAGATCTTAAATTTGGTGTTTTCAAAAAATTTATCGATATTAACAAGCATTACATTGGAAGTTTAAGCCTTTTTAATTACGGCGAGCCATTGCTTAACAAAGATATCTTCAGGATGATCGCCTACGCAAAAGAAAATGGCATATCATACACAAAGGTCGCGACAAATGGTTTTTTTCTTACCCAAAAAGCATCCAAGATGCTTTTGCTCTCCGGCCTAGACCATTTAAGCGTTTCATTAGATGGGGCAAGCGAGGATACATATAAAGTGTTCAGAAAAGGAGGATGTTTTCACCGCGTCCTTTCAAATATAAGATCATGCGTTTATCAAAAAAAAGAACTTATGAGCAAAATGAAGATCGAGGCCCAATTCATAATTATGAAACATAATGAATCTGAACTTAAGCACGCCGTAAAACTATCAAAAAGATTGGGCGTAGATATCATAAGGCTTAAGACATTATTGGTCAAAAAAAAGGCCTGGGCAAAATTCCTTCCTGTGTCAGAAAAATATAGCAGATATTCAAAAAAACCCCATTTTTTAGGCTGCAGAAAACCATTATCGGAATTAGTCATCAATTCTGACGGAACGGTCCTACCTTGTTGCTATATTGTCGGGCTTAGGCCAATAAAGAAATATTCACTGGGAAATATACGCAAATCGAGCCTGGTTGACATACTAAAAACAAAAAAGTATTCTGGTTTTGTAAGACAATGCGCTCTTTATAAAGATGCCATTTCCTGTTGCAGGGATTGCCAAGAGGGTAATTCTAAACTAGACCACAAGATCATAAAATTCAATGCAAGGCCATAAGATCACAAAAATAAATATCGCGGTTACGAACAGGTGCAACCTTAAATGTAGGCATTGCGGCATCTGGCGCCAAAGATCCAAGATGGAGATGCCCACTGATCTTTTAAAACGGATCCTAGGATCAAATGCCCTTGCTGCTTTTCCGGATATCACATTAACAGGAGGCGAACCTTTTCTTCACCCCAAATTAGCTAAGATATCAGAAATTATATTAACTAAGAAAAAAAACTCCCTTAAAACTATTGTTACGAACGGTGTCCTTATAGATGATATCTGCGGCTTCCTAACGGAATTTTCAAGCCGCCTTGTTGACGGATTTAGCCTTCATATAAGTTTTGACGGCTTAAGCTGCAACCAGGAACAAAGAGGGATCTCTAATAGCCTTATGTTAAAGAACTTAGCCATTATAAAACACTCATTCCCGAAACTTGAGATCGTCCTTAAATTCACTGTATCTATACTAAACTACCACGACATTATGCCTACATACCGCTTCGCTTGCTCAAAAGGCTTTAAGATAAAGTTCAAACTTATAGAAAACTGCCAGAGTTACACGAAAGGATCAAAATTTATAAAAAAAGAGTTCTGCGCTGCGGAAAAAAAATCTATAGTCACAAGTCTTCAATGGGTCTTAAAACAAGAACACCGCAAACATCCTGAAAACGCCATGTTCATAACAAGGCAGATATATTCTCTGTTAGGCGAAAAAGATAGCCTTTCCTGCAAGACACCTTTTGAGCGTATTTTTGTTTTACCTGATGGGTCTGTTTATTCCTGCCTTTATAGTAAAAAGATAGGGAGCCTAAAAAATACAACATTAGATAAGATCTGGCTATCGAAGAGCGCTAAGGATATAAGGCAGGAAGTTATCAGCGAAGGATGTTGTGGTTGCACAGGATATCACGGCTTTGCGCCTGCTTATTGAAGCTATGCTGATACCAACTAGCAAGGTTCAATATTAACCAAGTCTTCATACCTACCCGATAGTGATCACTTTTTTTAATAGTTTTTATCAGGGCCATCAAATATTCCCTAGGTATACCCATATCCTCAGCTATCATGAACTTTCTTGAAACAAAATGCATATTTCGAACATACCACTCATTAAAAGGCGGCGAAAAACCACGTTTTGTCATTTTAAGGACAAAATCTGGCAACTTTCGTTCAAATGCAGACCGTAATATCGACTTCCTGCACTTTCCCTTGATAAGGTATCTTGAAGGTATTTTCAAGCCAAAATTCACAACTCGTCTATCTAAATATGGCAAACAGGCCTTGGCCTTCCAGATCGCGGCCGGATAAAGTATATGATCTATCCTATTCCTAACCAAAAAATTAAGGTCAAAAATGATCGTATCTTTCAATCTGTCACAGCCTTTAGGTTTCGACATAGCCTGCCTGGCAGGCAGTTTGAGGTCTATCTTCGGGAAATTATGGCTAAAATACATATTTAGATCATCGACGCTAAGAAAAAACTCGCTATTCTCATGAGGCCCTAACCCGCCCAGAAGGCAATCAGCTCCATCCCCGGTAAAAATGGATCTTGCGTATTCTTTCATTTTAAACGTTAGAAAATAATTTGTTAAAAGGCCGTTATCGCCTATTGGCTGAGGTATATTATGCTCATAAAAACTATCAAGCGCCAAAAGCAGGGTAGGAGGTAAAAAAATATTATGGTGGACCGTTGAATAATATTTGGCGAGTCTTTCACAAACACCTATGTGACCGGAATCATGCCTAAAAGAAGCTGTAAATGTATGGATCTTGCTGCCGCAAACTTCCCGCAATAAATGAAGGACAGCCGCAGAATCAATACCTCCTGATAAAAATAAACCTATTGGCTCATTTTTAGGCGCTAAGGCCCCTACAGACCTCTTTAATTCATGATAGAACTCATCGGCTATTATCTTTTCAGGCTTTTGGAAAAGCCCTATTTTTTTGAAAGGGCCAGGACAGTGGCTCTGGAAGGTATCCGGATTAAGCCTTCCTGGTGAAATAGAAAACGGTTTTGGGACAAATTGATATCCTAGAAAATAAAGGACACCTGACCTACATAGTTTATTCTTTTTGAGTTGTTTTCGAGCTAAAAGATCCAGGCTGACGATCCTAACGCCATTTTGCCGTTTCAATAGTGTGATCAAAGACCTTAATTTTCTAAAATCCCACCGCTTAAAATGCCTGTGGTGAAGCTCTATACCGATATAGCGATCTTGGGAAAGAAGTATCTGCCTCATCATTAAGCTTAGATCCTCAGAATACCAATTGCCTTGAGGCCCTTTTTTATTGAAGAACAGCTCGGTAAAAATATATTCGATGCCGGAGAGCGGCATAATGGCATATTTCAGGTCAATACTGACGGACTTAAACTTAGCAGCTTTTAAAGCTTTAGCGGTATTCTCATCAAAACTATTCCAAGGCGGCACAAAAACACAAGGAACGACGCCAAGCTCGTCTTTGATGATATTCTTACCCATGGATATGTCGGAAAACTGTTCCTGAAAAGTGCGTGAATAACCGAACTCATGATAAGGGGCATGCGAACAATGGGCCCGGTGCGCCCATCCATGCTGGGCTATGCTAAGCCTTTTACCTGCTTTCGCGGCAATTTCCCTCACGCGTTGCTTGAATGGCCCTGTCATAAGAGACGGGACTACGGAAAGGGCAAGAGGGGCATCTAATTCTTCAAATAGATCCAATAACCTTGAAAATCTACGATTAAGACCAAAAACATCATCATCCCTGAAGAAAATAAACTTAGTATTTTTTCTCATATGTTAAAATATAATTATCTTTATCAGTAAAACCCCTCTTAAAACGATAAATAGGGTCGTATGGCTCATGACCGGTGCCGAGGACCAATTTTTGCATACCATCCTTTTTTAGGTCGAACATAAGCTGATATATCATCAAATGTTTAGCAAATTTTTCATAGCCGGCCTTACTCATACCGCCATAAGCAAGAAAAGCCGATTTATTATTTTTCAATAACATTGAAACAGCTACCGTAGCACCATTATCTTTGACGATCACAAAGGTCATGTCATCCTTAAGGCAGAGATAGAACCTGCGAAAATGATCAATATCAGTATTTTTGCCTGTTTTTTTCATAATAAGCCTTGAATAAAACTCTAAAAAGATCTTTAAGTAAGCGCCTTTGGCTGAATATTGCACTGTAAGGCCAGACTGTGCTGCCTTTTTTATGCAAGTCAAATGGCCGTGCGAAATACCTTTTTTTATTGTCCTGGGGCCCTGTTCCAGGTCAATATAAACGAACGGCTCTTTTTTTACCATTTTTCCCGCGGCATAAACAGGCATGAACGGATGTACTCTTATGATAACACGGCGTAAGCTGCTGCTTTTGCAGAGTTCTTTTAATTGGCCATTGATGGCCTCTTGCGCGCCAGGGTATTGCCGATCGGTCAATATTCCGCCATAACGGAAGCTATGTATCGCTCCATCTTGAGACAAAAAAGGGAATATGCCAACACCCTCATCAGGAAGGCTTATCAAAAAAAGACTTGAACCCGGAAATACCCCGGCAAAACGCTGCGAAAAGAAAAGATCAGCATTTTTTACCTTGTGTAAAATATTTTCCCAATGAGCGTTTTTACAAAAAAGTATGGTCATTTCAGAAAATAAGTCCTGTAAGTCTCATGGAGCATAAAATTATAAATATTAAGGTAATTATATACACATTCCATATCAAGAAGATCCTTTGCTTTAAAATCAAAAAATGCGCATATCTTTTTGCAAGTGATGTTAGGAAATCTATGCCTGCATTCTATATTTGATGTATCGCATATGTGAAGATGCTCCAATTTTTCCATCTTATCCAGGTCTATTTTTTTATATATGTTGCCTAAATAAAACCGTTTTCTTAGATCTTCATTGCAGAGGTGGCTTGCAAGCGTGCATGCATACGCGTCTCCATTGGGAGAAAAAACTATTTCGTGCCCCAGGCCGCAACAATCGCTTTCTATTTTGTCCCACCAACCCATCTTGATATACTCGCGGTATTTATCAATAGGGTTTATGGATATTTTTTGGCCCGAGGCAAGGCAAGTTGAATAAATTCTAATGATCTTTTTAAAACTTTTATAGAAATCTTCCGCATCCTCTTTATGCCATGGAAACCCGACCACAGGCTCAAGCGTAAGCCTGGTGAAGCCATTATGTATAAGCCGTTCTATTTCACATGCAAGGCCATTAGCTTTTCCAGGGTAAACCGACATTTTGATAAGAGGCGTTCCAAACATACTTTTGTATGCGGAAATATTGGACAATACCCTCTTAAAGGCATTAACATTGGCAAACCGATGGCTATTGGCGGCGTAAGAATATCCGTCCAGGCTGAACGCAAGCCTCATTCCGGATGACCTGAGAAAATCGAGTATACCCTCATCCAACAAAATACCGTTGGTCGGTATTTCTTTCAGGCGTATTTTCTTTTCAATAGATAGGAGCGCGGATAATTCAACCAGCAAGGAAAGAGAAAGAAGCGGCTCACCCCCAACCAGGTTTAAAAGCGGGCCGTCTACTTTTTTAAAATATGGAAGAAGCCATTTCCATATTCGCTTCAAGGTTGACGATGACATCATGCAAGGGTCTTGTTTGACAAAACAATAACGGCAATGAAGGTTACACTTATAAGATAGGTATAGAAGAGCGCTTTTAAGCATGACGCACCAAGTTAGAGAAATAAATACGCGGGTCTTGATCTATCAAGCCAAGCGATTTAACTTTCAGTTTCAATATATTACTGATATATTCCTGCTGACTCTTCTTAAGCTGCCATGGAAGGCCGTTCTTTTCTGAAAAAGGCATACCATCAGTTGATCCTGAATCAAGGGTATGGTCTATGGAAATACCGAATTTACCGGGATACGCGTAGATTGGGCTATTACGCCTTAGCTTAAACTGATAAACATTGACGCAACTTATATTCTTGCGGTTATTTGTTATAAAATCTATGGCCAGATCAAGGTCTTTTGAGCATTCATAAGGAAAACCAACAATAACAGATATCTGATTATCTATGCCGTGCCTGTTGGCAGCGAATAAGATCTTTGCTATTTCCTGCGTATTTAAGCCCTTATCAATGGCTCTCTGCTTGTAAGGATCAAGAGTTTCGATCCCCCATCTGATGTGCCGGCAACCGGCATAAGCCATTTTTTTAAGGAGCGCTTCGGAAACATCTTTCGCGATCATATAACAAGACCATGAGAGTCTTGGCTTAATACCTGCCATTATATCAAGCAACGCGCCTAACCGGCCATTATCCATGTTTAAAGCGTCGTCATGAAAATAGACGTTTGGCTCAATCGCTAGCTTTGCCAGTGCCCTGAGATCCTTAGAAACAAGAAAAATATCCTTAAACCACAGAGCCTTTCCTGACAGCGAAGAACAGTAAAAACAATTATGCTTACATCCGCAACTAGTCTCATAATCAAATAAAACAGGAGGGGTAAGGCCATGCTTAGCGAGGAAATCGATATGCATGGAATAATCCATCAAACCAGGGGCAGCAGGGACAGTAGCCTTTTTTTCTAAGAGTTCTAATATTGTTTCAGGGGCGTCTGTTCTTAGGACTTTATCAATAAAAGCATACTTCCTGGATATCTCTTTTGAGTAAAAATTGCAATGAGGCCCCCAAAAAATTATCTTTGAAGAAGGGTGTGCCTTTTTAAGATACCTTGCCAAAGCCAGGGCAGTCCGAAGGTTCCTGTCCCACCATGAGATGTAAAAAAAATAAAAACTGCTCTTTTTGACTAATGGTGCCATTAATTCAACAAGTATACGCTCCTTACCCTCCGGTGTCCGGAACGGATGACGTAAAAAATAGCCTTGTATTTTGGCATGTTCACCAAACAAAAGTAAAAAATTAAGATATTCTATACCAGCGATATTTCTGGCCTTCAATAAAGAGATAGCTTTAAAAATCGACAGAAGAGACCTTCCATCGTCATCAACAGTGCCGCCGCCTGGAAAAGAATCCTGCGGCGAAATGATAAAAGCCGCTCTGTGAGGAGCTGTTAACACTTCAATGATATCTTCTGAAGGAATGTTTAACTTTTTTAGGATAGAGGCATATTGCTCTGCTTTTTTCTTATCTGATTCAATAGCTGGTCTGCCACATAGCAACGCTTCTAAATAAGCAAGGCTAAAATGGCCCAATTCCCCCCATACGCATTCTTTAACAGAATCAATATAAGGATGCATGCGGGCCAAAAATTTATTAGTCTTATCAATGTCTGCCTTAGCTTCTTGTTTGAGCCCGGACAAAAGCGTGACATAATTATAAATACCCAGTTCATGGGCATTTTTAATAGCATCTATTATGGAATCCAAAGTAGTCTTTTTACTGATGAGCTTGAGCATTTTAGGTGAGGCATATTCAACACCCCACCTTAACTGCCTGCACCCGCCGGCCTTCATGCTTATTAAAAGGCGTTTTGAAATATTCGGTATTGCCAAAGCGCTCCAGTTGATCTTGGGGACTCTTGCGCGCAATGCCGGGCATAGCCGGTTCAAATATGCCTCGTCCGAATTAATGGCCGCGTCCATGAAATGAAAATAGTTAGTTTTATATTTTTTCGACAAAAAAGCCAGATCATCAGTTACTTTGCCGATATCTTTATGCGCGAGCTTACCCTTATGGATGTAATAGCAGAAAAAACATTTATTCGCGCATCCTCTGCTTATTTCATATGGAAGCACGACTTTACCCGAAGATGAATAACGCCTAAGGTCAAAAAGACCGAAATAAGGCCGTGGCATCTTATTCAGGCCCAGAACGCGGCGCTCATCGGTATATGTGAGGCCTTTATCGGCCCTGAAGATAACGCCTTTTACTGGGCTATTATCGCGCCCCCTGCCTAAATAATCCAAAAGGGAGAACTCGTTGCCATCCTCAAGGAACGCATCTACAAAAGAGAAGACAGCCATTAACTTTCTGGCATGTTTTTTAGGACAATTACCGAAAAAAACGATCTTTGCGCAAGGTTGAGACACTTTCAGGGCCTTAGCCAAACACAGTGAAACTATCAAGTACTGGAGAGAAAATTGTTCAAGCACAGATATGGAAAAAATAAAAAAATCAGCCTTTGGAGAACCTGCATTTACTATGACATTCTTTGTAAAGGCATTAAGGGCATGGTCCGGACATTTCAATAAATGATCAAAACACCTGGAGAATTGGTTGAGAAGGAATAGACCAGAAGCCCAATTTGAAGATGCCGCGCTTGCGTTAATAACATCTACCCTCTGATCGATCAAGCCTAAACGGTATCTTCCTGTTTGCCTTATGAGAGCTGCAAGATTGGCAACATCCAATGCCGGAGATTTGATCATTCCGGGGCCCATAGGAGAGGGTGGCAGCCAAATTATAATATGGGGGCTTTTAGGCATGTAAAGACACGAATTTTCTTAGAGTACAGCAGATTCTGTCGATTTCTTCACCAGAAAGGAATAAGGGGATAGGCAAAGCCAGGGCTGCCTCAGAAACCTCATCCGTTACAGGAAGCCTGGCTGCGGGGTTTACAAAACCGCGAAAATAAGGCATCTTATGAAGAGGTGATCTATACCTGGATTTAGCAATTATGCCTTTTTTTCGCAAAAAAACTTCCAATCGAACGCGATCTTTGGTTAGAATAACAAAATCCCTATACACATTTTTAGCATTTTTTTCAGACTTTTGGACATTAAAAAAAGCGCTAATCTTCTTTTTATAGAGAGAGGCTAAATATACCATCTTTTCATTGATCTCACCTAAAAATGGCAATTTTGCGTTGAGAAAAGCTGCCTCAAAAAGGCCCATGCGGCAAGGCGTCCTGTGAGAAAGAGGGCCAGCAGGGTCATTACTTACTTTTATTAAACCAAGGATTGCCTTGTAAAGAAGTTTATTATTGACCGTGATCAGGCCGGCATTCCCAAAGCAGCCAAAATTTTTATTTGTGTAACAACTGAAACATCCCACGCCAAAATTCCCAACTTTTATACCGTCATATTCGGCCCCGTGGGCATGGCTGGCGTCTTCAATAACAGGCAACCTGTGTTTTCGCGATATCTCCATGATATCTTTCATGGCACATGGATTTCCATGAATATGGACAGCGATAATGGCCCTGGTCTTACTTGTGATATTCTTTCGGATAGATCCGGGCGAAATGGTCCAGGTATCCTTATCAATATCTGCGAAAACCGGTATAGCGTTAAGATTCATGACAGAAAGGCCGGTGGCAATATATGTATAAGACGGAAGGATGACCTCGTCGCCTTTTTTTACCCCTAAGGCGTTAAGCGACAATTCAAGGGCCGTTGTGCCAGAATTAACAGCTATAGCATATTCGGAAAAATTGAATTTTGCGAAACGGGCCTCAAAGCCATTCAAGAACCTTTCCTGGTCATCATCATTGCTCAATCCAAAGACTTCCCGGAATTGTTTTATGGCCACAGGCAAAAGGAACTTATTTTCACGGCTGTAATCTTCGAAGGGTATATCCATACTACCTCATAATAGTTGAAAAAAATTGAATTGCTATTTTTACAAGATCTGTATTGGCCACAAGAGTGCCGACCATCATAAAAGGAGCGAACGGTATTATTTCGCCCGTTTCAGAAACCTTAGGGATGCCATGGGATCTACTTTTTAACAACTCAGACTGGGTCAATATATTCAAAAAATAAAAAAAGAGGGTGAATTTCAAAATACGTAAAAAATATGCCAAAAAAGAACTAATATGGAAAATATTGGACTGAAAAATGACCCTTGCTACGATACCGATCGCGACAGCCGACAGGATAATATGCCTTTTTTCTTGAAACCGGTCCATGAAACGTTCTACGGTGCCATAAAATATAAAAAGGATGATTATTTTAGCGTATACATCATACTTGAATTTTAATATATCCATAAAGGGCCAGATAAGCCAGGGAGTGACAAAAGAAATGTGCATCCTTTCCGTAAGAAAAATTTTAAATATCTTGTTCATATGGAGGCCTTTTAACAAGGCTGACTTATCTTTATAGTAAAAAAACCGCAATATCGTGACTATCAGGATAGCTAGCATGCTTAACAGGAAGATCGACAGAAAAATCGGCATGCAGGGAAAAGGGAAAATAGCAATATAACGGTCGACCGGCATTAAAAACGCGTATGTCGCAAAAAGCTTGCCATCTCCTGCGCCCCAGAGATTTGCCCAATAAAAAGCAAAACCTGTCGCGGACGCGAACAATATGTTCGCTGCAAAAAGATATGGGCCTATTATAAGCCCTTTGCCAAGGAACATCTGTAACGCGTAAACACAGATACCTGCCAGAATAGCGAAAAAAAGATACCTGTTCATTATGAGATGCGATCTCACGTCTGAAAAAGTAGTCAAGACCCCCAACAAAACAATGATCGGGTAAAAATAGTAGATTTCTGCGATCTGCATAGTCTTATTATATTTGTGATACGACAATTAGCAAGAAAAATTCACGGCGAAACTCCATTCCTTGAAATATTCGCTTATGGGTATATAATATCCCTACTAAAATGAGAATAGTTTGCCCTCTGCCAAGCGATTACAATGTGACACAACTTCTAGACCTGGGAGTAAGAGATTATTACTTTGGTTACATCCCGGCCTTTTGGAGCAAAAACCATTCTTTGATAAATTCGATAAACAGGAGATGCACGCCTGAGTCGCAATCTTGCGAAAAACGCGTAAAAAGCTTCTTAAAGAATAGCGGCAATAAAGGCCTTAACCTATACGCAACTTTTAACGCGCCCTTATATACAACAGAGCAGATCACAAAAATACTTTCAGCGCTTGACGGCCTGTTAAAGATCGGACTTAGAGGGGCCATCGCGACTGACCTAGGCCTTATCATAACTGCCAGAGATTATTTTCCTAAACTAGAGATACATGCCAGCTGCGGAACAGTATGCCTGAACTCAGGAACTATGTATTTCCTATCAAAATTAGGCGTACAGCGCATAATACTATCCCGTTCTCTTGCGCTTAAAGAGATCAGGGAGTTATGCGCCGATGCTCGCGGCATGGAGCTTGAGATCATCCATCAGGATGCGCCCGGCTATTGCATAAATATTGACGGCTTATGCACGCACCACCATACAAATGTCAGGCCCTGCGACGAGCAGAAGCTTTTTGCCAAAGGAATGCCTATGACTATCCCAGTGGCATCGTATTCAAAGCTCTACTGGCTATACAAATACGGCGTCAGTCATATAAAATTACTGGAAAGAGGCATGACGTCCGCCCAATTATTAAAAAAACACAAATTTTTAATAACACTTATAAATAACCTAGAGGCGCTAAAACCAAAATCGTTAAACGCATGGAAAAAGTCGTTTTACTGAACAACTGGAAGCACATCAAAGATAAGTTGTCCGGAATGGGCCGCATTTACTTTGGCAGCGAATTCTGCGACTATATTCTCCCTTCGCCAAAAGACGTTGATAGGCTCATTAAAATGAGAAAAGATACAAACATCGCTTTTAGCATTGTCACGCCATATCTGAACCAACGCAGGCTTACGCAACTCACAAAGCTTTTAATTTTTATCAATGTGCATACACCTGAAATTGAGGTCATCGTAAATGACTGGGGAGTGCTTCATATGCTATATACGCGTTTTCCACGATTGCAAGCCGTTCTTGGGCGAGTATTGAGCCGCCAGAAACGCGGCCCCTTCGTCAAGGTACGTTCTGAGTTCGTTCAGATAGAAAAATTGGGCCTTAAAAAAACGGACCAAATATACTTGAAGTCTTCTATCCTCCAAAATGATCATATTGTCAGACTGGCTAAAGAATATAAGATCAAACGAATAGGGCTTGATAATACCCGACAAGGAATTATTTTTGAAAATAAAGGATTTTCAATAGATCTTTATTATCCTTATATCTATATCACTACGTCAAATTATTGCATGACCGAAATGATAGAAAGAAAAAGGGAACTTTTTGTAAAAACTGACGCTTGTCGGCGCTTTTGCTTCAATTCGGGCCTTAATAAGATCAAAATAGGAGAGGAGTGGGTATATCTTTTTGGGAACACCCAATTTTACCCAAACGATACCACTTCTATGCGCGGTATTCCCAAATATGTAAACCGTCTGATAAAAGTCTCTTTTTAATAAAATGGCCAACTTTAAACAAACGACCTATTGCCCTAACCTCTGGAAAGAAGCCTACATAGATGACAAAGGGGACGTTTACGGCTGCTGCGTAAAAAAACCACATGTATTGGGGAATATATACAAAGAAAAGCTGGAAGATATCTGGAACAACAAAACCTTATATTTATTCCGAAAAAAGTCCCTTGCCGGACAATTGTCATGTTTTAGCAGGTGTACCCTTACCAGGAGCAAAACAGAACATCCGTATAACTCGCCGACCGCGCCTTTCAGCAGTTTAGAAAATCTAAGCATCCGCTTCGGACAAGCCTGTCAGCTTCAATGCATAATGTGCTCTCTGGACCACAAGGACAAAGGATCTCTGGACCTCAAAAAGATCCTTCCTAATCTTGACCTGACGCATATCAAACTTATCTGTATGCAGGGAGGAGAACCTCTTTTGATCAAGGCGGCAAAAGATTTTTTTGATCATGCCTATTCTCTTGAAAAAAAAGTTTCATTTCTTACGAACGGGCTATTGATCAATGATGAATGGGCTAAAAAAATATCCATCTGTTCCCCTTTTGTGTATTTTTCAATTAACGCAGCGACAAAAAAAACGCACGAGTTAATAAATAAAGGATCAAAATGGGAAGTCGTCCTAAAGAACATACAAAGAGTCAGGAGCGCTAGAAAAAAATACTATTCCAAGATCAGGATATTCGGCCACATAACCATTGTGATAGAAAACCTGCCGGAGATCCCGCTTTTTATAGAAAAATTCAAACGATTAGGTTTTGATATGATCAACTTCGGATTTGATTCATCAGTGCCGTTATACCTTGCATCGCATCTTAAAGAGATGTTATATTTAAGGATAAAGATCCGCAAAGCTTTAGAAGACTCCTGCGATTGCGACAAGATTGACCTGCATCAGTTAAGCATTCTGGGCCTTGCTTAATTCGCTATTTACAAACATATAAGTTTTGTTATAATAAGGCAATATTTTTGAATAAACAAAGGAGCACAATGGAAAAGAAAAGCATAAAAGACATACCTATAAAAGACAAAAAAGTGATCATGCGCGTGGATTTTAACGTTCCCCAGGACAAAAAAACAGGGGTTATTACAGACGACACGCGCATAAAAGCGGCCCTGCCTACCATAGAATATATACTAAAAAACGACCCTAAGAAACTCATTCTTATGACCCATCTGGGAAGACCAGACGGACAAGTCAAGGGAGAGCTTAGGCTTGACCCAGTGGCTAATAGGCTCTCTGAGCTCCTTAAAACACCCGTAAAAAAACTTAATGACTGCGTAGGCGCAGAAGTGGCCAAGGCTATTGATGGAGCAAAAGAAAAGGTCATTTTGCTTGAAAATCTTAGATTCCACCCCGAAGAAGAGCAAAATGATGCCAATTTTGCGAAACAGTTAGCTTCGCTTGCTGATATTTACGTCAATGATGCCTTTGGAACAGCGCACAGGGCGCATGCCTCCACAGAAGGAATCGCGCACGACCTGCCTGCAGTAGCCGGTTTTCTATTGGATAAAGAAATAGAATATCTTGGAAAAGCCATAGATACCCCGGATAAACCTTTTGCAGTAATTTTAGGCGGCTCAAAAGTCTCGGATAAAATAGGTGTAATTGAGAACCTTCTAAAAAAAGCGGATTCTCTCATAATCGGCGGCGGTATGGCTTATACTTTCTTAAAGGCGCAAGGCGCTAGCATAGGCAATTCAAAACTGGAAAAAGATAAGATAGGCCTGGCAAAAGAAACGCTTGAAAAAGCAAAACAAATGAAAGTCTCGTTTGTTCTGCCTATTGACCATCTGATCGTAGACAATATTGACGCGCCAACAAAAATAGAGACAACAAAAGACCAAAATATACCAGATGGTATGATAGCGGTTGATATAGGCCCAAAAACTATAGAGCTTTTCAAAAACTCCTTAAAAGACGCGAAGACTATATGCTGGAACGGCCCATTAGGTATTTTTGAAAATGATAAATACGCTAAAGGGACAAAAGAGATCGCAGTTTTTATCACTACCCTTAAGGCCAAAACCATAATCGGCGGTGGAGATACAGCAAGCGCCATTGCCAAATTCGGCTTAGAGAAAAAGATGACTCATATATCAACAGGCGGCGGCGCATCTTTGGAATTTATGGAAGGCAAGGTATTGCCGGGAATAGCGGCGTTAAACGATAAGTAGTTCTTTAGTTCACGAGTTCGCGAGTTCGCGAGTTATTGAGAACAACATGAAAATAGAAAAATTTGAAGATTTAATCGCTTGGCAAGAAGCAAGAAAATTAGTAAATCTTGTTTATGGCCTAACAGATCAAAATAGTTTTAAAAACTTTGGTTTAGCAAATCAAATACAAAGAGCTGCTGTATCTTGTATGGCAAACATAAGCGAAGGTTTTGGCAGATATTCATTTAAGGATAGCAAACAATTTTTTACAATAGCAAGAGGCTCTGTCGCGGAAGTGCAAAGTCACATCTATGTTATTTTAGACCGGCAAATGATATCAAAAGATAAATTTCAGTTAATTTACGATCAAAGTATAAAAACTAATAAACTAATTAATGGCCTTATTAAAAATATAAAACTTCAACTAACCCAAAAACCCAAGAACTAATAACCCAAGAACCATCCATGCGAAGAAAAGTCATAGCAGGCAACTGGAAGATGAACAAGACCACTTCAGAGGCCATTGAATTGACTAACGGCCTTATGAGGGAACTTTATAAAATTGAAGACGTGGAGATCATTGTTTGCCCTCCGTTTACCGCCTTAGAGGAAGCCTCAGAAGTCGTCTACGAATCAAACATAAAGTTGGGCGCGCAAAATATGCATTGGGAAACAAATGGCGCATTTACGGGTGAGGTGTCGCCAGCCATGTTAAAAGAATTAGGTTGCCAATTTGTCATTCTGGGCCACTCCGAAAGACGCCAATATTTTCATGAGACAAACGAGAACGTAAACAAAAAGTCTATAGCGGCGCTCAAGAACGGCCTGACACCTATAGTCTGTGTAGGAGAAAGATTAGAAGAAAGAGAGGCCAATAAGGCCTTTCAAGTAATACAGAACCATGTTGAAGGCAGCTTATCAGGCATATCAAGCGAAGATATCAAAAAAGTAATTATCGCTTACGAACCGGTCTGGGCAATAGGTACTGGCAAGACAGCCAGCCCAGCTCAGGCGCAGGAAGTGCACCAATTTATCAGGGAACTGCTTAAGAAAAAATATGGCGCAGAGATTTCAGAAGAGATCATTATTCTTTACGGCGGCAGCGTAAAACCCAACAACACCAAAGAGCTCGTCACTCAAAATGACATTGATGGCGCCCTTGTCGGTGGCGCCAGCCTTGAGATAAAAAGCTTTGCTGAAATAGTAAACGCGGCATCAAATAAAGAATAAGCATTACCCCACTTACCTAAACGCTTAAAAGATCTCTTGCGATATTTCTTAAGCAGGCGCGGGGGTTAATTTTGCAAAGAATAAGCCTAAATAATACAAAATTAAGGAGCATAATTAAATGTTTACATTAATCATTATTGTCCACGTTCTCGCTTGTTGCCTTTTGATCCTTATAGTCCTCGTTCAGCAAGGCAAGGGGGGCGGGCTTATAGACTCTTTCTCATCGGCAGAATCTATATTCGGAACAAAAACTAACACATTTTTAGTAAAAGCTACATCTTTCTTATCAGTCGTATTTTTCATCACTTGTTTAAGCCTTGCCTTCCTGTCTATCCAAAGAAATAAGTCGCTTACAGAAACATCTGATATGAAAAAACAGGTCCCACTTGCTCAGGCAGGCGCCAAACCAACTCAAGCACCGGTGCCGACTAATACGACAGCGACAACGGCCTTACCTCCAGCGAACACGCCTGTGGCTGCGCAAAATACTACGACACAGATTGAAAAATAAAACTGCAGGACAGACTCAAAAAAAAGATCTTAAAGGCCACTTGTCATATAAGTGGCCTTTTTTTCGGAGAATTTCATGCTTAGGATGATAGGCCATTACTCTTATGGTAAAAGCGATGACAAAATGGCCAAAAGGTTAAAAAGTAATTTTCTGACAAAAAGCCCAAATGAACATTTTTCTCCGTATGTAAAATTTTTATCGTATGAACAAGACGGCCTTTTTTTGGGCTACCAAATGATGGCAAACAACTCCTCTGAAAATTATTATCATATTGATAGAAAACTCCATAATGCCTGCTTTATTACGGGGAATATCTTTACGTCAGAAACTAATATCGCCGAATACATAATGGCACAACAAAAAAAACATGGCTTGGATTTTGTTAGGAATCTTAGAGGCGAATTCAATATCCTTTTGGTTAAAAAAGGCCGCATTTATTTAATAAATGACAGGCTTGGGCTTTCACCCATGTATATATATAAAATGGGCAAGGCTGTTTTGTTCTGCAATACAGCCGAATATCTTATACATAGCAATAAAGCCAACACAATAGATCGTACATCCATCGCTGAATTCCTAGCTTATGGATTTGTGCCGGAAGGAAGGACTTTTATCCTTGATCTGGCAAATCAGGAACCCGGATCAATAGTAGAAGCTTCAAAAAAAGGTTTTAGATCAAAAAAATATCATACTTTTAATAGGCTTACAAATAATTCACTGGGCCATTCAAAAAAATTAGAGCTAGTAAAAAACAAGTTTAATGAAGCAGTGCGCGTAAGGGCTCAGGAAGAGAGATGTTATTCAAGCCTCTCAGGAGGCTGGGATACGCGTTTTATCCTTGCCAATCTGCTAGAACTAAAGAAAAATCTCTATGCCTTTACCGCAAAAACAAAAGAAGAAGACATCAGGATTTCTTCGATGGTCACCCGAGCGTTAGGTATAAAACATATTCTGCGTCCTCCCAGGCCTTTTTCAAGCCCAGAGATGATAGAAGAGCGCCTTAGATTCAAATTGCTGAAAACTGCCGTTCCGGGCAATAAAAAAAGCCGTAATACAGGCCTAGACAGACAATTGCTGACAACGCCTCGTTTTGAGGGAATATTCGGAACAGAGTTATTAGGTTCAATACCCGAGATATTTTTGAATAGGGTCGACTTAAAATTTGACGATATTTTCTGCCGTATTTTTGAGCATGATTTCCTGGATATGTTACGCCGCGGTAAAAGAAGGAAACCCTGGACAAATAACGCAAAAAAAAAGCGCTGCGATTTTATGCCTTACATATTCTTGACACAGGTAGGCCGCTCATATTTGAACATATGCTATGCTACAAACTGGGAACGACCGACGCGTTTTTTCCACTATTTAGCTTTAATTCCATTCGCCGATTCAGACTTTGTCACTTCTTTAAGCTTGTTAAAATATCCCCAAGATTTTAATTATAAAACATACCAGGAGATCTATAAAAAATATTTTCCTGGATTTCTTACATTCCCCTGGACATATGCGCAATATCGCAGCGAGAACAACCTCATAAAAACAAAGACAGCTACAAATAAACAAGGCGTTGAGGCGAAAGACAGGCAGCGTTATTTAGATCTGATGAAAACGAATAATAAGTTCCGGGCTTTTCTAAAAAATAACCGGATCATCAAAAAAGATGCCAGAATTATTCTCTCTCGCCTCAAAGAATTGTATTTTCTTTACGAATGGTTCGAGGCCCATAAGGGCATTCTGGCTAAAGATAACTTTGAGATCTATGGATAAATTAAAACTAAAGATAGATTTTGTTTTAAACCGGCTGCTTATCATATTCTTTTTTGCCATCCTCATCGTTTACGCCTCAAGGGAGATCGCGGACCTTGACCTTTGGCTACACCTCAAAACAGGCGAATGGATCATCGCGCACAAGGCTGTGCCGCTTAATGACATATTTTCTTTTACCCTAGGGGGCAAGCCATGGATCAACCACGAGTGGCTTTTTCAAACAATAGCGTATTCATTTTATCATCTCGGCCAGGCTGATGGACTTATATTTATGCAGAATATAGTCATCGTAGCCACTTTCTTGATCCTATTTTTGATAGGCATCAAGAATGAGAACCATATATACGTTTTTGTCGTACTTTATCTGACACTTTTGACGCTTGCATATCGCTTCACTATCCGGCCGGACATCTTCAGTTTGTTCTTTTTAACGCTTTACCTGTTCATCATAAAAAGATCCATAGAAAAAACGTCTCGCTCTATCTGGATCTTGCCAGTTTTACAAGTCTTATGGGTCAACATGCATGGGTTCTCTTTTACAGGCCCGCTGCTTATCTTAATATTGCTTGTATCCGAGACCCTTAAAGGCTTAGTCAAACTTCCTTTCTTCTGGAACAAAAGTAATTGCATTGATCATAAGCAGATGACCAACTTTTTGCTTGTGTTCGTTTTAATGATCCTGGCATCTTTTATTAATCCATGGGGGATAAACGGGGCTGCTTATCCGCTTTCAGTGCTAGGACAGATATCAGGAGAAGGCAAAATATTTTTCAAATATATCCAGGAACTTGTCAAACCTATTACTCTCAAAAACGCGCTTGACGTCAACTATTTCACTTTCTATAAAGCATTTATTCTTGTTTCACTTTTCACGTTTAGGATCAACTTTAAAAATATAAACATTTACGATCTTCTTGTGTGGTTGTGTTTCTTGTTATTTTCATTCATCGCTGTGCGTAACGTGGCCTACTTCGGGATAGTTGCCGCTTATGTCACATTTACCAACCTGGAACTCGCGATAAAAAACAAAAAAGAATTCCCGCTGAAATTCCGTTCAGGACGTTTCAAAAATATAGCGCTGTATGTATCCGTGGCTTTTCTATTTATTTATCCGGCAAAAGAAGCAAGGCAATACATTGAGAGCGCGAACTATAATTTCAACACCTATGAACTAAAATCTACGCTTTGGGGCATATCGGAACAACGCTATCCGCAAAAAGCCGTTCAATTCCTTTTAGATAATGACTTTCCGGAACGGATGTTCAACGACTTTAATTCAGGCGCTTATCTAATAGGTAAAGCTTACCCAAAAAGACACGTTTTCATAGACGGCAGGACAGAGCTCTACGGCCCTGATTTTTTTAAGGCTTACGTGGCGGCTGGCGAAGGTAAAAAAAGAACACTTGAAACTATGCTGGCAGAATACCACATACAAGGATTCTTTTTAACCAACTCAGCAGACCGGCTGCATTTAGGGCTGTTAAGATACATCCATCAAAATCCCGTATGGAGGGCAGTTTATTTTGATGAGAACGCGATAATATTCCTGAAAGATAACGCGCAGAACAGGCGCGTCATAGAAAGATTTGGGATAGACCTAAAAAGATGGAATCCTCCAAAACCAAGATTTTTGAAAATAGGCATTTCCTATAGATACCCATATCCTAATGTGCAAAGAGCAAGACTGCTGCATATGCTTGAATGTTACGGTTCTGCTGCTAAAGAAGCGAAAATAGCGCTTGAGATCATGCCTAGCTGCGCTGAAGCTCTTAAATATATGGCTGACAATTATTTTTATCAAAAAAATTACTCTGAGGCTTTCAAATACGCCAGAAACTGCCTTATTTACACACCAGGTGATATAGAAATGCGCAATCGCTTAGCTATGATATACCACCAGCTAAAAGATGACGAAAAAGCTATAAAAGTAGTTGACGCTATAATAGAAATGCAAAAAAAATCTCCTGAAGCACTTTATACAAAAGCCTGGATACTCAAGGCTATAGACCCAAAAAAAGCCAAAGTACTTCTAAACAGCGCGATAAAACTATTAGATAAAGAACCCAGATATCATGATCTATTAGGTGACATATGGGCAGATGAAGGCAACAAACTAAAAGCTAAGGAAGAATGGAAGGCAGCTCTTGAATACGATAGTTCAAATAAGCTCCTCATGAAGAAACTCAATACAAATTAGCTTAGTTGGCATAAAAACGCAACTTTCTCTTGTTTTTAACGCTGCTTTTCGTATAATATAACTCTATGTTGTTCGGAATATTAAAACCCTATATAGTAACATTTATACCCATCTTTCTCGCGGTGGATATTATCGGCACTGTGCCGCTCTATCTGGGCCTGACAGAAAATCTGAACGAAAAACAAAGAAATAAGGTTTTAACAGACTCTTGTATCATCGCGACCGTATTGGCAGTGCTATTCCTGTTCTTAGGCAAGTTCATCTTACAAGGATTAGGCATAACCATAGACGATTTTAAGGTCGCGGGCGGCGTTCTGCTCTTCATTTTATCGGTCTATCTGCTTATGCCCGGCAAATCAAAAGAATTCGTATCAGAGTCACTATATGAAGACATCGGCATTTTCCCTCTGGCAACTCCTCTAATAACAGGGCCGGCTGTTTTAGTGACCGCGATGATGCTATTAAATTCCTTTGGCTTATTCATCACGCTGACATCACTTATCCTGAATATGGCATTGGCGTGGATCGTACTAAAATATTCACACCTTCTTATTAAGGTCATAGGCAATTCCGGGGTCAAGGCTTTGTCAAAAATAAGCTATATTTTCCTTGCGGCTATCGGAGCTATGATCTTACGCGAGGGTATAGCCGGTATAATCTTTACTTTTTAACATCATGGGACAAAAAGTCGTCACATTTATATTAGCAGGAGGGAAAGGCGAGAGGCTCCACCCGCTGACAAAAGACAGGGCTAAACCCGCGGTCCCTTTTGGCGGCATCTACAGGATCATAGACATAACGCTCTCCAATTGCGTCAATTCAGGCTTAAGGAAGATCCACACGCTCATCCAATACAAATCCATATCGCTTCAGCGGCATATCCGACTTGGCTGGAATTTGTTCAATTCTGAACTGGGAGAATATATTGACGTTATTCCAGCTCAGCAGCGCGTAGGCTCCAACTGGTATCAGGGGACAGCGGACGCCATTTTCCAGAATATTTACACCATAGAACAGGAGAAACCTGATGAGGTGCTTATCCTGGCAGGAGACCATATTTACAAAATGAACTACTACGCTATGATAGATTTTCATAGGCAGAACAACGCGGACATGACCGTAGCTGTCGTTGAGCTGGAGAAAGATCTTTCCAAGGGCCTTGGCGTCATACAAACCGACGGTACAAAAAAAGTCTTAGGCTTTCAGGAAAAACCAGCAGAACCAAAGACTATCCCTGATAAATTGGATATGATATACGGTTCTATGGGTATATACCTATTCAATCGCGCCGCTCTGGAAGAAGAATTGATAGAAGACTCAGGAAAAAACACTTCTCACGATTTCGGAAAAGATATCATCCCGCAAATGCTCAAAAAGAAAAAGAGGGTATTCGCCTATAATTTTAAGGATGAGAATAAAAAAGAGGCCCTCTATTGGAGAGATATTGGGACACTTGACGCTTATTATAACGCTAACATGGACTTAGTCCAGGTAACGCCTGTATTTAACCTCTATGACAAAGATTGGCCTATCCGCACATACCAGGATCAATTCCCTCCTGCTAAGACCGTCTTCGCTGGAGACGAAAACCCAGAGCGCATAGGCCTCGTGCTTGACTCGCTTATATGCGGAGGCTGTATAGTCAGCGGAGGAAGGATACAGCGTTCCATACTTTCGCCTAACGTCCGTGTCAACAGTTTTACCGAGATATACGACTCCCTTCTTATGGAAGGGGTCCAGGTAGGCCGGCATGCCAAGATAAGAAAGGCCATAATTGACAAAGACATAAATATCCCTCCAGGGACTGTCATAGGCTATAACATAAAAGACGATAAAAAAAGATTCACCATTTCGGAAAACGGGGTCGTTGTAGTTGCAAAAGGCACGGAGATCAAATGATCAGGAAAGCGCGGATAAAAGACGCGAAAAATATACAAGAGCTTATTAACTTTTTCGCGTCGCAAGACCTCATGATGCCGCGTTCCTTAAATGAGATATATGAGAACATAAGAGACTTTTGGGTAAGCATAGATGATAATAATAAGATAGTAGGCTGTGTGGCGCTCCATATAGTGGGATGGGAAAACTTAGCCGAGATAAAATCACTCGCTGTTGAAAGAAAAAAACAGCGTAAGGGCCTGGGCATAGAGCTCGTCAGCGCCTGTCTTAAAGAAGCAAAAGAATTAAAGATAGGCCGCGTCTTCGCTTTATCTTATCATCCTAAATTTTTTAAAAGGTCAGGATTCAAGGTAATAGCTAAATCCAAACTGCCTCATAAAATATGGGCAGAGTGCTGCAACTGCCCCAAGTTCCCGAATTGCGGAGAGAACGCGTTGATAAGGAGGATATAACAATATGATGGATTACCAATTAAATGAACAACAGATAATGATACGGGACTTATGCCGTCAGATCGCGCAGGAAAAAATAGCGCCATTAGCCGCTGAATACGATAAAACAGAGGAATTCCCTTGGCCTATAGTCAAAGCTCTTGCCCAGGCTGATATCTTCGGAGTTTCTATACCTGAAGAATACGGAGGTTTAGGCGGTGGTGTATTAGAGACTTGCATCGCCACAGAAGAGCTGTCAAAGGCCTGCGGAGGTATCACGCTTTGCTTTGCCGCGTCATATCTTGGCCTTGACCCGATACTTTTATTCGGCAACGAAGAACAAAAAAAGAAGTATCTTCCGGACTTAGCCGCTGGCAAAAAATTGGCGGCGTTCGCCATAACAGAGCCAGCCGCTGGGTCTGACGCAAGCGGTATCCAGACAACGGCAAAAAAGAAAGGGGAACATTACGTCTTAAATGGCACAAAACACTTCATAACTAATGGCGGCGAAGCGGATACCTACGTAGTAATCGCCATGTCTGACAAGACTAAAGGAGCGAGAGGCGCTACCGCCTTCATCCTGGAAAAAGGCATGAAGGGTTTTACTTTCGGAAAAAAAGAAGACAAGCTTGGCATACGCGCTTCTTCAACACGCGAACTTATCTTCACGGATTGCGAATGCCCTAAAGAAAATATTTTGAGTAAAGAAGGGATGGGATTCATCATTACGATGAAGACTTTTGACGTATCACGCCCTGGAGTCGCGTCTCAGGCGCTCGGCATTGCCGCAGGCGCCCTTGAAGCGGCCACGAAATATTCCCGCGAAAGGATCCAGTTTGGCAAACCCATATCAAGCTTCCAGGGCATCCAGTGGATGCTGGCGGATATGGCGACCGAAGTAGAAGCAGCCAGGGCCCTTATTTACGCCACAGCCCGCATGATAGACGCCGGAGTAAAAAGCGTCTCCAAAGAATCCGCTATGGCAAAACTTTTTGCTTCAGACACCGCCATGAAGGTCACAACCGACGCAGTACAGATATTCGGCGGTTATGGTTATATGAAAGAGTACCCTGCTGAAAAGCGCATGCGAGACGCGAAAATAACACAGATATACGAAGGCACAAACCAGATCCAACGCAATATTATAGCTCTTCAACTTATAAAAGAGATGGCTAAATAGAACCAGTTTATAGCCAATAGAAAAATATAAAAACCAAATGAATAATATCCTTGTTTGCATAAAACAGGTGCCTGACACATCAGATGTAAAAATAAACCCTGAAACCAATACCTTGATCCGGGAAGGTGTCAAATCTATTATTAATCCGTTTGATATGTACGCGATTGAAGAGGCAATACGCCTAAAAGAAAAATTCGGTGTAAAAGCGGTTGCATTGACTATGGGCCCTCCTCAGGCAGAAGCTGCTTTAAAAGAAGCTATTTCCATGGGTATAGATGAGGCGTATCTTGTTTCAGACCGCGCTTTTGCCGGCTCAGATACTTTAGCGACAAGCTATACTATAGCCAAAGCTATAAAAAAGATCGGAGAATTTTCAGTCATTTTTTGCGGCAAACAGGCCTCTGACGGGGACACGGCGCAGGTAGGGCCAGGAATATCAACTCACTTAGATATCCCACAAGTCACGAATGTAAAAAAAATAGAAGAAATAAATACTACCACGGCTCGGGTAGAACGAATGACAGAGGAAGGTTTTGAAATCCTTGAAATACCACTGCCTTGCTTATTTACCGTGGTAAAAGAGATCAACGAACCGCGCCTGCCATCTTTAAAAGGCATCATGCGCTCAAAAAACGCGAAGATACAACTTTTAAACGCGGCGAAATTGGATATTGAAGAAGACCGGCTTGGATTAAAAGGTTCTCCTACGTTGGTCTCCAAGATATTTTCGCCCCAACGCCGAAAAAGCGGAGAGATCTTTACTTGCGCGGCAGAAGAGGCAGTTGAAAAACTGGTCAATGCCCTAAAAAACTATATCCATTAGCACAGAAAGTGCAGACCGGCGCAATTCATTATAAGCGCCGGGCCTAGCCAGAAACACAATGAATAATAACTTGAATATCAGCAAAGAAAAATGCGTAGGTTGCACACTCTGCGTAAAGGTATGCCCATTTGGCGCCCTTTCCATGCATGAAAAAAAAGCTATAGTCAATTTAGAGCTTTGCACGCTATGCGGCGCGTGCGTTGAAGCCTGCAAATTTAATGCCATTGCACTTAAAAGAGAGAGGTCCGGCGTAGTTGACACCGAAGCCAAAGGCGTCTGGGTATTTTGCGAACAAAAACGCGGAGTTGTCCAATCAGTCAGCTATGAACTTTTAGGGAAAGGGCGCGAACTCGCCAACAAACTTAAAAGCCCGCTATGCGCGGTACTTTTAGGCCACGAAATAGAAGACAAAGCTCAGGAGCTCATCCATCGTCAGGCAGATATTGTTTACGTTGTTGACCATCCTAACTTAAAGAATTTCTTAGACGACCCATATACTAACTGCCTGGTACGCCTCATAAAAAAATATAAGCCTGAGATAGTGCTTTGCGGAGCTACATCTATCGGCCGTTCCTTAATATCAAGGGTCGCCGTCAAAATACATACTGGCCTCACGGCAGATTGCACCGGCTTAGATATTGACGAGCACAAGAAAAATCTTCTGCAGACCAGGCCGGCTTTCGGAGGCAACATCATGGCGACCATACTCACGCCAAACCACAGGCCACAGATGGCCACAGTAAGGCACAAGGTCTTTAAAGAAGCCACCATCAAGCCCGATCATAAAGGAAAGGTCATAAAAGAAAACTTTGATGCGGATGTCTACGTATCCAGGACAAAAGTCTTAGACGTCATTGAAGAGGTCACATCCACCGTCAACATCGCTGAGGCCGATATCATCGTTTCAGGCGGCCGCGGCATGAAAGGCCCTGAGAATTTTAAGCTATTGCAAGACCTGGCTAATGTCCTGAACGCGGCTATCGGTTCATCGCGCGCCGCCGTAGACAGCGGATGGATGCCTTATTCACATCAGGTCGGCCAGACAGGTAAGACCGTCTGCCCTAAAATCTACATCGCCTGCGGCATCTCAGGCCAGATCCAGCATTTAGTAGGCATGCAATCATCAGATACCATTATCGCTATAAACAGCGACCCGCACGCGCCTATTTTTACGGTAGCTACTTATGGCATTGTCGGAGATCTTTTTGAAATAGTCCCGCTTCTGACGAAAAAATTCAAGGAAGCGCTGAATAGATAGGTAATCCCACTTCGCGGGTTTTCGCTGTATGCGCCTTTGGCGCATATATAGGTGCTCAAAATGTACTTCAAAAAACTGGAAATAATAGGGTTTAAGTCCTTCGCTCAAAAAACAACGCTCCACTTTGAGCCGGGCATAACAGCCATAGTAGGCCCGAATGGCTGTGGAAAATCAAATATTTTTGATTCGATTCGCTGGTGCTTAGGCGAACAATCCATCAAATCACTGCGCGGTTCACAATCAATAGACGTTATCTTTAACGGCACAGAGGCCGTGCCCGCGCAAGATATGGCTGAAGTCTCTTTAAGCATCTCCAACGAAGCCAAGATCCTGCCCATTGACTACGATGAAGTCACTATAACCCGCAGGCTATTCAGGTCAGGCGAGAGTGAATACCTTATAAACAACAACATTGTGCGCCTAAGAGACATAAACGAACTACTTATGGGCACAGGCATCGGAGCTGAATCCTATTCATTGGTAGAGCAAGGCAAGATAGACCTCGTCATAAGCTCAAAACCTGAGGACAGGCGGCTCGTATTTGACGAGGCTACAGGTGTCAGCAAATATAAGGCCAAGAAAAAAGAGGCTATGAAAAAACTGGAAGAGACTGATGCCAACTTACTGCGAGTCAACGATATCATCACCGAAGTAAAAAGGCAGATCGGCTCAATTGAACGCCAGGCCAGCAAGGCGCGGCGCTATAAAGAGGTATTTGATAAACTTAAAGAGTCCGAACTTAAATATTCTTCTCTGGAATTAAAAACTTTAAAAACAGAATTGGCCATGCTTGCCGAGATCTCTAAAAAATCCTATGAAGATGAGCAGGCGCTTAACAACCAGCTTCAGGACCTTGACCGCAAGCTTATCAATAAACAAAAGGAAGTGCAGGAATTAGACGCGAAGATCCTTGAGCTAAAGGATGAGATCTTAGCCCTGGAAAATGCCAATATCCGCGATAACCAGCACATATCTTTAAATCAAGATAGGATCGTTGACTTGAACAAACACGCAGAGATACTGACCCAGAATAAAGAACAACTAAAACTAAGGATAGCGGCGCACGAAAAAAGTATTTCCGAAATATCAAAACAGCTATTTTCACTGCATGACGTTTATTTAAAAAAAGAAGACAGCCTAAAAGACAGAGAGGTATCGCTTGCAAAACTGATGCAGGAAATAGACGCGGCAATAAATGATAATAAGTCGCTAAAGGCCAGGGATTTTGAACTCAACATCAAAGATACCCAGGTAAATAATGAGCTTAATGAAAATTCGTCAAGCATGCATACCCTTTTATCGCGCCAAAGAAGGATTGAAACGGAAAAACTAAAAACAGGCGAAGAAAACGCGCAGCTTTTAAAAAATATTGACGGCGTAAACGGAGACATAGCGCATGAAAAAGATAAGATCTCATCTATAACGCAGGAATTAAACACTTCCAATACTCAGAAGACTGAGCTTGAGAATAACTTAAAAGCGTTAGAAGAACAATTAAGAAAACTGGAAAACGAGAAGTTAAGCCTTCGTTCACAGTGCGAGTTCTTAAAAGAACTAAAAGTAAAATATGACGGCATGCCTGAGGCCAAGAACGGGATAATAGAGATAGCCGAGATGCCACAAGAAAAGATCAGCGGCATCATCGCCCACGCGCGCGACATCACATACAACGAAAACGCGAAGGCCTATCGCATCACCTGCGAATTGAAATTTATTAACTTTGACCTGGAAAGTATAGAAACTAGAATAGGCTCTATAGCTCAAGAAATAGAAAGCTTTGTTCGTCAGATGTCAGAAAAAGAAAAAGAACTGATGAATAGCCTGGGCCAGATACAAAATATTGAAGAAGGGCTTCAGCAGGAAAAATTTAATTTAACCAATAAAGAAGCAGCCGCGTCAAACCTTTCCGATAACGCTAAAAAGATCCAGGATGAATTAAGCGTCCTGGAGCTGGAGCTGACTGATGTGACAGGGCAGTTGGGTAGCGCGAAACAGAAAGATGAAACTCTTAAAAACAATTTAAGTTCCATAAAATCCGAGATCGCCTCTATTGAAGAGCGGATAAACCATAACACCGCCAAAATAAACGAAAATAACTCTTCCCGCGAGAAGATAGTCGTTGAAATAGCGCAGCTTCAGACAGAGCTTGCAAATCAAAAACTAAAAGAGGATGACCTGCAGGCTAACCTGGATTTCTTTAAAAACGCCCTGGCACAAGACACGGCCGCCCTCAACACCAACGACGGAGAAATAACGTTGTCCTTGCAAAAAGCGCAAGAGTTAAATATAGAGATCTCAGATCTTGAAGCGCAGATCCAAAAACAGGAGGAGGATATAGACTTAAAGACAAAAGAACACAGCCGTTTAAATCAGATAAGAATAGAAGAGGTTAATTCCCTTGATTACAGCCAAAAACAGGTCATTGACCTGGAAGAAAAATTAGATAAAGCCAAAGAAGAAAATCATCATCTCCAGATGCAAGAACAAGAACTAAATTTTAAACTTACCAATATAAAGAACAGGATCCTGCAGGCCTACACCGTTGACTTAGACGAGGCGCCGATATCCGACGAGACGCTTGGATCGGTCAACACGGAAGTGCTTGCCCAAGAGATAGCCGCGCTCAAAGAAAAGGCAGGATCTTTCGGCACCGTGAACTTAGTCGCCATTGAAGAATTGGAAGAATTAAAGAATAGGCATGACTTCCTGACACAACAGCAAAATGACCTGTTTTTGGCTAAAGAATCGCTAAGGAACGCGATACTAAAGATCAACAGGACCACGCGCAAGATGTTCTTAGAGACTTTTCAGATAGTCGCCGATGAGTTCAAAAATTATTTTAAACTCCTTTTCGGCGGCGGAGAAGCAAAGCTCTATTTATTAGACGAGGAAGACGTGCTTGAGTCAGGTATTGAGATTATATGCAGGCCTCCAGGTAAAAAACTACAGAACATAACACTGCTATCAGGAGGAGAAAAGGCCCTTTCCGCTATAGCGCTTATATTCGCTATATTCAAAACAAAACCTTCTCCTTTCTGCGTACTTGATGAAATAGACGCTCCGCTGGATGAATCAAACATTGATAGATACAGCCGGATGCTCTCAGATTTTTCAAAAACATCCCAATTTATCACAATCACTCACAACAAAAAAACAATGTCACGCGCCAATGTCATGTATGGAATAACGATGGAACACTCAGGCATGTCTAAAATAGTCTCCGTAAAACTGAACGAAAACAACCACATCACCCCATCGCCCCAGAACACAGAAAAAGACCCTGCCTCAAAAGAAGAGCCTTCTTTAGAATCATAGGATCACTTAAATTGGATCTTTTAAACCTTAGGAAGGGCGATCGTGACTTTATTCCTGCCTGAGCGCTTAGCTTCATAGAGGGCTTCGTCAGCAGCTTGTATCAATTCAGACTTAGTGCGTCCGTCATCTGGAAATGATGCTACGCCCAAGCTCACCGTGATCTTTTGGGATGGTTGGCCGGGTTCGTTAACTTCGTTCACGAAATTATGGTTGGCGACGTTAGAGCGGATGCGCTCCGCGATAACAACGACATCTTTCTTAGAAGATTCCGGCAGAATGATCGCGAATTCTTCTCCGCCATAACGGCATACGTAGTCGATCTTCCTGGAAGACTCCACTATAACTTTTGATATCTTTGACAAAATATCATCGCCTTTCTGATGGCCCCAGGTATCGTTGTAATCTTTAAAATGATCTATATCAAGCATGATGATGCTTAGATAAAAGCCTTGTTCTTTGGCAATTTTCAGTTTATCGTCAAAAGATATCTGAAAATAACCGTGATTCCATAGATCGGTTAAAGCGTCTTTATGGGCGCGAACCAAAGTGCGTTCGTAAAGCTGAGAATTCTCAATAGCCATTCCGGCCTGGTTGGCGAACATCATGAGCACGCGTATATCATCCTTTGTTATAGAACGCTTCGTGAATAAGTTATCAGCCACGATCATTCCTATAGTCCTATCCCTTGCCTTAAGCGGCACCACCACAAACTCATCTAAAGAAAAAATTGAGAGGATAGGGTCTTTTGGAAACTGGCTGAAATTTTCTTTCCTTATGTGCAAAGGCATGCCATCGTTGAATGCCTTAGCAAGAATACCACCTTCATTTTCTTTGACTGAAACCCTTAGATTTCTAACCAGATTAAAGAATCTTGAGTTTTTCAAAGTGTTACTTGAATGAGCATAGGAATTGACCAGATCATCCAGATTCATTTTGCTTTCATCGATCAACCCCCAGATACGTTTAGCCTCTTCGCCATTATCAGGCCCGATGCCTATCTTGCCTTCAAGCAATTTACCTGAAGGGTCTAAAAGCACTAGCATGGCCCTGTTAAAACCAAGGCCCGAATGAGAGGTTGCTCCCGTCATAATAATAAAAAGTATCTCATCGGGCTCAAGAGTCTTATGCATGGAATTAGAGATCTCAAAAAGCGTTGAGAGCTCTTGCCTGGCCTTTAAGAGTTGCCCTAAAATGTTCTCCTGATCATTAGAAATTCCCATAAAAGTTAATTTAACATATACAAACATCAAAGTCAAGGGGGGGGAGCTCCGCCTGCGGCATGATTTCGCTATATGCGCCTTTAGCGCTTATTTGGGCGCTCAACTTGACTTAACCATAGGCATATGTTATACTTTCAAAAATTTGAGTTTATAAAATAAGGGCCTATGCTATCAAAATATATTGTTGGGATTAACTGGGTTGATTTCCTTATCATAGGCCTCATAGCGCGCATGTGCTACATAGGCGTAAAAACTGGGGCCGCCATAGAGCTCTTTAAGCTATTCAGCCTATGGTTATCTATCGTCATCTCGTTCCACGTTTATACAACTCCACTCTCAGACATCTTGAACGCGAAACTTCCTGCGCTACCTCTTGACGCGGGAGATGTATTTGTTTTTTGCGCCCTTTTAGCCGTCATAACACTGGTCATCAGGATCATACGCGAATCTTTCTTTCTATTGGTAAAAATAGAAACCCACAATACCTTAGACAGGTGGGGCGGATTTATGATAGGCATGCTGCGCGGGCTATGGATATCAAGTATCGCTCTTTTTATCATGACGATATCCACCGTCGGATATCTTGAAGCAAGCGCCAAAACTTCACTCTTCGGAAATAAGCTCCTCAACATGGCGCCAACCGTTTACAAAGGAAGTTACGAAGGCCTCATTTCAAAGTTCTTGGCAAACTCCAAAATAAACGAAGAAGTATTTAAGGCTGTTGACCGATGAAACTAAAAAAGATCTATGAAGAAATTATCCGTGAAGGCATAGCCGCTGACCCACGCGACAAAAGGCTTATCCAGGAATACCTGCAAAAACAAAAAGAACGCTATCAGGCGCTTTCTTCTCAGGAAAAAATAAATTTTGATAAGGAAACACTGTCCAATCCTTACGCCGATAGCCGCCTTTTAAATGGTGATCCGGGAATAGATATCAAAACTGCCATCGTAGGCATTGACATAGACTCATCTGAACTCCTTTTTATCAACGCACGCAACAATGAAAATAAAAAACAGAAGATAGACCTTGCTATATCTCATCATCCTCAAGGCATAGCCTACGCCTCTTTTCACGATGTCATGGACATGCAAGCTGATATCTTCCACAATATGGGAGTACCTATCAATATCGCCGAAGGCCTCGTAGACGAACGCAAAAAAGAAGTTGAAAGAAGAATACACGCTTCTAACCACCATCGCGTCACAGACATGGCGAAACTTTTGAACATACCTTTTATGTGCGCGCACACGCCTGCTGACAACCACGTGGTATCTTTTCTGAATAAGACATTTGAGGCAAAAAAACCTCAAAGGCTGGAAGATATAATGAATATCCTGGATTCTTTTGAAGAATACAAGATCTCAAAACGCGAACATGTATCGCCTAACATCTTATTTGGAAAGCCCTCGGACCGGGCAGGTAAGCTCTTTGTTGATATGACAGGTGGGACAGAGGGCCCTAAAGATATCGTAGACAACCTTCTCCAGGCCGGCGTAGGCACTCTCGTAGGCATGCATCTTAGCGAAGAACACTACAAGAAATTTCAGGGTAAACACATAAACGTTATCATCGCCGGCCACATCGCCTCAGACAACCTGGGCTTAAACCTGCTTTTAGACAAAATAGAAAAAACCGCAAAGATCAAGATCCTTTCCTTTTCAGGTTTCAGAAGAATTAAGAGATAATGCCTAAACTTTTTTCAGAAAACGTTATCAATGAGGTCATTGACCGCAGTAATATCGTAGAGTTGATATCCTCATATATACCGCTTAAGCGCGCGGGCAGAAATTATAAATCCCCATGCCCGTTCCATCCTGAGAAAACACCCTCATTTATAGTAAGCGCCGATAAACAGATATTCCACTGTTTTGGCTGCGGGGTGGGAGGCAACGCGCTTTCGTTCGTCATGCAATACGAAAAAGTAAATTTCAGGGAGGCGCTTGAGATATTAGCTCAAAGAAGCGGCATCACCCTGCCGGAACCAGACAAGAATGACTTCCAAAGATCCAGAGAAGATATAGCTAAAAACTTATACGCTTTATACGAAACAACTTCGGTATTTTTCCACACTAATCTTATGAATTCAACCGAAGCCCAGTCAACCCGGATGTATCTGCAAAAAAGAGGGATATCTAAAGAAACAGCGGCAAAGTTCAGGTTAGGATACTCTATGCAAGGGTGGGACGCGCTCATAAAACACCTTAAATCTAAGGATGTCTCCTTATCTCTGATAGAGAGATCAGGCCTTGTAGTCGCCAAAGAAGACTCCGGCTACTACGACCGTTTCAGGAACAGAATAATGTTCCCAATAATTGACATAAAAGATAGGGCCATCGGATTCGGCGCGCGAGTATTACCCGGCCAGGACAAAGCCGAAGGTGATAACTCGCAGCCTAAATATATTAATTCTCCTGAAACTCCCATTTATTCCAAGAGTAAGAACCTTTATGGCCTGATACAGGCAAAAGAAGAAATACGCAAAAAAGACCAGGCCATCGTAGTGGAAGGTTACTTAGACATGATATTGCCTTTTGAAACGGGAATAAATAATGTAGTCGCTTCGCTGGGAACAGCCCTTACAATAGAACAGATACACCTGATCAAACGCTACACAAACCATGTTGTCATGCTATACGACGCTGACCTGGCAGGCCAACTGGCGACCATGCGCGCTCTTGAACTGCTTATAAAAGAAGACATGGATGTGCGCGTAGCTGCCCTGCCAAAAGGCCATGATCCCGACACCTACGCGCGCCAATTCGGAAAAGAGAAGTTCCTGGATATGATAGAAAAAGCAAAACCCATTTTTGATTATAAACTCAGCTATCTTCTGTCAAAATATGACCCGCGGACAACCATAGGCAAAGACAAAATAGTCCGCGAGATACTGCCAGCTATAAAAAAATTCCAAAACCACACTCTGCGAACGGAATACGTAAGAATAACTGCGGATAAGCTAAAAGTTGACGAAAAAGCGCTCTTAGAGGACTTAAAAAACACCAAAGAAAATGATTACGAAAATGAAAAAACAGAAAGTTCAGCTCTGGAACACTATAAACTCACCGAGATACCTATAACCGAAAGGATGCTCGTCAAACTTATGCTTGATGAAATACATCTCGTGGACCAATTGCGCACGCAGATAGAGCCGTCTGACTTTGTTGAAGAAAAATTACGCAAAATAGTCCAATTCATCTTTGACTTCTTTTCGCAGGGCCGCGACTGCAAACCAAATATCCTTATGAACTATCTTGACGACGAAGAAGCCATAAATATCATTTCTGAACTCGCGGCCTTAGACATCCATGACTGCCCAGACAAGGAAAAGCTTATCACGGACTGCGTCAAAAGGCTCAAAAGGGATAAACACACCTATCGCTGTAAACAATTGCACAAAGAGATACAAACCGCTCAGTCCAACGGCAATGGCGAAATTTTAAACAAACTTATCCTGGAATATAATACTCTTATAAAACAAAGGAGCCAGCTCAATGGAAAAATCTGTAATTAAAAAAAGCCTGGATAAACTTATCGCTCTGGGCAAGAAAAAAGGCTACCTGACATATGACGAAGTTAACGACGTGCTTCCGGAAGACATCGTCTCAAGCGACGATATTGACGAGATCTTTGAGATGCTTAATGCCGAAGAGATCCAGATAGTTGATAACGCGCTGACCGAGGATAAGCTGGAAGACTCATCTAAAGCCGAAGAACCGAAAGACTTAGATGAGGTCGAAGACAGGCTCCTGCCTTTAGATGACCCTGTCAAGATGTACTTAAAACAAATGGGCAGGATATCGCTTCTTTCGCGCGAAGAAGAACTAAAACTAGCAAAAAAAATAGAAGAGACCGAAAATAACTTCCGGCAGCTAGTCTTATCATCAAGATTCGTAAAGAAAGAGATTTGCGCCCTTATCAAAAAAGTTCTTACTAACGAAATACATATAGAGAGCATTGTCAAAGAGGATATCGCTATACGCCGCGAAAAGACGCTGAAAAAATTCGCCAGAATACTAAAGAGGCTTGCTACAATAAAAAATGATCCTGTCATTTCATCCTATTTGTCCGAGCTAAACCTTGCTACCCCTGCCATGGAAGATATCTTCCATAATATGAGCTCCCTGATAAGGCAATTTGACAATTGCGAACGGGAAACAAGAAGAATAAGAGAAAGAAAAACAAAGGGCGATATCAGGGCCTTAAACAAAAAAAAGAGAAAGATACTGCGCGCCCTTGGCATGCCTTTGTTAAAATTCAAAAAACAGCTCAAGCTGATCAGGATACGCCACACAAGGTTCCAAAGGGCGAAAAAAACACTTGTAGAAGCGAATTTGAGGCTTGTGGTAAGTATTGCCAAACGCTACACCAATCGCGGCCTGTCTTTTTTAGACCTTATACAAGAAGGAAACATCGGCCTTATGCGGGCGGTTGAGAAGTTTGAATACCAAAGAGGTTATAAATTTTCCACTTATGCCACGTGGTGGATACGACAGGCCATTACGCGCTCTATCGCGGATCAGGCCAGGACCATCCGCATACCCGTGCATATGACGGAAACTATCAATAAGATAATCAGGATATCCAGGATATTCGTGCAAGAATACGGCAGAGAGCCATCGCCTGAGGAGATCGCCAGGTCCATGCGCCTGCCGCAGGAAAAAATAAAAAATATCCTTAAAATAGCCCAGGAACCCATATCTCTCCAAACCCCCATAGGTGATGAAGGTGACACGCATTTCGGAGACTTTATTGAAGATAAAAAAGCGATCTCGCCTGCCAACGCTACGGTCCACGTTATGCTAAAAGACGAGATGAACTCAGCGCTATCCACGCTGACAGAAAGAGAAAAAAAGATACTTATATTAAGGTTCGGTATATCCGACGGCGCGGCAAAGACCTTGGAAGAAGTCGGTAATGTCTTTAAGGTCACCAGGGAACGCGTGCGGCAAATAGAGGCTAAGGCCCTGCGAAAGTTAAGGCATCCCACGCGCTCAAGGAAGCTAAGGACTTTCCTTGACATGACATTAGCCCACGAAAGAGATTATTAATACTTCATGAAGCGATACTGGAGGATACTTTTCGCATGTATCCTATTAGGACTTTCTGGCCTGCTTTATCTCTTGCACTTTATCATATTCAAAGATGCTCACCATATATTTATCTACCTGCTTGGTGATATAGCGTTCGTCCCCATCAGTGTGCTTATGGTTACATTAGTCTTAGAGCATATACTTGAAATAAAACAAAAAGACGCGCTGATGCATAAGCTAAACATGGTGCTTGGTACTTTTTTCAGCGAAGTAGGCAATCCTCTGATAAAACACCTTGCCGCCTTGTTGGAAGATAATCCAGGCCTTCGCGAAAAACTCATGATAAAGAAAGAATGGGGGCCTAATGATTTTGCCCAGACAAAAAGATCATTGACGCGCTTTTCCTATAATATCCAATGTAAAAAAATAGCTCTTGTAAGCCTCTGCGCATTTTTGGCTGAAAAAAGGCCTTTTCTTCTAGGCCTCCTTGAAAATCAGAACCTCTTGGAACACGATAAAATAACAGACATGCTATGGGCCATATTTCATCTGGCAGATGAACTCATGGCGCGGCGTAATTTGCTCAATTTAACTGAACCTGACATAGAACACCTTTCTTCAGACATCAAGCGCTCTTATGTTCAGCTAACCCTGCTATGGCTAAACTACATGCAGCACTTAAAGAATGACTATCCTTATCTTTTTTCCCTTGCGCTGCGGACGAACCCTTTTGATCCTTCTGCCTTAGCTGAGATCGCCGCATGAGCGCGCCTATCTGGATATTTTTTAGCGATATCCTGATCGTCATCACGGTCTGGGCCTTTATTCTGGAATTCAACGGAGGGTTCAACAGGGAAGAGGACCTTGAAAAGATAGCCCACGAAATAATCTTGAACCGATCTAAGCCGCCGCTTCCACGCTAGAACCAATACCATTCGCGAAAAAACTAAAATATCAATTGATTTATACTCTGGAAAAGGAGAAAATAAAGCCAAGATGCCTATTGACGCGAATACGGATATAGATCTGGGCTCACTTCTTGTTGAAAAGAAGATGATCTCTCAGGAAGGCCTGCACAAAGCTATTGAACAACAGAAAATAAAAGGCGGATATTTAAGCCAACATCTTATAGAGCTAAAACTCATCAAAGATTTTGACCTCACCAACACCCTCACCTGCCAATACGGTTTTTGTTACTTGCCGCTTAAATCTTACAATATAACCGAAGATGCCCTGCGCCTTATGCCTTTCAATATAGCCTGTGACTATTGCGTCATACCTATAGAAAAAAATGACAAACTCCTGACCGTCGTCATGGCGGATCCGCTCAATAAAGGCGTTCTTGAGATCTTACGGCAGGTCACGCGCTGCGAGATCGTAGTTTTTATCAGCACGCGCCTTGAGATCAAGGAAATGATAGAAAAATATTATGAAAAACCATTTAGAACTTTTCAGTTAGACCGTTTTCAAAATGATCCCATCTTAAGAGACAACCTGACGATCAGGCGCATTTCTAACGGCCTTTACGTAGGCCCGAACCGCCGCAAGTACAGGCGGTTATATTTAGAACTTGTAGGAGAATATTATTTTTATCCCAACATTATCAAGACTAAAGTCGTCAACCTGAGCATGAACGGCGTCCTATTTGAATCAAACAAGGCCATCCCTAAAGGTTTTCAAATGGCCATGAACATCCACATAGATCAATCCAAATTCGTCACAGCGGTCATCGAAGTGTGCCGAAGCGAAGCAAAATATATCATAGACAACTCCATGATAAACAGCGAAGACCATGTCTATTACGAAATTGGGACATTTTTTGATTTTCTATCTGACGAAAACCAGGACACGCTGGCAGAATTCCTAAAGGCCAGGTTAGATTCCTAAAAATATCCACTCCGTTGCGCCCTCCCTTAATAAAATCTTGATTTTACGATAAGTTCTATATATAATAATTGTCTGGTGTTATATAAATTTTAAGGCCCATTTTGTGTCAATTTAGGGCCCATAGCTCAGTCGGTCAGAGCAGGTGACTCATAAACCTATCAAGTCATTTTACACAACTTCTTTATTTTCTATATATTAGCTAATTCATCGACGACAAAG
>MNVR01000034.1 GCA_001873995.1 Candidatus Phelpsiimicrobium noxiivivens
CATAAAAAAAGCAAATACGCCGTCCACGGCCGCGTTTTGCGGCAGATCCGCGATACATTTTGCCTGTTTCTTTTGGATGTCTAAGGCCGGCCACTGGCCGCAAGACAGGCGCTCGGAAGAAAGCGTTTTTAGCATACCCTTAAACTCAAGGCGGCTGAATACTTTCCAAAGTTTATCTTTATCAGCAGGCCTGAACTTTAAATTTTCAAGCGTGATATCTAATGGCACATCCATTTTAAGTTCTGCTAGGCCTTTGCTCATGATTATAGAATCAACATTATCATTAACGATCTTCTTTACTGTTTCGCGCTTGATTGTATCCTTGTTTTTTAACAGGTCCTCAACGCCCCTATATTCCCCTAACAGTTCTAGCGCTGTCTTCTCTCCTATACCCTTAGCGCCCGGGATATTATCAGAGGCATCTCCCATAAGAGCGATCAAATCCGCTATCCTTTTAGGTTCAACACCGAACCTTTGTTTAACTACTTCTTCTGTAAAAACTATACCTTCTTCCTTGTAAGGATTATAAACCTCCACATTGCCGCCCACCAATTGCAAAATATCTTTATCAGAACTTATAATGACTACTTTACCGACTTTTTTACAGGCCGCGCGCGTGATGGTCGCGATAACGTCATCAGCCTCAAAACCTTTTAATTCAAAAACAGGAAAATTATAGGCTGCCACGACCTCTTTTATGAACGGCACCTGAGACAAGAGCGCCTCAGGCATCGGCGCCCTATGGGCCTTATAATCCGCGAACTTCTCGGTGCGGTGAGTCACCCGGCTCACGTCAAAACATACAGCTAAATACTGAGGCTCTAATTCTCCTAATATCTTATTGACCATCTTGACGAAACCGAAAACAGCATTCGTCGGCTGGCCGGCAGAAGTCGTAAGCTGGGATTTAATGGCAAAGAACGCCCTATAAAAAAGTGAATTGGCGTCAATGAGGCATAACTTAGCATCTATCATGGAGCAATGTTTAACGATGGATTATTAATAGGTGAGTGATCACTTATGAGGTTCTAATTCATCAGGGCTTTATGCTGGATATCTTCTTGTGTCTTTTGGATCTCTTTGTTCTTTGGGTCTAAGACCGATGCCATACCGAGTTCTGACAAGGCCTCGGGATACTGGCCCATATATAAAAGTTGTTTGCCGCGAAAAAGATGCAATTGCGCGTCGCGTTTGCGTTTCCTGGGGTCTAGGTCATTGCCTTTTGGGTTACCGGTGATGGCCCCGCTTGCATCTAAACTGGCTAAATGCTGGTCAAGAAAATCTTCCCGTACTTCCGGGTCGCTTACGCCCAGGGCCTTTAGCTCTTGCCTGGCTTTTTCCGTCCATTCATCGTTCCAATCGCCTATCAAAACCCTCTTTTTAAAATAAAAAGCGGCTTTTTCCAGATTGCCCTCTTTCTCATAGATACTTCCCAGATTATAATATGGGCTGGCTAACGTGGGGTCTAAATCAATTGCTTTACCGTACGCTTGCTTTGCCCTGTCGTTCCAGCCTTTTGATTCATAGATGACACCGGCGTCATTGTAGGCTACGGCTAATGACGGATCCAACTCCATGGCCTTTTGGAAATAAACGAGCGCTGTCTCCGGATCTCCGCCCTTTTGCGCTTTTAAACCACAATCGCGATATTCCATCGCCATCTTTTTAGTCTCGGCTGAACCCTGGGCAAAAGAAGGAGAAACGAGAAAGAAAATGATTGTTAAAGCTGGAAAAAAAGGCGTGATTTTTTTCATTTACCTATTTGATTTAGAATATTACATTTTCGATAAAATATCAAGAAATATTTTGCTGCCTGGGGCTGCGCAAGGATTATATCAACGCCGGCATTTTTAAAGCGGGATGAGCCTTTTTATCCAAAAACGCGGTCAATTCTTCAAGGGTGGGCGCGTTAGTCTCATCCGCGATCCTTTCATAAAAATCAACCAGGCCCAATTCCTTGGCTCGCTCTTCTATCCTGCCCTTAAGCGCCTCTTTTAAGTCTTTTGGCATCCAGACTATCCTGGCTAACCCGCCTTCAGCAGAAATGAATTTCTTGCTACTGATATAGAGTTTGCCGACTCCAATAAAACCCGGTGTCTGAACGCCTCCCCCTACAGAACCAGCCAGCTGAGTGAATGTCATGCCTAACGGTGTCATACCGCCATGATCACGATTGACGACCATGACGCCGTTGACTTCCGGTATAACAGCTACAATACATTCAAAACAACCACAGCTGGATTGCGGCGAAACAAGTAATGAATACATGCTGACTTCAGATATAGTCTTATTAGATTTCTCAAAAATATAATCATTTATATTCTTCCACTGGCCTGTCGTCTCTTGCAGGCAAACGCCTTTTTTAATTGGTTGATTGCCGCCGCTTGGCGTTATCTCGTAAGCTGCCTTGGCGTCAAGCCAGGAATATGCGCCGCATAGCCCTAAACGTTCTGGCGTTATGATACAAAGATGATTAGGCGCGAAAGACTGGCACAAGGCGCAGCTATAAAAAGTATCCACGTTCTCATCAACCATGCCTTTGAGGCGCTCGTCGCGCGCCTCAAACGAAACAAGCGCTTCCTGAATATGTTTCTCTACGTCTTGCTCTTTTGTAAAAAGCGTGACCTGCGCCTTATCAACAATAGCCCCAAAATCTCTATGGAGCATAGCGTATATAATAATGCCAATATGTTCAAGCCTTAGGCCCTTAACATAAGCCTCCTGAGATATACGCAACCACACCATCTCTCTTTGGCCCATATGCATGACGCCCTGGGCTTCATTAAGATACCGGTGGATCTGGCGCTCTAAAATAGGCTCAAAATCCTTATTGAAATTCCTTGATGATACTTCTACTAAGATACCCAAAGGCATGGCTTTGTTATCCGTATCCGATATGTCAGGCCCTATGAGCTCTATTTTGCCATCCCGGACATTATCCATTGGGCGTGAACAAAGGAATTCAAAGGCAGTTGAATATTTACCTCCGAACTCTACTTTTAAATTTTCCCTGCGCACGCGCTCGCCTTCAAAAGCCGGACTGTATAAAACAGGTATGGGCAAACGCGTCACTTTTATCTTTATGCCGCGCGTCTCTACGCAGAGGGGAACGATCTTTGAAACTGTCTTTTCAGTGACCAAGGCTTCATATTTTGTTGTCTCTATCTTACCCACTTGCGGAGCATCCATATCAGTTATGATAGGAAACCCTAGATTCAAAACACCCAGGCCCGTAGTAACTATTACTTCATCAAGTTTGCCTAAGGCCAGGACAAAAGCCGGCACCCTGTTCTGCGTGTAATTAAAGATCTCCTTCCACTGCCCGCCTTTACATCCGCCAAAAGTAAGAGCCGCGCGAATGGCGAAGTTAACGGCAAAAACACTGGAAAGCTCACCTGAGCCGAGTGGAACTATATAATTATCCAAGCCAAGCTCAACACCCGCTTCAACTAACTGATCTTTTATATTGATAGAACCCTGATTACCCACAATAAGCGATACTATGTTCTTCTCCTGAAAACCTCGTATTATCTCAACTGCTGTAGCGCTATCTTTTGCCTTACCTATAATGACGGCTATACCAGCTATGCGGCCATCAACAAGCTGGACTCCCAAAGAACGCAATACCGTATCCGGTACAAAACCAAGATATCCTTCCTGAGGCGCGATGGTCAGGCACGCCAAAAGTTCTTCTACTAATAGTGCAGCAAGGCCCTTGCTTAAAAGGCCATCCATATAAGGAACAACTAAGCCATTGGGAACAGCTTTGCCGGCTGCTATCTGTTTAGCTAAAGCTACGACTGCCCGTGCGTCTTTTAAGTCTTTGACCTCAAGGCCCAAAAGGGCATAAACCAAAGGCAGATAAGAAGCAGTGCCTTCAAAACCTATCGCGAAACCTTCACCTTTGGCGCGGATAGAATCCTCTAAAGCCGAATCCGCCATGCCAATAAGTTTATCAGTTGTATCAGAAACCATTTTTGCTATGTCTGACATGAATACTCCTCAGGCCCTTCCCTTATATGGTATTGGGAGGGCCTACCCTTTCTGGGTTAACGTTCTCCCTGCTATTTTACCATCGTTCTGCGCGCTCTCCCAGCCGCGCACCTTTTGCTTACTCTCATCCTGATACTCGCAGACATCACCCGCGGCCAGCACAAAAGGCACATTCGTGCGCATCGCGTCATCAACAACAATACCTTTGTTTACCTTTATCTCTGTATCTTTTACCAGGTCAATATTAGCATTTCCTGTCCTTGGAAATATTATCAAAGAAGCGCCAATAACTTTCTGCGTTGACAGCCTCACCGCCCTGGCATCGCTGTCACCCAATATCTCTATTATGGGATTATCAAAAATAACATCCACACCTTCTATTGGCGCTAATACTACACCTAAATATTTTACGTCTATCTTTTTAGCTGCGATGACGCGCGCCAATTCCTCAGCTATCTGGCCCGGCCCGACAATGATCACCGTATGCGCGATAGGCAGGTTATCAACGATATATTTTAATTCGCTTAACCCGTTTAAAGCAACAACGCCTTCTTTTTGGACGCCAGGAAGTTTAGGCAAACAAACTTTAGCTCCTGAGGCGATAAGCAGCTCATCAAATCCCACGAATTCCCTGTCCTTAAAAATTACCTTTTTTTTATTTAAGTTCAGCTCAACTACCTCGCGCCCTGCGATAAGGTCCAGGCTGTTATTCTTATAAAAATCCTGATCCCGGAAAAAAAGGTCACTCTCCTTTATTTTGCCTGCCAGAAAACCTAATATCTTATGGCGCTCGTAAGCCATAAAAGGCTCATCAGAGATGATGGTGACCGAGCTCTCTTTATCCATCTCCCTAATAACCTCAGAAGCGGCAATGCCCGCGGCTGAGTTACCTATAATAACAATTTTTTTCATATCGCGTCCAATACAGCCGGCACGACACCATACCAACCAATGGGCATGATATGCACTCCCCGGCACATTGACCTTAACTCAATTATAAGCCTTGAGGCTATTTCAACGCACTTCGCTTTCTTGTCCTGCGCCTGACGCATCTCATCTATAATGCCCTCGGGGACTGATACACCCGGCACATTCTCATTCATGTATCGCGCCATACGCTCGGACTTTAAAAGCACAATACCAGCCAGAATATTTGTTTTAAGATGTTTTGAGGCGTCCAGAAATTTTTCAAATACCCGGATATCATAGACTGCCTGAGTCTGAAAGAACTCAACACCCGCTTCCAGCTTTTTCTCCATTTTTATGATCTCCAGTTCCAATGGATCAGCCCCGGGATTGACAACGGCTCCCACGCAAAACTTCGGAACAGGCTCTGATAACTTGTTAGCATTCATATCTTCGCCTGTCTGGAGCCTGCGCAAGACCTCTAAAAGCTGGACAGAATCCAGGTCAAAGACAGGCTTAGCTTCAGGATGGTCGCCTAATGTCGGATGATCGCCTGTAAGGGCGAGGATATTACAAATATCTAAAGCAGCTGCCGAAATGATGTCTGACTGCAGGGCAAGCCTGTTCCTGTCGCGGCAGGTGACTTGTAGGATGGGTTCAAAACCACGTTGTTTTAAAAGAACGCACGCGGCAAAAGAACCCATACGCACAACAGAACTCTGCATGTCCGTAGCGTTCACCGCGTCAACCCTGCCCCTTAACGGCTCTATTTCAGCAAGGATCTTATCAAGCGATATGCCTTTGGGCGGCCCGACTTCAGTCGTCAAGATCTTAGCGCCTGAATCTAATTTTTCTTTAAATGTCATTCATTAACCCAATAGTTCCACCCCCGGTGTGGAACGGGAAGTGGAACGGTAGAACCTTTGACCCCCGGATAGTTCCACCCCGGGGGTGGAACTATCCGGTGAGGTGCTTTTTATTTACCTATCTGAAAGTCATCTGACGGATAAAAATTCACCGAATAACTCAAGCATATTCTTCATAAGCATAGTGACGGTCATAGGCCCGACACCGCCTGGCACAGGCGTTATATAAGAAGCTCTTTTTTCAGCGGCTTCAAACTCAACGTCTCCTATAATACGGTCTCCTAACTTATTGATACCGATATCAATGACAACAGCGCCTTTTTTTATCCAGCTACCTTTGATAAGGTGCGCCTTGCCCACAGCCACGATAAGGATATCCGCGCGCCCTATGTGTTCAACAAGTTTGTCAGCCTCTGAAGTCGCGATATGGCAGACAGTCGTTGTCGCGAATTCATTCAACAGCATAAGGCTTAAAGGCTTGCCTACTATTTCAGAATGGCCTACGATGACGGTCTCTTTGCCGCGAAGCTTTATCTTATAATAGCGCAGTAACTCCATACAGGCCTGCGCGGTGCACGGCGCTATCTTCGCCTGGCCTAAAACTATTTTTCCTAAATTCTGCGGGTGTACCCCTTCAGCATCTTTGTTGGCATCCACAAGAGCTATGACCTCATGCATACTTAAGCCCTGAGGCAAAGGGGCCTGCACGATGATGCCGTGCACTCCGAGGTCAGTATTAAGTTTCCCTATCTCGCGAGCCAGATCGCTCTTCGATACATCCTGCGGCAGCGAAAGAAGCCGATAATCGATGCCCATATCCTCGGCTACCCTGGCCTGTGATTTTATATAAACGCTGGAGGCCGCGTTCTCACCTATCTGAACGCTGGCCAAAAGCGGCGTTTTAGAATGCCTCTCACGCAGGCACTGTATTTCATCCTTCATCCGCTCACGGATCTCACACGCTACCTTTTTACCATCCAAAAGAATAGCCAACTATAACCTCCGCTTTTTTCCTCAAGACTTTTATCTTTTTAGCATAAGCATTTAACTTCTTTAAAAGGTATCTATACTTATAGGCCCTTTCTTTTAAACACTTCAAATTTACCCTGACATAAGAAATGCCCGCGTGGAAACCTGACTCTGACAATAATACAGCTAACCCGGCGTCTGTCGCAAGATTTTTATTACCACGCTCTAAAAGCTCAATTGCAAACCCCATAAGCTCCAGAGACAAACAACACACTTGAGCCGGCACCTCTATGGCTTTTTTCATATCTTTATTCATATAAGCAGACACATCTTCATCCAACAGCGCGCTTAACTTCGTCTGCATACGAGAGCTCGCAGCGAGTATTTTTTTCGCGCGCGGAGCGAACACGGCGTATTTTTCTTTTGACAGTGTAAATTGAGATGCCATACACACCAGGCTCGCGGCCAAGGCCGAAGAAAGCGCGGCAGCAGAACCACCGCCTGGTGCCGGCATTTTAGCCGCCAGATCTTTTAAATATTTTTTTATAGGCGAATTAATATACATTAGATTATTGAGTTACGCAAAAGAAATGGAAGATCCTTTAAGCCCACGATCAGGAACATTTTGCCACTTCAGCTCACTTTGGTCCGCAGGCCTGCCTGCCGGACAGGCAGGGAATTAGGGTAAGCGAAGTGCCCGACACAATGTCGGGCGAAACGAGCGAGCCCTAAGCCGCAGCAGACGGCAAAAAGTTCCGTGGGCAAAGAAGCTTGCATTGATTTTGCGTCATTCGATAGATGCCAGCTTTGTGCTCTCATGACAACCCTGTGACTTCACCTGTGGCTTTCACGTCAATGCGCTCACCTCTGGGCTCTATGGGCAGGCCAGGCATAGTCTGCATGGTTGAAGCGTGCGCTAAAATAAAACCCGCGCCGCTGCAAAGCCGCACGTCATTAATAGGCAGCCTGAACCTTGAAGGCGCGCCTTTAAGCGACTCGTCGTGCGAAAGAGAAAATTGCGTCTTCGCGATACAGACAGGCAAATGAGCGAAACCTTCGCTTGAAAAAATATCCAACCCTTCGCAAGCCTGCGCGGAATAATCAACGCCTGACGCGCCGTATATTCGCGAAGCTACAGCTTCTATCTTACCTTTCAGGGAAAGCGCGTCCTCATAAAGAAATTTAAAATTTGATCCGCGGGCGCGAGTATAACGCACGACGCTTGAAGCCAGCTCCACAGCGCCTCTGGACCCGTAGGCCCACGCCATGCTCTCCACGCAATCAGCGGCGCCAAATTCTTTTGCTTTCGCGGCTATAAATTCCAGTTCTTTTGCCGTATCTCTTTCGAAAACGTTTAAACAGACTATCACCGGAACGCCGAATATAAGCACGTTCTGGATCTGTTTTTTTAAATTGGCCGCGCCTTCAGAAAGCGCCTCAATGTCTTCTTTAAAAATGGCGGGATCTATTTTCCTACCCGGCACTACGTTAAATTTATTACTCTGGGCCTTTAAACCCCTCAAAGAACAAACAAGAACGCAGACGTCAGGTTTAAAGCCGCTGTATCTGCACTTGATATCAAAAAATTTTTCACCTCCGCAATCAGCCCCAAAACCACTCTCCGTCACTACGTAATCGCATAAACCCAGCGCCATACGGTCAGCCAGAATAGAGCTTGAACCTATTGAAACATTAGCGAACGGTCCGGTATGGATAAAACAAGGCGTATTCTCGCTCGTCTGGACGAGATTTGGCTTGATAGCGTCTTTTAAAACAGCGGCCATCATACCATCAGCTTCCAGATCTTTAACACTTATGAGGCCTTTATGCGTTGTCCTCGCGACTGACATAGCCTTTAGCCTGGAACGCATGTCACCAAAATCACGGCTTAGGGCCACTAAAGACATTACCTCAGAAGCGGCCGTGATCTCAAATCCTGTTTCGATCTCACGTTTCTGGCCGTTTGCCTTCAAAAAATACCTGATATGACGCAAGGACCTGTCGCTTATATCCAGGCACCTCTTAAGCGTTAAAGTCCCAGGGTCAATGCCTAACTTGTTAGCGTGGAAAATAGAATTTTCAAGGAACGAGACCAATAGATTATTGGCCGTGCCCACCGCGTGCGTATCCCCTGTAAAATGAAAATTGACTTCGTCCTGCGGCAATACCTGCGAAGCGCCTCCACCGGTAGCGCCGCCTTTCGCGCCGAAAAGCGGTCCTAAAGACGACTGCCTTAACGAACAAGCTGACTTATATTTCAGCCTGTTCAAAGCCATGGACAAGCCTATTGTCGTAACAGTCTTGCCTTCGCCTAACGCGGTAGGTGTAATAGCGCTTATCAGTATATACCTGGAATCTTTCCGTCGCTTCAATCTCTCCAGGATATTAAGGCCTATTTTGGCTTTATGCCGGCCGTTTGGCTCTATCTCCGAGCCGCGGATACCAAGAGACTTCGCGACAAATGATATATCTTTAAGTTTAAGGGTCATTGTAAGCTATAGCGCTCGGCTACCGGAAAAGCGTCTTTAATAAGAACAACGCTATCTATACAGTCAGAAAGAGACACAGAGACAACGTCAAAGCGCGCTTTTTGGCCCCAGAGATCTCTTGTCTTCAGAAAACTAACAGCAAGCTTTGATAATCGCATCTGCTTAAGCGGCCCTACTGACTCAAGGGCATCGCCATGCGAAGATCCACCCTGCCTGGAGCGCACTTCTACAAAACAGATGCAATCTTTGTGCCGCGCTATGACATCTATCTCACCTAACTTATTTCTGAAATTGCGTTCTATTATACGATAACCGTTATTTTTTAAATACAAGACAGCCTTATCTTCGCCTTCTTTGCCCAGCGCTTTTTTGTCCGTCATCGGGCCTCTAATTTTTTACAGAACGTCCGCCTATGGATGGGAGAAAGGCCGAAACGCGCGAGACGCTCAAAGTGTTTCTTTGTCCCGTAACCCTTATGAACACCAAAACCATATTGAGGATGCACTTTATCAAAAATACACATTATCCTGTCACGAAAAACTTTGGCTATGATGGAGGCAGCCGCGATGGAAAGCGAACGGCCGTCCCCTCCGATGATCTCTTTGGAAGGATAGCCCAGGCTTGAACACAGCCTGCCATCTAGGAACAATATTGTATTTTTAAAAGAGGGCCGCGGTTTTTTGAGGCGTTTGAACAATTGCATCACCGCGTTGTCTAAAGCGAGTTTCACGGCATTTGATATATTGACCGCGTCAATAGCCGTCTCGTTCATCACCCCGATGCCGAAATACGACTTTTTTATGATCTCAAAAAACGCGTTCTCGCGTTGTAACGATGTAAGTTTCTTTGAATCATCAACGCGATTCTTAAATTTAAAACTTTTTAAACATACAGCCGCTACAACAACCGGGCCTGCTAAAGGCCCGCGGCCGGCTTCGTCAACGCCGACAATAACGGTAAAACCTTTACGCTTAGCGCAACGTTCGTAATAAACCCCGTTAGAGATAATGGTACCTCCCCAGGAGATAAAAACGAAATTCTTGTCAATACGTTTTAAGCGGTGGACAGTCGCGCTATTAGGCGCTGCCTATCTCTGACAGGGTAAAGCGCATCTGGCCTATTATTTATGCTCTTCTGCCGGAGCTGCCGCGTCCGCAACAGGTATTACGCGCTCTTCTACCTTCGCCGCTCTACCTTTCCTATGGCGCAAATAATATAACCTCGCGCTTTTGACCTTACCCTTTTTTAAGATCTCAATGGAGTCAATGCCAGGTGAGTGGAACGGGAACACCCTCTCAACACCTTCACCGTAAGAGACTTTCCTGACGGTAAATGTGGTTGATATACCCTCACCCCTGGTCTCTATGACCATACCCTCAAAAGGATGTATCCTTACCTTATCTCCTTCGGGTATCTTCACCAAGACCTTCACAGTGTCGCCGACTCCAAAAACGGGCAGGTCCTTTCGCAAAAAAAGGCCTTCTACTAATTTTATCTTATCCATATCATCTCCTATGTTAAACTTCCACGTTAAACTCTAAGCTCGAAATCCTGAACTCTAAACAAACTCAAAATCCAAACTTATCTGTTTAAAACATTGCAATCCCGACATTTGGATTTGTTTAGAATTTAGAGTCAAAAGAACTAGGATTTTTCATTACCATGTCCGGCCTTACCTTCTTAGTTATTTTAATGGCCTCTTTTTTCCTCCATGCGGCGATAAGGCCATGGTCGCCGGTCATAAGGACCGCCGGCACCTTTTTACCCTTAAATACCGCGGGCCTGGTATATTGCGGGTACTCAAGCATATTGTTTTCAAAACTCTCAAATCTATTTGAATCAACATTACCTAAAACACCCGGTAATAATCTTGTTATAGCGTCAATAATGACCATGGCCGGAAGCTCTCCACCCGTCAGCACATAATCTCCTATCGAGATCTCTTCATCTGATAAATAACGCGCCACCCGCTCATCAACGCCTTCATAGCGACCGCATATCAGGATCAAATGGCTCTTTGAGGCAAGGCATTTAGCGTCGATTTGGCTAAACTTTTTGCCCTTTGGAGAGAAAAGAAGTATACTCCTCTTCTTCAGTTTTGTCTTTGTTTTTTTTAAAATAGCCTCGACACATGAAAAAATAGGACCAGCCGCCATAACCATGCCGCAACCGCCTCCATAAGGCCTGTCATCTACCTTGTGATGCTTATCTAAAGAATAGCCCCTTATGTCATGAATACGTATTTTGACGCGCCCTGTTTTTTGCGCTCGTTTTAAAATAGATTCATTCAAAATAGGCGCGAACATAGACGGAAAAATAGTCAAGACATCTATCAGCATGGAACACCACAGAATTTATCTTTCAGTTCTCTGAACTTATTCTCTTTAATCGCCTGCCTTATCTTATTCATCAGATCCAGGAAAAAATAGGTATTATGATAAGATAACAGCCTTAAGCCCAGTATCTCTCCTGCGTTAAAGAGGTGGCGCAGGTAACTCCTCGTGAAATTTTGACAGCAATAACAGCCGCATTCCGGGTCTATCGGTTTTTGGTCATGGCTGAATTCGCCGTTCCTGACGGTTATCTTGCCCTGGCTCGTAAAGGCGCAGCCGTTACGGCCGTAACGTGTCGGCACTACACAGTCAAACATATCAACGCCCAAAGAAACAGCTTCAAGTATCTCTTCCGGCAGCCCGACGCCCATCAAATATCTAGGGAGATCTTTCGGCAGATGCGCTAACGTGGCGTGTAAAATATTATACCTCAGGCCCCGAGGCTCACCAACACTTAATCCGCCGACAGCATAACCCTCAAAACCGATCTCAGTGAGTTCTACCGCGGACCTTTTCCTCAAGTCTTCATATGTTGAGCCCTGCACAATACCGAAAAGAACACCCTTTGGCGAGCCATGCGCGCTACAGCGATCTTTATCGTATTCTTTTTTAGAACGAGAGGCCCACAACGTGGTCCTTTCCAATGCCCTCTGGGCCTGTTCAAAAGAAACGGGATAACGCGCGCATTCATCCAACGGCATCATTATGTCAGAGCCTAAGGCCTGCTGCACTCTAACGACGTCTTCAGGCGTAAGGAAATGCCTCGTGCCATCCAGGTGAGACTGAAAATCCAGGCCTTCATCTTTGACTTTTCTTAAAAGCGCCAAGCTAAAGATCTGATAACCGCCGCTATCCGTCAATATAGGTTTATGCCAGCTAATAAATTTATGCAGCCCGCCGGCTTCGCGTATGATATCCAGGCCCGGCCTTAAAAAAAGATGATAGGCGTTGGCTAAAATGATCTGCGCCGAGCATTCTTCCAGATCTTTCGGCGAAAGAGATTTTACGCTGCCTTGCGTGCCCACAGGCATAAAAATAGGCGTCTGAATAACACCCCTATCCAGCGTCAATAAACCGCTTCGCGCGGCTGTCCGCGTATCTTGATATAAGACTTTAAAATCCATCTTTACCCCATTTGAGATAAGCCGCCTTTTTTAACGGCCGTCTATTTTCCGTAAACCCCGTTAGAAAACTTTGTTATCTAACGGGATTTACTCCTTATTCCATTTGACTTCAAAAACATAGAGATAACCGCCGGACTTATCTTTAGTTTTATCAAAAAGCTTAAAATGTTTTAAACCTTCTCCCCCAAAATAATACATCCTGGCCAATAGGCTTTTAGCCAGCGCCGTATCAAGCAAAACACTCTGGTATTTTTTATCCTTCTCTATAAGAAGCGCGCTGTAATTCAGATCAGGATCCTTTTGCGTTGCTTCCTTTAGCTGCCCACCCTCAAGATATATAAGACTTTTAGGCACTCCCCTTCTTTCAAGCGATGGGCTCAGCACATAGGCATGACGGTCATCTAAGTTGACCACAAGGCCGTTATCAAAGAAAAGAAGTTTATTGTCCTGTTTGGCGTCAGTTAATCCTGAAAAATACCCCACGGGGCGTGAAAACCATTTTTTTGCTTCCTTATCGTCAAGAAAAATGATCTCTAGGTACTTATTCTCAGCCCGATCTTTCGTAAAGGCGTATTTTGTCATCGCGTATTTTAGGAATTCCTGTTTTGTTAATACTTTTTTCTTAAACCACATATCGACGTTTTTAAAATCCCATCCGCCTATATAAGAAATAGTGTTTATCTTCACAAGCATATCAGAGGAAACAATAAAATAAACAGAAGGTAGTTTATCCGGGAACAAATACGCCAATAACTCTTCCACTCTTTTAGCAGAGAGATTTTCTTTTAAGTAGGCACTGGCCTGAGCCTTATTCTTACTCAAAGCTTTTTTGACGAGTTCAACCGCCCGGGAAGCCTCAAATCCGTCTTGTAACTGTAGCGCGTCAGCGGCCTTATTACCGCTTGAATTGATCATCCTTAAAATACCAACGGCCTCTTCTTCGTCATCCGCCAAAAGGACACTTGCCATCCAATACGCGTAAGGCGTATTCTGAGTCATGCCGTCAAACAAAACGCGCCTTTGGGCTATGGCCTTGAACCAATGCCCGAAATCCCACCAAGAATCTACTATGGCGTCTTTCGGCGTTTCTTTGTTTATCCGAGCCAACGCGCTATGCCACGTCTTGTTCATTTGAGGTGTCGTAGCCAAAAGCCTGCTATGAAGCTCTACAGTGTTACAAACAAGGTAAGATGAAAAAACGCACACGGTAAAAACCCTTACCGTAAAACCATACCCTTTGGCTAAGTATTTTCGCGTGGCTTTATCAATGACTTCATATACCTTGCTCACCGCTATACCGAAAGCAAGACCGATAGGCACCACCAAAAGAAGCACAAATCGCAAAGCTTCAACTGAGACGTAAAAAGTGCTGACTATCCACAAGACAAGGCACAGAAGGCCGAAACCGTAACGGTCATTCCTTAGGCCGTGTTCAGCCAAAAATATATAAAGGAGCCCTATCATGCTCCCGAAGAAAACAAAATATCCGCCCAACGATTGAGCGACCTGAAATGGCGCTATAGATCCTAATTCCGCGACCGTCAGGTATACATTTGGCCATGCCGATGGAGTTATTTTAAGGACTTTGGAAAGGCGCAATGGCTCAAGTAAAATATCTTTCCATACGCCGAACCCATTGAACAAAATGACAAAAAAAGTGGTAAACACGAAGAAAAGACTAAAAGTAATAAAATATTCCCTGATGGTTGACGGATCCTTACCCTCTTCTTTTAAGACGATCCTTTGATTAAATATAAAAAACAGCGACGCGACGATCATAATATCAAAAACAAACCACCACCCTTTCCAGGTATAGGCATAAAAAGACAAAAAGAGTCCGGAGAGACACGCCGCAACAGCCTGCGCGATCAGGCCTCTTTTTTGAAAGCAATATAAAAGAGCGCCAAATGCCAAAAGCGGAAAAAGCACGTTATAGATATCCGTGTCAAACCACTCGCCCACGCTCCTAGTCATCAAAAAAGGCGAAAGATTTACGGCAATAGACGAAAAGAATGCCCCTAGGTCGCCCGCCCCCAGATCTTTTGCCACCAAAAAACTAAAAAAGGCGATGACGCACGATAAAAAGATAGGGATATAAAAAAGCACTTCTGACAGATAGATATCTTTGTCAAAAAATGAAGCTACCTTGTAAAAAACAAAGCCCAGCATAAGGTGAATATTCTTAGTCGTGGCCTTGTCAATGGGGTTGCCTATCAAGTCATCATATTCAACGCCGTTAACCACCCGGTCCCCTATATGCCCTTTTAAAATAAGGTTATTCAAAAGGCGGTACCAATAATAAGAATCTATACCGTTCATATAGATATGCCCATCCTCGTCGCGATAATATGCCTTTAGCTCGGCCGCGCGGCCTGCTATCCTGGCATCTAACTGGCCTTTATTCGTCTTCAAACTCTCTTTAAAGGCTTCGCTGACTAATCTAAATTCTACGGAAACCGGCAGCGCTGAGAATTTTTTATGTACGGCCCCTGCAACAGCCGATGATTCCGCGTCATATATTTCCTGCTTAGCCAATATATCAAAATAAGGCATCCACTGAGGATAGAACCTGAAGAAAACACCTATTCCCATTGAAACAATGACTAGGGCCAGAGGTATAATTTTATTTTTCATTTAACTCCTTGATAATGAGACAAATCAAACAGGATGATTTGTCTCATTATACGATTAACATCACGTCGCCGTAACTGTAGAAACGGTATTTCTTAAGCACGGCTTCCCTATAAGCCTCTGATATCAAGTCTCCTCCGGCAAAGGCCGATACCAGCATCAAAAGCGAGGTGCGTGGAAGATGAAAATTTGTTATAAGACTGTCTACCACCTTAAAGGAAAACGTTGGATAAATAAAAAGGCGGCTTTCGCCCCTCAAATCAAACGCCCCTCCATCGGCCAATATGTCACTGGCGCGGCCCTCAAGGGCTTTGCAGACTGTTGTCCCTACGGCAACCACTCTTTTTCTATTTTTTTTTGCCTGACGAACGCGCGCGACTGTTTCGCCAGGGATCTCGTAATACTCCGGCATCATATGATGCCCCCTGATATCCTGAGAACGCACCGGCGAAAAAGTAGCGTAATTGACGTGGAGGGTAAGTGCCGCGGCCTCTACGCCTTTTTCTTTAAGCCGGGCAAGCAGGCCCTTTGAAAAATGCAGGCCTGCCGTGGGCGCTGCCACCGCGCCCTCATTTTTGGCAAAAACCGTCTGATATCTGCGCCTGTCCAAAAGTGTCGGGGAACGTTCAATATAAGGAGGTAGCGGCAAGAGCCCTATTTTTTCCATAACCTCAGGGCCACGCGCGTCCTGAAATTCAACGATCTTTTCCTTAGGGTCAGTCAGACGGCAAGAAAACCCTTTATCAAAAAGAAGTTCCTCATCCTTCCTCAGCCTGGAGAGCGGTTTGATTAATGCCCGATAACGCCTATAACTCTTATCCTGAGGAGCCAACAAAAGTACTTCGACCTTACCGCCTGAATGACGCCGGCCTAACAAACGAGCCCTCAGCACTTTTGTGTCGTTTAAAACCAACAAATCACCTTTACTCAAAAAATTTACTATATCAAAAAATCTATGGTGCTCAAACCTGCGAGTCGGCCTGTTTATGACAAAAAGGCGCGACGATCCTCTGCGATACGCCGGATATTGAGCGATAAGCCCTGACGGCAGCACATAATCAAAATCAGAAAGTTGGAACATAGCCTAAGATAACTGAACGATCTCAGCACCCGGATAATAAAAATCCAAGATCTGTTTGTAATTATAACCTTTATTGGACATCCCATAGGCCCCCCATTGGCATAAGCCTACGCCGTGGCCCCACCCTTTACCGCTAAATATAACGTGGCCCTGTTCGATAACTATGGAAAAATTAGTGCTGCGTATCAGATCCGAGCCAAGGAGCGACCTGAAATCTTTCGCGGAAATAATAATACTCTTTCCGACAGCGTCTTTTAATTCAAGGGTCCTCACCCTTCCGGTACCTGTGCGTTCAATAATGGATATATTAATTAACCCCTCTTTTGACTGATATCTCTCCCCAAGCTTCTTTATAATAGTCTTCAAGTCCAGCTCAGCTTTCCAGTAATAGTGTGGAGAATCCGAACAGAAAGAACAGGCGCGGCCGCCTTTTAATGGTATCATATCTATCTTCCACAACTCGCCTGCATCCTCCGTGGCCCCGCCGCAGGTCGCGTGAAAATATGCCGGGAAGAGCTTACCATTATATGTCAGGACTTCGCCACTGGTAAAATTAACGGCCCTGTTAGTCTTGTGTTTCTCCGAAGAATAACCGCCGTAAACCTGAGAAGAAGTATCAGCTGCCACATCATAATCTTTAGGCCTCATCACCCCTTTTTGATAAAGCGCGTAAGTCCGGGACGCTACAGCCTGCGCCTTAATGGCGTCAATGGGCCACTTATGCGATATCTCATGATACAAAACACCCTTTAGATAAGATTCAAGATCCAGGGTATTAACGACAAGAAGCTTACCTGAGGCGTCCTTATAAACAGAGATATCGCCGCGGTAGGATCTGTTATTTACCGAAATGGCTGCCTTTTTCTTGGATATGAATATTATGGCATTGGTATTATAAACTGTATTCCTGACTTTAATACCCCCCTCGGACGGCGTTATTTTCATCCCTAAAAAGTTTCGGCCGCGATAGAGAGACAGTTCTGTGCGCGCGTCCACGATCTCAAAACTACCCGTAACCGAAAGTGTCACCTCCATCTTATCTTTTAAAACAGCCACGCGTATCTTGACCGGCTCTTTACCGAAGCTCGGCTCCAAGCCAAGAAAGACAAGAAAAAGTACGAAAGGTAAAAGGCTTTTTTTCATATTTTTACTAAAACCATATTGTTAACGTATCCTGGCCCGTATCATCCTCAGAACGATACCCTGACTTCACAAGCTCTCTGTTGGCAGCTCTGAAGATCTGCTCTCTACTCTGCTTATTAATAGGCAGGTAGACTTTTAATCCGCTGGCTTCCTCTTCGGTTAATACCACTCCGACAAAAACAGCGCCATCTTTGTACAACCAATCAACAAGCCGCTCCAAGCGCTGCGTATTCTTAGCCTCAGACGCGGATGTTAATGCCTGGCGGACAAACCAAGCGCCCGCCTCTGGCTCTTCATAAGTCTCAATAATAGCAGCAACAACGGGCTGCGCCCCTAAAGAAGGGAATAACGCTAACCAGGAAAACAAGGTCAAAAAAATAAAAAAACGAAGCGCCATTATCCTATGAGCTCCTTGGTAACATCTAAAATATCTTCTCTGCCAAAAGGCTTGCGAAGCATTTTATCTATGGCCCCTTCTTCTAACATAGCCAGACAATCCGCGATATGAATGGCAACACCTTTGGGCCAACCTGTCATAATGCATACTTTTAATCTAGGATTGACCTTTTTCAATTCGCGAAAAATATCCAATCCGCTCATTTCCGGTAAATGAATATCTAAAAAGACCAGGTCAAAAACACGGTGCCGCGCTTTTTCAATGGCTTCAACGCCGCAAGAAGCCCATTCAGCCGCGTATCCAGCTCTTTCTAATATAGCTTTCATGGCAATGCCCGTATCTTCTTCGTCGTCAACGATGAGCAAGGCGTGTTTCTTCTCAAAAATCTCCGCCATCTCCCCCCCTGTGTGGAAAACACAGCACTGGCCCAATTCCTTTAAGGGCCAGGCGCCATCAGCGCCTGGTGTATATTTTCTTCTCTCTTTGTTCTATCGCCTCTTTCTCAGAATAAATACAGCCGCAATAATTCTGATGATAAAGCTGCCACTCTTTTGAAGCCTTGTGAGATTCCGCGAAACCTTTACGGAAATTCCTCGCCAAAAAGTTAACGCCGTATTTCAAAGCAAGCTCTTCGCCTAAAATTTTTATTTTATCTATATCCTGATAAGGGCTTGAGAGAAGCGTAGTAGTAAAATTAGATATACCATATTCCGCGGCAACGCGGGCCGTCTCTTCCAACCGTATCCTCCAGCAAAATATATGCTGCTCGCTTCTGCTCTCTATGCGCGAGGCCTCTCTTAAAAATTTCTCAAAATCATAGCGGTGGTAAATAACATTTAGAGAAAGCCGCTCGGCCGCGGCTAAAACCGCTTCATATCTCTTTTTATATTCAGAGTAAGGATGAATGTTAGGATTGTAAAAAAACCCATCAACATCAAAACCTTCATTCTTAAGCGCCCGAGCCGGATACACAGCGCACGGCCCGCAACAAATATGCAGAAGGGCCTTCATGGCCGAGGTTGGCTAATATCAAGATGCTGGTAGGCAAGAGCCGTCGCTTCTCTACCGCGCGAGGTCCTCTTTAAGAAACCCGCTTTCAGGAGATATGGCTCAATAGTATCAACTATAGTATCTTGCTCTTCGTTTAAGGTCGCGGCCAACGTCTCTATACCCACAGGCCCGCCTTGATACGTTGAAATAATGGCCTTCAAAACCTTGCGGTCAACTTCATCCAATCCGCCTGTGTCTATGCCAAGGCTGGCAAGGGCGCTATCGGCTATACCCTGAGTTATAGCGTTCGCCGACTTCACCTGAGCATAATCCCTGACGCGTTTTAATAATCTATTGGCGACACGGGGAGTACCGCGGGCCCTGCGGGCTATCTCAAGTGAGCCGCTTTCGTCTATCTTGATACCCAAAAGGCTGGCCGAGCGCTTAATAATAGTACTCAAATCCTTCTCTTTATAAAAATCAAAGTGATGCAGAATGCCAAATCTGGAGCGAAGCGGCGAACCGATAAGCCCGCTACGCGTAGTAGCGCCCACCAAAGTGAAACGCTTAAGGTTGAACTTGATGGTCCTGGCGTAAGGGCCTTTATCTATAACAAAATCTATCTGGAAATTTTCCATCGCGGGATACAGGAATTCTTCAACTACTTTAGAGAGGCGGTGTATCTCGTCTATAAAAAACACGTCGCCATCTTCAAGATTGGTCAAGATGCCTATTAGGTCTCCGGCGCGTTCTATGGCAGGGCCTGAAGTGGCAGTTATCTTGGAGCCCATTTCGTGGGCAATGATGGTAGCAAGGCACGTCTTACCTAATCCAGGAGGGCCGCAGAGAAGGACATGCTCTAAAGGTTCATTCCTCTGCTTAGCCGCTGTCAGGGAAACCTTAAGATTATCTACAAGCTCGTGCTGGCCTATAAACTCATCCAAGGCCGTAGGCCTCAGAGAAATATTTAAGACGACATCTTCGTCAGTTTCGTTCTTTTCCGCGAACGGATAGAATTTTTCGTCCATATAATAGCGCTCAAATTACGCATCAGTAGCGGCACGCGGCGCCTCTTCAGCGGCACGCGTCTGCGGAGGCTTTACTTCAATATTTTCTCTGTTCCTAAAAACCTCTATTTCACCAAAAATGGCCTTCTGCACCACTATAACTTCTTTTAGGCGTATCAACTCAAGCACCGCTAAAAAAGTGGCTATGATCTCCAATTTATTTTTGCCCCGAGAGAATAATTCAGAAAGTTTTATCCTAGGCTGTGCCGCGAACATGTGCAAAAGCTCATGGACTTTACCCTCAACTGTAAACTCATCTTTGATAACTTCGTAAAAAAGCTCCTTTGGGACATCTTTTAAGGCTTTTGAAAAAGCGTTTATAAGATCAAAAAGGCTCGCCTCAAAAAAAGACTCACCAGTTTTATTATCTTCTAATACCGGGTTGCGTTTAAAAATATCCTGGCGCTCGCGCTCTTTCGAGCGCAACACTTGCGCCGCTTCTTTAAACTGCTTGTATTCTAATAACCTCTTGACCAATTCCGCCCTCGGGTCCTTTTCATCCTCGGGTATCTCATCTAAAATATCAGTCTCCTGAGGCAAAAGCATCTTTGACTTGATCTGCATAAGTGTCGCGGCCATCACGATAAATTCTCCGGCGATATTCAGGTCCAGCATCCTCATCAACTCCAGATACTGCAGATACTGGTCTAAGATCCCAGCAATAGGTATATCATAAACGTTGAGCTCGTTCTTTTTAATAAGGTACAGGAGCAGATCAAACGGCCCTTCAAATATGTCAAGTTTTATCTTGTAGGACATGGCGTTAACCTCAGAACCTCTCTAACTTCCTTCATCGTGACAGCAGCAACTTTTTCGGCGCGCGCGCGGCCAGCTTCAAGGATACACGCAAGTTTCTTTTTATCTTCTAAATAATGGCGGCGTTTTTCCTGGAACGGACCTAAAAATTTGACCAGTTCTTCCCCCAAAATAGATTTGCACTCCGTGCACCCCACCTCGGCCTTACTGCACCAAGAAGCAACTTTATCTTTCAACTCCGGAGCGAATATTTCAAAATAGCTATGCACATTGCACGTATCAGGATGCCCGGGGTCTGTCTTTCTTATTCTTTTAGGGTCTGTGAACATGCCCTGGGTCTTTTTTTTGATCACATCCTGAGCATCAGAAAGCGCTATAAAATTATTATAACTTTTGCTCATCTTACGGCCGTCTAATCCAAGCAGCCTTGGCACGGGAGTCAATAACGGCCTTGGTTCTGGAAATATCTCTTTGTAAAGCCCGTTAAATTTTCTGACGATCTCACGCGTCAATTCCAGATGCGGCAATTGATCTTCTCCTACGGGCACAACGTGAGCCTTATATAGACAGATGTCAGCAGCTTGCAGCACGGGATACCCTAAAAAAGCATAAGTTGATATATGCCTGTCTTTTAATTCCTTCATCTGCTCCTTGTATGTCGGGCACCGCTCCAACCAACCTAGGGGTGTCAAGGCCGAGAAAACCATATAGAGCTCTAAATGGGCGGGTATCTGAGACTGGATAAAGATGGTGCTTTTGCCGGGGTCTATGCCTGAGGCAAGCCAATCCGCGACATTGTCGTAAAGAGAATCTTCTATTATTTTTGAATTCTCATATTCGCTCATGAGCGCGTGCCAATCAGCGGCCATGAAGAAACATTCGTATTCGCTCTGCAGGCGCGCCCAATTATTCAAGGCTCCCACGAGGTGGCCCAAATGAAGCTTTCCCGTGGGCCGCATGCCGCTAAGTATCCTCTGTTTAGACATATAATAGAGTAAATTACGATCAATAAATAAAAAATTAGTTGGGCGTAGGCGGCTTTATATTTATATTTTACTCAAGTTTACGCGCTATGGACTCTAATTGAAACGCGTCTATAAAATCGCCTTCCTTGATATCATTGAAGCCAGCCAGCGAGATACCGCATTCAAAACCCTCAGCCACCTCGCGAACATCATCTTTAAACCTCTTCAAAGCCGCAATCTTGCCCTCAAAGGCTACCTCGCCATTCCTGACCAGCGAGACCTGAGCATTCCTGGCGATCTTACCTTTCTTGACCATAGAACCCGCGACAACCCCCGCTTTGGTCAGCTGAAATACCTTTTTGACTTCAGCCCTGCCCAAAAATACCTTCTTTATCCTCGGAGACAACATACCTTCCAAAGCCGCCTTCATATCATTTATGATCTCATAAATAACGCAATACGTCCTTATATCAATACCTTCTTTGCTTGCCATCTCTCTCGCCTGAGCATCAGGCTCGACCTGAAAACCAATGATAATAGCGTCAGAGGCTGTAGCCAAGACAATATCAGAGGTATTGATGATCCCGACACCTTTATGCATCACGACTATCTGAACTTCACTCGTGCCTATTTTCCGTAGAGAGTCTACAATAGCCTCAAGAGACCCCTGGACGTCGGCTTTTAAAATAATATTCAATTCTTTAACGCCTCGGGACTTTATCTCCTGATAAACATCTTCTAAATGTATATGGGCCCTCTTATGCGCCGGTTCAAGGCGAAGCCTCCTTGATTCTTCTTGCCTGCTGTCTACTAATTCGCGCGCCTTTTTTTCATCGCTCACGACAAAAAACTTATCACCCGCCTCAGGCACGCCGGATAAACCCGTTATCTCAACAGGCGTTGAAGGCCCAGCCTCTTCAACGCTCTGACGTAAGCTATTTGACATTGCCTTGACCCTGCCGCTCTGAAAACCGACAATTACAAAATCACCTAATCGCAGAATGCCGCTCTGGACCAAGACAGTAGCCACAGGCCCGCGCCCTTTGCTGAGCTTGGCTTCAACAATAACACCCAATGCATCCCGCTCGTAGATAGTTTTAAGTTCCAGCATTTCCGCTTCAAGCAGGATCATTTCTAACAAATGATCAATACCCTCGCCTGTCTTCGCGGAGACGCCTACAGTGATCGTCTTACCGCCCCAATCCTCAGGGATCAGCCCTAATTCATTGAGCTGTCTTTTAAGTTTATCTATATTTGCCTGTGGTTTATCTATCTTGTTCATCGCCACGATAATAGGCACGCCCGCCGCTTTAGCGTGGTCTAAAGCTTCTATGGTCTGCGGCATAACGCCGTCGTCCGCGGCAATTACCAGGACAACGATATCTGTCGCGTTAGCCCCCCTAGCGCGCATCGCGGTAAACGCCTCATGGCCAGGTGTGTCCAAAAAAGCTATTCTGCCATTTGGCAATTTGACTTCATAGGCGCCGATATGCTGTGTAATGCCCCCGTGCTCGGATTCCGCGACTTTAGTGCGCCTGATAGCGTCTAAGAGCGAAGTCTTTCCGTGGTCCACATGCCCCATGAATGTCACAATAGGAGGCCTAGGCTTAAGCAATTTGGCGTCGCTCTTGCTGATCTTGACGACAGCCTCTTCCAAAGTAGGCGGTTTCTTTAATTCAAAACCGTAGTTCTTCAATAACTCAGAAACAATATCTTCGCTCAAATTCTGGTTGATATTAGCGAACAATTTAAATTTGACTATAATATATTTGATCAATTCGCTGGATCTTATGCCAAGCCGTATTGCCAGGTCCTTGATAGAAATAGGCACCACTAATTCAAGAGGCTTATAGATCTTCTCGGCCGCCTCAGCCGCCTCGGCCTGTTCTACGGCAGAGCCTTGAGGCAATGCTGCTTCTTTTGAAGAAACGGCCGTCTCTTCCTTCTTGACTGATACATGTTTCTGCTCTTTCAGGATATGTTTAACGGCATCCGGTTTTTTTAAACCAGTTACAACATGCCCAGTCTTTGAAGAAGCCCTCGCTTCCAAAAAAAGCTTTACGACGTCCTCATCAAGGCTAGCCATATGGTTTTTAGCCTCAATGTTACGCTCTTTCAATTTAGCCAAAAGGTCTTTGCTAGCCAAACCCAACTCTTTAGCTAACTCATACACTCTCATCTTCACTTTGCTCCTTGTAGGTATCTCTTCCTTACAATGTTAGACCCGACCCTTATAATGAATCGGGTCGGTCTACCCCTTTCTGGGGTGATCCCGAAGCCTGCTTGTAAATTTTATAGCCCGGAATACCTGGGCATAAAATTTACAAGCCCTTAGGCAAGGGATTAACTCCTATCAACCTTTCTTTGGCTAAGGCAATGATCTTTTCTGCCTTTTTTTCGCCGATACCTTTTACCTGGGTCAGCTGTTCAACGGTCGAAGCCGCGATCTTTTCAAGGTTGTCAAAACCAGCGTCAATAAGCTGCGTTAAGACTTTTTCTCCTACGCCGTCAAGGCTCATTTCAGCGCGGGTCTTCTTGGCCTCTTCTTTTTCCTTTACGATCTCCTCGCGCGTGCGAATATCAAGGTCCCAGCCGATCAACCTAGACGCCAATCGAACGTTCTGTCCGTGTTTACCTATAGCCAGCGACAACTGATCATCTGCAACTATAACCTGCGAGCGCTGGCCCTCTTTATCTAACCTTATCTCAGTTATCTTGGCAGGAGACAACGCGGCCGTGATATATTCCCTTAGATCATCACTCCAACGAATAATATCTATTTTCTCCCCCTGAAGTTCCATAACTATATCTTTAACTCGTGAGCCGCGCATGCCTACACAAGCGCCCACGCAATCCACCTTTTCATCTTTTGACCAGACGGCTATCTTTGTCCGCTCTCCGGCCTCGCGCGAAATGGATTTCACCTCAACAATACCTTCAAATATCTCCGGCACTTCCAATTCAAAAAGCTTTTTTACAAAGAGCGGGCTCGTCCTGGAAAGTATGATCTGCGGGCCCTTAATTTCGCGCTTTACATCAAGTATATAAGCGCGTATCCTCTGGCCTTGCCTAAAATCATCCCGCGGTGACTGTTCGCGTTTAGGCATAAGCCCTTCGGCCTTACCCAGCAGGTCCACTACGATATTGCCCTTATCAAACCTATAGACAGTACCGCTGACGATATCACCTACTTTAGCTGAAAATTCGTTGAAGATAACGTCTTTCTCGGCCTCCCGGATCTTCTGTATTATTACCTGCTTGGCGGTCTGAGCGGCTATGCGCCCGAAATCAACGTTCTCTATCTCTTTTTTATCCATAAAAGCTCTTATCTTTCCGTCGGTTTTATCAATAGTAACGGAAATATTATCGGCGGTCTTTGAGCCGATAGCCTTCTTCACAGCGCTAACCATTGCCGATTCAACTGCCGCGAGTAACACCTCTTTCTTGATCCCGCGCTCTCTCTCAATATGATCTAATATCGCCATCAATTCATTACTCATGAAAAACCTCTCTTAGGGCACATCAAGTGCTATTTAGTGAAATTCCGACGAAACATTCTTCTCTTATTTCCCTTTTACAGGCTATGCGAGCCGGGGTAAGATCACCTGTTTTGCCCGGTTAACCTTTTCCAAAGGTATCATGATTATTTTGTTTTCAGTTTTTATAGAAACCGCGTCCGTCCCAACGGACTCAACACTCCCTAAATACTCTATTTTACCATCAAATGATCCTTTTAAAAATACCCTCACCTCGCGGCCTATGACGCGCCTGAAATCAGCTAAGGTTACCAAGGGCCGGTCTATACCAGGAGAGGAAACTTCCAAAACGTATCGCGCGGATATAGAAGCGTTTTCTTCAGCGATTTCTCCCAGCTCCGCGTTGAAGCGGGCGCATTCAGTTAAATTAATACCACCCTGCGCCCTGTCAGCTAAAACTTCTAAAATTAAAGCGCCTTCGTTATTCCTGTAAAATCTCATATCCACCAAAACAAAACCTGACCTTTCTAAATGAGAGCTAAAAAGCGGGCGCAGCTTTAAAAGTACATCTTCAAACATTGCTATTCCCCGCCGATCTTAATTCAGCATGCTGCGCGCATTGTGGCTTTACAAGAACGTAGATATCCTTCAAGGCATATTCAGGACGGTTCTTTTCTACTCGTGAGATAGCCACCAAACGCCTGGTTCCATCAGGAAGCCTATCAACGGTAATAACAATATCAATGGCTGAAATGATCTGACGCCTGACCAGCTCGCCTGAGACGCTCGCGTTGCCCATCATAGCCATAGTCTCAAGGCGCAATAGCGCGTCCAACGCGGAATTGGCGTGCATAGTCGTCATAGAACCGACTTGCCCTATGTTCATGCACTGGAGCATGTCCAGCGTTTCTTCGCCCCGCACCTCACCTATAATGACCCTATCAGGCCTCATATGCAAGGCATTACGCACAAGGTCGCGTATCGTTATCTCACCCTTACCCTCTATAGTCTGCGGCCGCGTCTCAAGCGCGACTGAATGTTTCCCCGTCATACGCAACTCAAGTGTATCCTCGATTGTGATCACCCGTTCCAAGTCTGGAATAAAAGACGCCAATATATTAAGTATGGTCGTCTTCCCTGAACCTGGGCCGCCGGCGATCACAATGTTAGAACGGCCCTTAACACACTCCTTCAAGAAATCAGCGACTTTTTCATCAATGGTATGTCGCTCGATCAGATCGCGCATCTCTAAAACCTTATGGTGGGCCTTACGTATGGTCAGGATAGGGCCAAAAGGAGCCACGGGCCTGCGCACAACGTTTAAGCGCGAACCGTCAGGTAGGCGCGCGTCAATATAAGGCTCAAATTCAGTTACGCGCCTCCCAGAAGGCGAGAGTATCCGTTCTATATAGAAAAACAGCTGCTCCTCGTCTTCAAACACAACATCCGTCTTTTGCATCTTACCTTCTCTTTCAATATACACTTCTTTTGGGCCATTTACCATTATCTCCCAGACAGTCGGATCTGAAATAAGCCGGCCAATAGGCCCCAACCCGAATATCTCATTGACTATCTCTTCAATTATATAACTCCGCAGGCCGTCATCTATGGCCCCTTCCATCTTGGCTCGGACAACGGCATCTAAAGCAGCCTCTATCTGACGCCGGACAGTACCGTCATCAGCCTCATAGTCAAGCCTAGTCTTTTTTACATTCACTAAAACTTTAGACCTGACCTCTTCTTTAATCTGTTGTATCTTTTCCAATCTATCCATTTTAACTTTGCCCTTTTGCGATTAAACCAGGAGTACTTTGCCTATTGTAGGTATCTACGGACTTCTTCTAAAACATCTTCAGCACGGATATCCTTCGATATCTGGGACCTTCTTTCTTTGAGCTCAAGTTTCTTTTCTTTCAGCCATTTATTGCCCAGTGTGATACGCAAAGGAAAACCCAAAAGATCAGCGTCTTTAAACTTAACTCCCGCGCGCTCATCTCTATCATCTAAGAGGCATTCTATGCCGCTCGCTTCTAGAGCCTTATGTATATCACAAGCCTTATCTAAGATCTCTTTATCAGAGATGTTCACAGGCACTATAGCAACCTGATAAGGAGCCACCTGGGCAGGCCATACAATACCGTCCTTATCGTGATTCTGTTCTATGATGGCGGATATCAAACGGCTCACGCCTATACCGTAACAACCCATCTGCACAGTCTGCTGCTTGCCTGCCTCGTCTAAAAATTTAACTCCCAAAACCTTGGAATATTTCTCTCCGAGCTGAAAGATGTGCCCTATCTCAAGCGTATTGATCTTCTCCATATCTTCTCTACAATGCGGACAAACCTCTATCTGGGCCTCTGAGGCGCTCTTTACTTCACCGCATATCTTACACTTAAAAATAGCATCTTCCCCACCCTCGGCAGCCACCATAAATTCATGGGAGACTTTGCCGCCGATAACTCCGGGATCAGCTTTAACAGAGACAAAATCCAATCCACAACGCCTGAATATCTTTTCATATGCGAGGCGCATTTTTTCATAGATCTCGGTTAAACCCTTCGTATCACGGTCAAAACTATAAGCGTCCTTCATAATGAATTCACAACTGCGCACTATACCGAACCGCGGCCTAAGCTCATCCCTAAACTTAGTCTGTATCTGGTATAAAACAAATGGCAGGTCCCTGTAAGACTTGACAAAATTAGCCGCGAGCTCAGTCACCACTTCTTCGTGAGTAGGGCCAAGGCACAATTTGCGGCCCCGCCGGTCCGTAAAACGGATCATTGTCTCGCCTAAAAGTTCGTCACGCCCGGTCTTTTGCCATAATTCAAGAGGCTGTAAGCTCGGCAATAGGATTTCCTGAGCGCCGGCGCTATTCATCTCCTGGCGGATAATACTTTCTATTTTTGAAAGAGCCCTATAGCCCAGTGGCAGATACGAATAAACACCCGCTACCAACATACGCACCATGTTAGCGCGCAGCATAAGCCTATGTGAGTTGCTCTCCGCGCTCTCCGGCGCCTCTTTTAAAGTTGAAATAAATGACTTAGTCTGGAACATTCTTAAAATTACCCTCTACTGAGAGCATTGAAAAACCCAATACTCTCTGGTTACCTTGCAATCTGTGCAATCATTTTTCGAAATCGGTGCCTACCGGCAGGCAGGTAATCAAGGCCGTTCTAGAGTTTTTCCAACGGCCTCCTACTCTGCCGTAAATATATCCTCTGGCAGAGCAATACCGAGCAGCCTGAAAGTAGGATAAAAAGACGGCACGACCCCGCCTATCCGCCATTGGCCAACCACGCTATTATGTTCTTCGGAAACGCCTTTTATCTCAAATGAAAACAGGTCTTTTAGAACTACATCCTCGCCATCCATACCGCCGACTTCAGTAATATGCGTTATCTTGCGCTTGCCGTCGCTCAATTGCTCCTGCACCACGATCAAATCGATGGCGCTCGCTATCTGGCGCCTAATAGCCCAGAGAGGTATGGATGTATTTGACGTAATGATCATAGTTTCTATGCGAGAAATAACATCGCGCGGCGAACTCGCGTGCAAAACAACCAAAGCCCCGTCATGGCCGCTTGAAATAGCCTGGAGCATATCCAAAGCCTCGGCGCCCCTGATCTCGCCTAAGATGATACGATCAGGCCTCATGCGCAAAGAATTTTTAAATAACTCCCTTATCGGGATCTCACCCTTACCTTCAACATTAGCCTGCCTTGTCTCCAAAGGAACGACATGCCTCTGTTTCAAACGCAGTTCAGCCGTATCTTCTATAGTAATGATGCGTTCGTTCTCAGCGATATAGCTAGACAAAACGTTGAGTGTAGTCGTTTTGCCTACGCCCGTCGCCCCGGCAAAAATAATATTAAGCTTGGCCTTAATGGCAGCTATTAAAAAACTGGCCATCTTATCAGTTAAGGTGCCGCGTTTTAAAAGATCTTCAATTACCGCTATCTCGCGAGAAAACTTTCTTATGGTGACAACCGGGCCCAAAAGAGATAAAGGCGGCAAAATGATATTGACGCGCGAACCGTCAGCTAAAGACGCGTCCACGTAAGGAGAAGATTCATCCACGCGGCGCTGTGTGGGCGCCAATATCCTTTCTATAATCTGCATAAGATGGCGCGAATTGTCAAATTTTATATCCGTTAACAACATCGTGCCGTTCTTTTCCATATATACTGTGTCAGGGCCATTAACCATTATTTCAGAAACACTGCCGTCATTAAGCAAAGAACTCAACGGCCCGAAACCAAGCATCTCATCCATGAGTTCGCAGACGATCTCTTCTTTCTCTTCTGTCGTAAGCGCCACTCTGTCAAAAGAAATAACGTGGTCAATGCCTTTGCAGATATCTTTTTTAAGCTTTTCTTTATCTACCGTATGCCTGTCTTTTTTATCGGAAAGATAGTCGCCGGAAATAAGATATTGGCGGATCTTTTCTTTTATCTCGCTCATGAACTTCTCCCTTACTTACAAACCTTTCTTTAAAATGGCAAAAAGCGTTTCCGCGCCCCGGCCCAGGCTAACCGTACTTACGATACTTCCCTTCTTAAATATAATACCTTTGTGCCTTGAAAAGGCTATACCTAGGTCAGCTTCGCAGGCTTCTCCGGGGCCGTTGACCACGCACCCCATCAAGGCTATCTTGCTATTTTTAAGCCTAGAGCGCTGAGCTTCAGGCAGATCATCTAACCTTTCCTGGAACCTCCGCGCTTTTTTCAGAAGATCTACTCCACACCTGCCGCATGTAGGGCAACAGATCAATTCAGGCCCAAAGTTACGCAGCCCCAAACTGTTAAGCAAAAACTTGGCTACCGCAGCTTCCTGCCTGGGCTCATCAAGTAAAGACACTCTTATTGTATCACCAATACCCTTGAATAACAATATTCCTATGCCGACGCTAGACTTAACAATGCCATCCAATGGCAAGCCTGTGGCTGTAATTCCAACATGTAAAGGATAGTCGCATAAAGACGCCATTTTTTCATACGCGGCTATCGTATCCGTAATATCTGAGCCCTTAAGAGATATAACAATATCCTTAAAGCCGGCATTTTTAAAGATCTTTAAATAATCCACAACACTCGCCACTAATGCGCCCGCGGCATCCCTGCTTCTTATTCTCAAAGAACCAGAATTAGATCCTATGCGTATTGGGATCCGCGCGTTTTTCGCGGCAGCTATGACAGCCCTGACTTCTTGGATCTTATAAATATTCCCGGGGTTAAGCCTTATCTTGTCTACGCCAGCTTCCATTGCCAGAAGGGCTAACCGGTGATCAAAGTGGATATCCGCGACAAGAGGTATATTAATACGCTTTTTAATGTCCTTAATAGCTCTCGCGTCTTTGGCGTCTTCAACGGCAATACGAGCTATATCGCAACCCGCTATCTCTAATTTTCTTATTTCCTCTACAGCGTCGGCAACATTTTGAGCCCTGACCTTGACCATGGATTGCACGGCAACAGGATGGCCTGAACCTATCTTAATTTTTCCGATCTTGACTGTGCGTGTTTTCCTGCGTTCTATTTTATGCATATTTATCAGTGTTCATCTGTTTTTCATATTCGCTATACGCTCTACGCTATACGCCGGGATCATCTCACAAACAGCGCCATAAACTTATCCCAGTAGCCGTAGCGAATAAGATCATTGCAAAATATAAAAACCGCAAGGATTATAAGAAAACTCAAACCAATATTATTGATAACATCTTCAGTCTTTTGGCCCAATGGTTTCTTGCGTAACTTTTCAAGGCCAGCTAGAGCGATATGGCCGCCATCTAAAATAGGTAAAGGAAGAAGATTAAAAATAGCCAGGCTCATGCTAAGGATCCCAACGACGTGCAGTATGGCGGAGAATCCTATCTTAGCCGCGTTTGTGGCAATAAAAAATATACCCAAAGGCCCTGTGACAGACTCCTTGAACGAGATTGTTCCCGCGACAATATAAAAAATGGCTGCCAGCGTAGCTATTGTCATCTCTATCAAGCTTTTAGTGCCCTTCACCAGGGCCTCGCCTAAACCATAACGCACTTTGATGATATCCTCAGACGGCTTAATACCTATCAACCCGACCTCTACCTGTTTGCCAAAGACAGTCTCCACCTTTTTCATCTGAGGCGTCAATTCCGTGTCAAACTCAGCGAGGCCTCGCTTGACATGCAATTTAAGCGTTTTACCTTTGCTGGCGTGGATATTTTTGGTGAGGTCCTCCCAGAACACGACTTTTACACCGTTAACCTCCAGGACATTATCTCCGACTTTTAGGCTAGCAACCTCTGCCGGCATGCCTGGGATCAACTCACCAATGATAGTAGTAAATTTAGGAAAACCCAGGAAATATACCATCCACAGGCAAAAAAAAGCTAAAACATAATTAAAAAACGGGCCCGCGAATATGATACGCGCCCTATGCCCCGGTGAGCGGCCGAAGAATTCATCCTGCCTGCCTTTAAATTCTTCAGTATTATCACCTGCCATTTTGATAAATCCGCCAAAAGGTATGGCGCAAAGCATGTATTCTGTTTCACCAACTTTTTTCGAAAATAACTTCGGGCCGAACCCCAGCGAGAATTTCTCAACTTTTACGCCCAGGCGCTTAGCGAATATAAAATGGCCAAGTTCATGAACAAGAATCAAAACGCTTAAAATAACAAGAAATATGATCATCGCTTAACGACCTCTCTTCCCGTAAAATTCAACCAACTGTAAAGCGCGCTCCCGCGCCGCCTTATCCGTATTGAAAATATTGTCCAACGAAACATCCCTGACAGAAAAATCTTTTTTTTCTACAACTTTTTCGATCACTTTAGGAATACATCCAAATGATATCTTATGCCTTAAAAAAGCATCCACTGCTACTTCATTAGCGGCATTCAAGGCGCACGGCGCGGCTCCACCCAGGCGCGCCGCTTCATAGGCCAGCTCAAGGCAGGGAAATTTAACCAAGTCTGGTTTTGAAAATGATAAAACGCCTGTATTCAAAATATCCAGCCGGAAACGATCGTTTTGCCAACGCTCTGGAAATGTCAGGGCGTACTGAATAGGCAGGCGCATGTCCGTTACCGCCATTTGCGCGAGCATTGAGCCATCCTGAAATTCTACCATAGAATGAATTATAGCCTGCCGATGGATCAAGACCTTGATCCTTTCTAAACCTATATCAAAAAGCTTCATGGCTTCAATGACTTCAAGCCCTTTATTCATTAGCGTCGCGGAGTCAACGGTTATCTTCTCGCCCATCTTCCAACGCGGATGCACCAGCACTTTATCGACAGAGCATTTGTTCATACCGCTCAAAGGCATATCCACCAGAGGGCCTCCGGAAGCAGTCAGATAAATGGTACCCAGTTCAGCTTTTTTATTGCCGCGCAGGCACTGAAAAATAGCGCTTTGTTCGCTGTCTATAGGTATGATCTGTGCCTTATACTTGCCTGCCTCGGCAAGAATAGTATCCCCCGCGACTACAATGGCTTCCTTATTGGCAAGAGCTATGGTTTTTGAGGCCCTTATCGCGCTAAGAATAGGAAAAATGGCCTCGCTTCCTACGATAGCAACGAGGATAAGGTCCGCCTCTTTTAAAGAAGCAAGCCTGCAGACCCCATCCCTGCCTTGCAGAACTTTAGTTCCCCAGCGCCCTAAAGGCCTCATTGCGCGGGCCGCGGGAATATCCGCGACAGCTGCAAACTCAGGCCTGAATTCTTTTACCTGAGCCATTAACTTATCGGTGTTGGCGTTGACGCAAAGACCTAAGACACGAAACTTGTTCTTAAATTGCCTGACTACATCCAGGGCGTTTTCACCTATGGACCCGCTTGAACCCAGGATTACTATATTTTTTTTCTTCATCGCCTAAAAGCTCGTGCCGCTTGAAAAAGCGCGGCTAAGATAAAAATTCATAAAAAAATAAAAAGCCGGAGCTGTGAATAATAAGCTGTCTATAACGTCTAATACGCCCCCCATGCCTGGAAATATGACACTGGAATCTTTAGCCGCGCAATCCCTCTTTATCAATGATTCCGAGAGGTCTCCCAATAAACCCAGGACGCTTAAAGAAAAACCTATTAATACCATATTCAACCACGAAAAAATAGACAGGCCAGGCAAAAACAACGACTTACATGCCAACGCGGCCGCTACACCAAATATAACGCCTCCCATAGCGCCCTCAATGGTCTTTTTAGGGCTGATACGCGGAATAAGAGAATGGCGGCCCCATTTAACACCAACAAGAAAAGCGCCGATATCAGCGCCCTTGGTCACAAGCAATAAGCACCCTGCCAAAGCTATACCATTCGGCAGCATCCTCAGCTTTATTATAAAACTGAATAGCCACGAAATATAAAGTATGCCGAACATAGTCGTAGAGATACCCACGACGGCATTCGTACTGTCGCGCCTGGAGAACTGAAGGATAAAAAGCGTCACAAGCGCGAGGCTTAAAAATAATAGCTCCCACCCCTTGGTCAGCTCAAAACGGAAATAAACCGAAAGCGGAATAATGACCCCTATGATCGTACCAAAATATTTATACATAGGAATACCCTTTTTTTCTATAAGACTGAAGAACTCATATAGCCCCAGGGATATGAGCACGATTGCCGATAGCACGAACAGGCCTTCAAAAAAGATAGCTATAAAAGAAAAAATACACAAAAGGATAGCTGACAAGATCCTCCGGCTGATCATTCAATACCTCCGAAACGCCTGCATCGTTTTTGGTAAACTTCAATAGCGCGCATAAGCTCTCTTTTGTTAAAATCAGGCCATTGTTTTTTTATCACATAAAACTCTGAGTAAGCTATCTGCCATAACAAAAAATTACTAACGCGCATCTCGCCGCTCGTCCTAATAAGGAGATCAGGGTCAGGCGAGTCTTTCGTATAGAGATGGGTTTTAAACAACTCCTCTGTTATATCTTCAGGCAAAAGCGCGCCAGTTTTTACGTCCTGTGCTATTGCCCTTACCGCGTCCAAGATCTCCAGGCGAGAACCGTAATTAAAAGCAAGCCCAAATACAAGCCTACGATTATTACGCGTCAATTCTTCTGTCCTATTTATGCACTTGCGCAAAGACTCAGTCAAGACCTCCGGGCGCCCTATATGCCTAAGCCGTATGTCGCTCTTAAGCATATATGGCAGTTCACGGACTATGATCTTCTCACACATATCCATAAGAAAATCTGTCTCAAGCTTGGGCCTTTTCCAATTTTCAGTGGAAAACGCGTAAACCGTCAAAAACTTTACGCCTAACTCAAGAGAGGCCTTAATAATATCTTTTAAAACGGCCATACCCTTACGATGGCCTTCGCTACGCGATAGCCCTCTTCTTTTCGCCCAGCGGCCGTTCCCGTCCATTATAATAGCTATATGCTCCGGTATTTTTTTTCTATCTAACATATCTAGGTTCTTTCATTAACAACTTAAATATTAGCAAGTTTTTGATTATGTTATTCAGCAGCATAAAGAGGCATGTTATGAGTGAATAGTTTTTCGAAAAGTATTTGTCAAAAACTGTTTGAGTCCGGCAATGCTCTGATAATGTCATTGTATCTTCTAAAAGAAATCCGCCATACGATTGGGCGGATACAACGCGCGCGCCGAGCGTTTCTAAAAAATAATTTATTGGTGCGCGCGGTAATCTATCTCAGGGAAAATATTGTCTTTATATTCTAATTCCTTCAAAAATTCTTCGTCAATATTGTCGCTGGATATGTCCTCGGATAGCTTGAAAAATCTCAAGAGATGGTCTTTAGTCCTGCGCTGGGCATAAGAGACATGCGTCCCCGTAGCTATAATAAACGCCCAATCCGAACTCTGCGCGAGCAGTAGCTCACGCAGCGCCTGATTCAAAGCCCTCTTCTTTAAACCGTTAGTGTCTGGATTCTGCTTGGCCAAGCTCGTCATGACGTTTGAAGCCTTATGCATATGCCTATAGACCCAATCATTTGACCCCTGAAGCCATACCTCAGAATACCCCTTCCAACCCCAGCTCGACATTGAAGGAGTAAGCACCTGATTTCTGGGATTTTCAGCCAGATATTCAGAAGGAGTCACCAATTTAATAGTCTTCTGGTCATAGGTTATCTTCCTGATAAGAAATTCAAGCCACATAGGGCCTTCAAACCACCAGTGGCCATAGAGCTCAGCGTCATAAGGAGACACAATGATAGGCTTTCTGCCAAGCGCATCATAAAGATACTCTACTTGTTTTTCCCTGTTAAACATAAAATTACCAGCGTGGAAAGCGGCTTTTTCCCGCGCCACGCGGGGTTCATAAGGCATCTTTTCATCTGAGGCCCCGGTAATACGAAAATACTTTATACCCGTATTTATCCTGACTCCATCCGGGAGTATATAAGGCTTAATGTATTCGTATTCAAGGTCAAAGCCTATGTCACGATAAAACTCGCGATAATAATAATCACCTGGATAACCTTCAACGCTGGACCAGACCTGTTTGGAAGATTCCGTATCCCTTCCGAAGGCGGCGACCCCTGATTTACAGTAAACCGGCGCGAATACGCCGTATTTAGGACGCGGCGTGCCATGCAGGATGCCGTGAGAATCAACAAAGAAAAACTTGATACCGCTCTCTTTTAAGATCTCATCATCCCCTGGATTGTAGCCGCATTCCGGAAGCCAGATACCCCTGGGTTTTCGCCCGAAATTTTTCTCATAATTCGCGACGGCAACCTTGACCTGCGCGCGCACAGAAGCCTTGACGACACCCATCAACGGAAAAAAACCGTGAGTCGCCCCGCAAGTTATGATCTCTAAATTACCGGCATCCTGAAAACGCTTAAAAGCAGAAACAAGGTTGCGGTGATACCTTTCAAAAAGTTCCCGCGCGTTAACAAAGATATTTAGATACATCACGGCAAGTTCCTGAAATCCCTGCACCCACCGTGTTCTTTCTACTTCTTTATGCGCGAGCTCTATCAATCGGTTAAGATGCCTTAAATAACGTTGCTGTAACAGGTCATCCGTCAGCATGGAAGCCAGGGTGGGAGTAATAGACATGGTCATGCGGAAATCTATTCTGTCTTGGCTTAATCGTTCAAACATCGCGATAAGAGGAATATAGGTCTCTGTCATCGCCTCATAGAGCCAATCTTCTTCCAAAAAATCTTCATGCTCAGGATGGCGCACATAAGGTAAATGTCCGTGCAACACCAAGCATAGATATCCCTTAATCATCGTATTTTAGGGGTTTCGCGTTGTTTTTCTAGCGACGATAGGCGTGATCGTGCGCGTTTCATCTATATGAGCCGACGAAGCCACAACAGGTATGACTTGTTTTCCATCGGGTAAAGCAAAACGCAGGGTAAAAGTACCGTCTTTTCTGAGTTTTACTGCCTTATCCTGCACAGTAACGCGCGCGTCTGCCTCTGTGGCGCCATAGATTATCAATTCAGCGTCCACGACAAGCCAAAAGTTACCTTTTTCTTTGATCTTCTTTACGGGCGATGAAACACCCATGGAAGCCAATCCCCTGGATGAAATATCTTTTTTGAGCCTCTCTTGCCATAATTTTCCTACAGGGCTTGAAACATTAGGGCCCAGGCCTACGGACATGCCGTAAAGCCGCCTGAATTCATCGTCGGGTATCATCCACTCTTCATCAGTGACCCAGGAAGGCCCGTCCAGTGGAAGCGAAATAGTATTGGAACGAACAACCGTTATAAAATTGCCGTCCGGCAGAGTAATACCAAGATCCACGCACCAGGACGTCCCCGGAGACCCAAAATTCAAATACCAGTTCCTGGCGTCAAAATCAACACTGGTGTCAAAGAAACGATGCGCGTTTGAGCCGTCAAAATTAAGACAGCTTACGTCATAAGAACGCAATATCCAACGGGCCCTGTCAAAAACATCACCCAGCTCATTCTTTAATCTATTCGCGGTGCCTGATGACACATCCCAATACGAATGCGCCCACCAAGGATCGCGTATCTGCAGAACAATAATATCTTCATCATAGCGCGCCGGTATCTGACGGTGTTCTAATTCAGCTACGGCTGATCTCTTGTAATATGGCTCAGAAGGACCCGTGATCCCCGTATAATATTTAGCCTGCTCGGCCTTCATATCAGAGAGAGGTATTTCATGCTTACTAGCAACCACGGCAGCCTTGCGTCTTGGCCTGACAACTCTTTTACTGATAAGCTTCTTTTTAGGCTTGATCTCTGTAGCCTTAGGCTTCTTAGCTACTTTCTTCATCAGACACCCCCCGTTTCACTCGTATTTTTAGACTCTGCCACAAATACAGCTTTTTGACTTTGTTCCAACGCAAGCTCTTCTTTCAATTGAGCTATTACGCGCTTATTTTTTATGACTTCCGCTCTCAATATCTTGGCTTCCGCGCTGATGGCTGCCCTGCCGTTCTGAAGGCTCATCGTCTTTTCTTCAAGATCAAGCCTCTGAGCCATCTCATCCCGAAAATTTCTTTTAAATTTGTTAAGGTCCGTTGTTGCCTTTACCAGCGACGACAAAACGATAATGGCCGCTACCGCGAAAAAAATATAATACTTATTGGAATAAAGAACCTTCACCGGCATTTATTTTAAGTTCTCTTTTGGTTCCAACATACCTGTGCCCGTCTTATTCGGCGTAAACCCGGGGACATCCTTAGCGACTTTCTTCAACTCAGGCAGAATGACTATCTCCACCCTGCGGTTCTTGCGGCGGCCTTCCGGAGTATCATTAGAAGCAACGGGCCTATATTCGCCATAGCCTATAGCTGCCAGCTTTTCAGGCAATACACCTTTTTCAAGCAGATAATGAAGGACGCTTGTGGAACGCGCCGTTGAAAGCTCCCAATTGGTCTTCCATCCCGAATGTTTTATAGGTTCGTTATCCGCGTGCCCTTCAATACCTACATTTAGATCCGCGGCCTTTGTTATAATGACCGAAGCTACCTTATCAAGCGCCGAGAAAGCCTCAGGCCTTATCTTTGCCATACCAGAATCAAATAGGACCTCGTCTAAAAATGTAATTACAAGGCCCCTGTCTTCCATACTTAAACTCACGCCTTCTATGCCTTTAAGCTTATTCTCCAACTCAGATTTTATACCAGCAAGCCTATCAACCTCTTCTTCTAAGGATTGGATCCTCTCTATGTCAGATTTGCGCCCTTTTTGAAATATTACAGTGCATCCTGTCAGATTTAACAATATTATGCCGGCTGTCAACCCTGCGCATAATGTCAAAAATTTCTTCCTGGACATATTATCCTCCTGTAGTTTACAAGTATTTTTACAATAACACAGCAAAAATCATTCGTCAAGCCAAACTTCCTGTTTACCCCATTAGAGATAACGCTCACCATGATTATGTTAAATTTGGCAATTATAGAAACGCTATTTTATCATTAACATTATAGGCGCTAAACGGTCGCCTAAGGGCGGCCTATCTCTAACGGGGTCTACCTAAATAGGGTCTCATCTCGGCCGGAACCTACAGATACGATATCGACTGAAGCCTTGCATATATCTTCAATAGCTGAAATATAATGCCTTGCTTGTTTTGGCAAATTTTTGTAACTTCTTATTTTTCTAGTAGTTATTTTCCAGCCGGGAAACTCTTTATACACGGGCTTAGCTCTCTGCATCACTTCAAGATCATTGGGAAAACACGTGAATGTCTTACCTTTATACTTATACGCTGTGCATATCTTCAAGCTCTCCATATCATCCAGCACATCAAGCTTCATCACTGCCATAGAATCCACGCCATTGATCATAACAGCGTGATGAATCAACACCGCGTCAAACCAACCACACCTTCGCGGCCTGCCTGTCGTCGCGCCGAATTCGCGCCCCTTGGAACGAATATATTCACCAAGCGCTTTAGAACACTCTGTCATAAAAGGCCCCTCGCCTACCCTCGTTGTATAAGCCTTGACCACACCAACCACCCGGCTTATTTTTGTCGGAGCTATCCCTGTGCCTATGCAGGCGCCCGCGGAAACCGTATTAGAAGAAGTAACGAAAGGATAAGTCCCAAAATCAATATCAAGAAAAGTGCCCTGTGCCCCTTCAAAAAGGACAGGCGCGTTTTTTTTAATGGCGTCATTTAATAAAATAACCGTATCACATACGCATTCCTTCAGCTTACGGCCATAAGCAGAATAAATATCATAGAGCTCGTTAAATTTGAAACCCGGGTGGTGATAGACTTTTTTAAAGATCTCATTCTTTTCTTTCAGATTATCTTTTAATTTTTCCTTAAGGAGGCGTGGGTTAAGAAGATCCCCCATCCTGATGCCACAGCGTGAGGCCTTGTCAGCGTAACAAGGGCCTATACCGCGGCCGGTGGTCCCGATCTTATTAGCCCTCTTTGTCTCTCTGCAAGCGTCTAATATCCTGTGATAAGGAAAAATGACATGCGCCTGCTCTGATATCTTGACGCGCCCGTCCACGGAAATACCGCGTTTACGGATAGAGTATATTTCATCAAGAAGGACAGCCGGGTCTACGACAACACCGCTGCCTATGACGCAGACCTTATTTTTATGCAAGATACCCGATGGTAAAAGATGGAAGATAAAAGACGCGCCGTTAACTACGACAGTATGCCCCGCGTTATTGCCGCCCTGATAGCGTACAATATAACGCGCGTTCTTAGACAAGATATCAATGACCTTGCCTTTGCCTTCGTCTCCCCATTGCAACCCTACTAAAACTGTGTTCATGGCTTCATTGTGAATATTTTTTGCGCGATGTCCGGATATTGAGCTACAAATTTTAGCTCGTCTTGCACTAAAGGCTTTTGATTATGCACGTTGGCGTAGCGCACAAGTTCTAAGACCCTCGCGGCTTCCTCAGCATTCTTAAAAACAACTTCCATCTTGTCATAGACATTTCTGAAACCTTTAATACCTGAATACTCACCCGCGGTGATCTGCCTTCCTGTGTCTATAATTTCAGGTTCGCCACGGCCTAATTGTTCATAATCATAAAGTTCATAATTGCGCCTGTCTTTTAAGGCGCCATCCGCGTGTATGCCTGATTCATGGGCAAACGCGTTAGCTCCGATGCCAGGTTGATTGATAGGGATAGGCACGCCGAAAGCATAAGAGGCGTATTTACATATTCTCCAGGCCAATTTAAGATCTACGCGTTCATCAAGCTGATACTCGTCCTTGAAACCAAAACCATATTTAATAGCAAGGATACAGCTTACCAGATCCGCGTTTCCCGCGCGTTCGCCCATGCCGTTTACGCAGGTATTGATATAAGCGTCTACACCCGCGTCAACAGCCGCCTTCGCGCCCGAAACGGAATTTGCCACAACCATTCCGAGATCATTGTGGCAATGAATCTCTATAGGCAGCTGCACCGCCTGCGCCAATTGTTTTATCCTGTCATATATGGTAAAAGGACTGTCACATCCAAGCGTATCGCAATATCTGACGCGATCAGCGCCTGCTGACTTTGCCGCTTGGGCAAATTCGATCAAGTATGCCATATTCGTGCGTGACGCGTCTTCGGCGTTTACGCCTATTATCTTAGCGCCCGATTGCTTGGCAAGGATGGCTGCCTTCACCATCTCTTTTATCACGGCTTTATGATCAAGTTTACCCTTGAACTTATTTATGATCATCTGATCTGACGTAGAAATAGATAAATTAAGGTATTCTATCCCGGGCACGTTTTTAAACGTCGTCTCAACATCTTCTTCAGTCGCCCTCAGCCAGCCGCTTAAATGAATAGGCGAAAGTACCCCTTTCTTCGCGAGCTCTAGATTAGCATTCAAATAATTAAGCTCATGCCGGGTCACGGGAAATCCGAATTCGGATTGAGCCACGCCCATCTGATTAAGAAAAACATTGATCAAAGTTTTCTGCAATTTAGAAAGGCAGATGCGGGACGTCTGCACGCCGTCTCTGTTAGTTACATCAAGAATATAGATCTTGGCCTGTTTACCTGTGTTCATGCCTGTATTCATAGCTGACCTCTCTGTTTTTCGTAGCCTAAGACGGCCTTCTCAAACTCTTCTAACTTAGGGACGTTTACTATGCTGAATATCTCTTTATTATCTACAATAATGGTTGGGCCGGAAGCGACTTCCAGCTCCTCCGTAAGCTTGATTCTCTTAAGCAAGGCTTTACGGCCGGCATCGGAGAAGACGCACTCCTTGACACGCGCGGCATCTATTCCTCCCTGAGCGGCACAAGTATCCCACCAACTTGATTGCGTTTGCGTTGAACGGCACAATAGATAATCATAAGTTTTCTGCGGTAACAATTCATCTATACAGGCTGTCCTGGCAAACTCCTCTATCTCAGAAACCCCTCCCTTAGAGATCATCGCTCCCTGTTCATCCCGCACCGCGATAAAATTAATATGAACATCAATATCTTTATGTTTTTCGCCAAATGCCTTAAGCAGCCTGAATAGCTCGGGAAGTTGAGCGCCGCTAAAAGAAAAAAATACGTCAAGCCTTTTAGGTATGCTCTTTCTTGCTAAAATATACGACACGCCGGAATTAGAAGGCTTAAAAAGATAGGACGCCTTGCCCTTTTGCAGAACAGACGCGAGCACAGAAAAGTTTGGCGATCTTTCAATATCTTTACCTAAAACGTACGCAGGCAGCATTGTCAATTTAAATTCCGCTATGATATCCCGCGCTTTCGCGTCGCCTTCTAATACCTCTTCAACTTTTAATAGGCCCAGGCGGCCCTTTAGAGAGCTAACTACTTCTTCTACGCGGCATGTGCGACACGCCTTAGGGCGCACAACAACAAGAGACGCCTCCTGAGGGCTTATATAGACGCATCGTGATCCTTGTTGCTGAGCGTTTTCGCACTTAGCAATAAACCCTGCAATTCTCTGACAATCACCGCCGCCAAAACACTGCGGCAGCAAAGACGCCACTGTCTCGTCAGCTGGAATATCGCTGCTCATCACAACATTTTCTAGGCTCTTCTTTATTATTTTCGCGCCTGAGGTTTGAAGCGTCAAGACACCGGCCGTTTTGGCCTGCCACCATGTAGAAAGATAAACAGGGCCTTCTGCCTGTGCCAGGTTCACGGAACCCAGAAACGATGAGCCATTGATCACTATATCAATACCTTCGCAATTCTTGAGTAACTCTTCATCTTCCGAGGGTTCCAGAGAACTCAAAAGAATAATAACAGAAACGCCCTGCTTTTTTAATTCCGAGACCCTTTGCCCTAAAACACTTATTGGCGCCTGCCAGCCGGCTAAACCGCGCGAAAGAACCGAAATATCCGTAAGCCCCAAAATGCCTATTTTGACCCCGCCGAAAGACTTGATGATATATGGCTTGCCAACACCTTCGGTATTGGTAGATACAAACGGCATATCCTCATGGCGCTTAAGAAACTCCGTCCCAAAAGCGCACTCCTGGCCTGAAACAAGCAGCGCGTCATAACCCATGGCTTTCAGGCTCTGCAAATAAACGTCAGTCCTTTGGATGTCTGCTTCATAATTCTGGGAATACTGGTCTTGCCTGCCTGACGCCACGCTGCTGCCCGCTTCCACGACCAAAACATTAGGCCCCGCGGCGCGCAGTTTTTTGATCAATGCCGCCCGCCTGGCAACGCCGCCGTTGGGCGCCATAGGGCAAGAACACGGATAAAGCATGGCATATGACTGCCCCGTAAAGACTACTTTTATCTCGTCGGCATAAACACTGACGCAAGAAACAATGGCCAATATTACAAACGCGCAAAAAATATTAAAATATTTATTCATCTTCATAATTGGACTGTTTTCACGGACAAGACATGCTCAAGCGCTTTGATCTTTTCAAGCACCTGCGGTGAGACACAGGCGTCTACATTTAATACCGTAAGCGCGCGGCCGCCCTGTTTGTCGCGGCCGAAAGACATAGCGGCTATATTTATATTATGCTCTCCCATAACACGGCCGACATTGCCGATAATACCGGGTTTATCCCAATTATGCATAAGGACCATACATCCCGAAGGTATCGCCTCTACAAAAAACTCGTCTAGTTTAACAAGCCTCGGCTCACTCTTAGTAAATAAAGTACCAGCTATCCTGTGGATCTCCTTGTGCGTCTTAACTTCCAAAGATATAAGATTGACAAACTCCGCGACTTGGGTATCCTTCATTTCAGTCACGCGGATACCCCGATCTTTCGCGAGCGCGCGCGCGTTAATAAAATTAACCGTATCCTGAAGCATGGGGGAAAGCAATCCCTTTAAAAGAGCCATAGTTAAAGGAGCCGTATCGTTCTTAGCTATATCACCGCTATAGGTTATCTTGACGTCATTCAAAGCCCCTTCTGATATCTGGGATGTAAAATTCCCAAGCCTTTCACAAAGATTTATGTACGGCTGTAATACATGATAAGCCTCAGGGTCCACTGAAGGATAATTAGCGGCATTACGTATACCCTTACCTAATAAGGCGTCGCTTATCTGATGAGCCACTTCTATGGCGACGTTTATCTGAGCCTCTTCGGTTGACGCGCCTAAATGAGGCGTTAACACGACGTTATTGAATTTAGCCAATTTAAGGTCTTTGGGCGGCTCCTGCACATAGACATCCAGCGCCGCGCCAGCGGCCTTTCCGGATTCAAGGGCGCGAGCTAAAGCCGCTTCATCAATGATGCCGCCTCTGGCGCAATTAATGACGCGAGCGCCCGGCTTCATCATCTCAAATTGCTTATCGCCGATCATACCTGTAGTCTCTTCTGTCAGAGGTACATGCACGGTAATAAAATCAGCGCTCTTATAAAGTTCATCCAACTTCATCAACTCAACGCCTAATTGATCAGCCACCTCTTTTGATAAAAACGGGTCATAGGCCTTGACCCTCATGCCAAAAGCCAAACAGCGCTTTGCCACCTCCATACCTATACGCCCCAGGCCTATAATGCCTATGGTCTTGTTATAAAGCTCCACTCCCATAAAATCTTTCCTGCGCCACTCATTCTTCTTCATAGACTGGTCTGCCTGCGGGATAGAGCGTGAAAGCGACATTATCATACTCATCGTATGTTCAGCCGTAGATATAGTATTTCCTCCAGGAGTATTCATGACGATGATACCCTTGGCGGTCGCGGCTTTTAGATCAACATTGTCTAAACCCACTCCCGCGCGCCCTATGATCTTCAATTTGGCGCCCGCTTCAATGATCTCATGGGTCACTTTGGTCGCACTGCGCACTACAAGCGCGTCGTAATCACCGACAATGGCTTTAAGCTCCGGAGGTTTTAAGCCTACCCTGATATCTACGATAAAATCTTTAGAGCTCTTTAAAATATTTATGCCTTCTTCAGCTAAAGAATCCGCCACCAAGATCTTAAACATTTGAGTCTCCGTGTTGTTGGTCTACGCTTATTTTAAGAAAACTTCCTGAGCGGCCTTAAGGCCAGCGCCAAGCTCAAAACCATAGCCCATCTTCTTTAACAACTTCTCCAGGCACGCGATACCTAAGATAATATCAAATTCACTCATATAACCCATGTGGGCTACCCTGATCAATTTACCCTTCATCTCTCCCTGGCCGCCGGCGATAGTGACGCCATACTCGTCGCGCATAGCCTTGACAAGCTTGTCTGCGTCTATGCCGCTTGGCAACCTGACCGCTGTCACGCCATCCGAAGCAGCGGACGGCGAAAAGAGCTCAAGGCCCAACGCGAGCATCGCCGCGCGCGTCGCGTTAGCTAATTTCTTATGACGCGCGAAAATATTGCCCAAACCTTCCGTTTTTATCATCTTTAAGGCTTCATTCAAAGCTATAACGAGGCCTATTGCCGGCGTAAAAGGAGTATCTGTCTTATCATACGCCTTCTTAGCAGCCTTAAGATCAAAATAATACTTAGGGCACTTGGATTCTTCCACAAGTTTCCAGGCTTTCTTACTGACGGCGATAAACCCAAGGCCGGGAGGAAGCATCAAACCCTTCTGTGAACCACAGACCACAACGTCAACATTCCAGACATCCATCTGAAGGTCGATCGCTCCCAAGCCGCTTATCGCGTCCACCACTAAAATAACTTCTGTATCTTTAAGCACTTGGCCAAAACCCTCTATGTCAAAAGTAACACCTGTAGATGTCTCACACAGCGTAGCAAATACCGCTTTGATAGCCGGCTCTTTATCCAGATGCTCTTTTAAAACTGCCGGATCCAAAGCCTTCCCCCACTCCACGTCAATAACAATGGGTTTAATGCCATAGGCTTCGCAAAGCTCAGCCCAGCGTTCACCAAATTTGCCACCCTGCACCACCAGCACCTTATCACCCCAAGAAAGAAGGTTCACTACCGCGGCCTCCATAGCGCCCGTGCCGGAAGAAGTTAAAATAAAAACATCGTTTTTAGTCTGAAAAACGTTTTTTAGGCCTTCAGCAGCCTCTTTTAAAACAAGCTGGAATTGCGGCGTGCGATGATGAATTATGGGCCTGGATAACGCTTCGCATATTTCCGGAGGCAAAGGCGTCGGCCCCGGCGTCAACAAATAATTTTTTTTCATAAAAACCCCCGTGGTTAAATGACGAATGCCAAATTAATTCCAAGATCCCAATGATAGGAATTCAAAACGTCTTGTTTTATACATTTGACATTGGGATCTATTTTGGAATTTGGATCTTGTCATTTGGATCTAATTTCTTTTGCTACAATAACCTCGTCAATAAGACCGTAGGCCTTAGCCTCTTCGGCCGA
>MNVR01000031.1:0-14013 GCA_001873995.1 Candidatus Phelpsiimicrobium noxiivivens
ATTGGATTGTTTTGATGATAAAAGTTCATAACAGGGCAGGTTCCTGACCAGGAGGAAAAAGCGGAGTTATAATCCCACAGATTCAAAAGCGATGACTGCGCGGTATAAAAAAGATTTCCGTTTTTCATAAGTTTTTGATAAGGATCGTGAAGAACGTTTCCTAGTTTAAACATTTCACATCCCAACATCCTGGCCTCATCGCATGTGTAGACATCTCCGTTGGTAGCATAGGCTAGTTGTGAGCGGCCGGCACCGCAAGGGCTCTCCAGATCAACATAAAAAGGATCGCTTTTCTTGAGGATCTTTCGCAACATATGAGACGACATCTCTTCTTTTATAAAAATACCTTTTCTGTTCTTATCAAGAATGATGTCCATGGCCTCTTTCCAAAACGCGTTGAATTCGTCAGGGGTATAACCTATGATATGCCAATTTTTTTCTGCCTGTCCAAGCTTGCTTATTTCGCGTAAATGTATGCTGTTAAAACCCAGCCTTAAGTACTCATCTATGATGGCTCGCGGGTTTTCTAAAGCCTGGCGCGTGATAGTCGGCAACGCGCCTATTTTTCTTGAGATCTTTTTTTTACGGTATGTATCCCGCAATGATCCTATATGCTCACATATTACTTTATGAGTCGCGCTACCATTTATAAATTTTCGGTTTTGATCATGGATATACTGCGGGCCGTCAAGCGACATACAGAATTCTACATCATGATTGATCAAAAAATTGCGTTTTTTATTATCCAAAAGTGAAAGATTAGTGACAAGGCTGATAGCCAGGTTCTTTTTTTCCATCTTATTCTGTTTACGCGCATGTTTGGTCAAAAATTCTACGGCAGGCCAATTTAGCAAAGGTTCGCCTCCCTGAAATTCTAAGCGAACGCTAGGATTGGAAACTGAAAATAAACAACCCAGGACTTTTGTGGCGACCTTAATGTCCATGTATTTATTTCCGGCGCTATTGCGGCCTTGGCAGTAAGAGCAGGCAAAATTGCATCTATTCGTTACCACTGCGATATGCAGTCCGGCATCATGAAAAAAATTTGCGTGAAGCTTTCTATATTGGTCGCTTAGCTTGTCGATGTCGCGCTTGTTGATAATAAGCCGGTTTTTCTTTAAACGGTCAAATAGCGGAGTCCCTGGTTCCAATAGTAGGCTGTTTAGCTTACGGAATTCATCGGTGTCTAAGGATGTCCAGCCACCCCAATGAGTCGTCGCAAGATACCGGTCGCGGATCTTTACCGTGTTATACGGCATTACAGCCCAATCTTGTTTTGTTTGCGGAAAGGCCATTTATTTAACGGTGTAGTGATAAGAGATGATTCCCGAACTCCAATATGCGCGAGAGATCGGTTTTTGCAAATTCAATAGAAGTATATTTTTTTGTTGTCTTGACTTTTTTGCGTGAAATAGAATATTCTTTCAGTGATATTGCTATATGCTCTGGAAGATATAAAGCCGTGTTAAGTAACAGGCGTATGTTGTTTCTATTTTTTTGAAGAGGTGGAGGCATTTTTTTTATTTGTCCTATTCACTTTTGTAGGCGTATCTTTTTCCAGTTCCTTGAGTAAATCCTGTATTTCTTGTTCTTCGGCTTCCTCGGCAAATTTTGGGTTAACAGAAAAAAGCACCCTCTGCATGATCGTTTTTATTATCCCGGAATTATTTTCTACGCGTGAAAAATAATGCGCGTAATTGATAAGTTCGTTGCAAAACTCTTTTGCCAGTTGTTCCAGATCTGAGCAATCCTTGGAATATAGATGAACTTCAATATTGTTGTTTTTGTCTTTGTCTAAAAGGATGTAAGCCTTATCAAGAAAAACATAGCTGGCAGCATAAATAGTTGGTAGATCATATACCGCGGAACTAAGCTTTATTTTCGCGAATTTGTTTTCTTTATCAAGTTTGCAGACTTCAATACTGTGTTTCATAAAAACCTCACTTATCTTGTTAGTTTTTATTATGGATAGCTGATCTCAGAGAATACTTTGCTCCCGTTATGGTCGTATTTGGAGTCGTATCTGTTTGTACGATAGTAGGGCGATTGATTCAATGGATCATATGTCTTCGCGCAACGGGTATTAAATGACATTGTCCCACCATCAAGGCGTAGAATATTATCTCCATTTAATATTAGCCTGACATCAAAATTGCTAAATGGGTCATTAGAAAAATCAATATATGGGATCCTTATCCATCCTACGCTGCGCAACTCTACGCCAACATTATTATCGTCATTTATAGTGAACCTGCTTCGGCCATTCTTCATGACGACATTGAGTTTGCCTGCGGATGTACTAGCCGACCCGATACTGACACTGCCGGAGATGATCATATTACCATCAGCTAGCGATGAGCTACGGTAAGCCTTGCCCACGGACATTTGATTGACCCTCATCTCCCTATAAATGCCATTGGGCGCGGGGTAAAACGTTGTGATAGTGATCTGTTCCTCTGCTCGGCAAACGAAGATCAACCCGGGCGAGATCAGTATAGCAATCAGTAATATCCCTATGGGATTAGATCTTCTTCTCATATGAGTAATATCTTAATACAAAAACTACTAAAAATCAACATCAATTTTAAAATTTAATAAGCTGATGGAAAACCCTGAAAGTATCCAGAAAAGAAGGGCACTCTGCGATGTGTATAGGCTTGACTCAAGCATACCATGCGTAAGATAGGCTATAAAACTGCCTATTAACCCGAGCGATAAGGTTTGAACAAACTTCTCTTCTGTCGCCCTGTAAATATACCACAATTTCTTGAAAATTCCGGCTATGAGCGCGATAAACGAAAAAAGGCCAAGCAGGCCTATCTCTGCTGCCATTTGGACATACATGTTATGGGCATATGGCGGCCCTAAGCCGTAATATGGGTCTCCTGGCACGCATAATTTTTGATAATTGACGCCAAAAGTATGCAGGCCGTTGCCAAAAAATGGATGTATTTGTATCATCTTAACAGTGATAGCCCACATTTTTATTCTTCCGAAGATCGTCTGGAATAAAGAGCCATTCGGCCAATTCGTTAAAGATTCAGGCAAAATAAAATAAGCCAGCAATACCCCAAGCATTAAGAATAATGTAAGCCTCCATTCTTTTTTAGCGCAGGCAAAAAATATGATGGCGGCGGATACTCCAAAAGCCGCGCCTGGAGCAAAAGAAAGCACTAGTATAGATATAAGCACAAAAGTCATGATTCCCAGCATGATCTTTTTGAAACCTTTAAGATAAAACAAAAATAAACTTAAAGAAACGGGTATAACGGCGCCTATATGTATACCAAGGCTCCCTGCCTGCCAAAAAGACGCTGTAATTCTTTTAATACCCAAATGAGTATAGGCCATAAGAGGCCGGAAAGAAAACCAGTCGGTTCCTGTAAAATGTTGCCAGAAACCGTCAAGAGAAACTATGAAGGCGGAAAAAAGTAAGACAAAAATAAGATATTTGAGACGCCTGATATCAGTGATACCAGCGGCGATAGCCAGAAAAACAAAAAAATGCATCATGAGCTTTCTTAGCCCTATTAGGCTTAAAGAAATATCGCATGAGTTAATTATTGAAAGCCCGGATACTATCAGAAAAGCAATAATTGGCCATTTTTTAATAAAGTTTGGGCACAGCCTAGGGCTTAGCGAAACCTTTATCAGAAAACATAAAATTGCAAGGCCAATGCCTAGTGAGGTAAAAGAATTGTATACGGGCAGAAAAAAAATAATGAACGCAAGTGAATAAAAAGAAGCTTTATCGCAGAGCTTAAGCAGGCCTATCTTCATTAGGCTCCGATCTAGCCTTTTTTAATTTAATGATAACACCTGTAACCAGCGATAAATAAGCCAGATTGGCTAAAAACTCAGCAATAAAACTTAAATTAAAACTGAGGAGAAGAGCACACGAAAATAACAACGCTATAAAGAAGAGTATGCACTTATCAGAAAAGTCTTTTTTTATGGCCCAAGCAACAGCCCTGTATCCAATAAGTTGTTTTGATATATTTTTTCCCGAAGTTATAATAATATTAGAATAATTATCTCCGGATGGCCGTTGAGCAGCCGCCTGTAATATAAAAGCGAATAATACGGGTATTTGAATGGACAGGATCAAAAGTGATATGACGCCCATATAAGATCTTTCAAGGAACAATAATCTAACAGGAAGAAATATTGACGCCTTATCAAAAAAATACAAAAGTAACAAACATGGAAAATATGAGAAGCAATATCTGATGAAAAAATTATCCAAAGAAATGTTGAATAATACTTTTAAAATATAGCTGACACCAAGGCCCCACGCTATGAAAATAAATATAAATGAAAAAAATAAAAACAACGGAATTTTGCCATTTTTTGCGATAGACGACTTAAAAAGAATAGCTCCAAAATCGGTTGACGCTATGTTATTCATTATTTTTACGCTACGGCGATCATCAGGGGACATAAAAAGCTTATTCGCGCCCTTTTTCGTGATCTCAGCAGGTAGAATATAATAAAATTCTTTTAGCTTCGTTCTATTTCTAAAAATAGAATGTACTACGCGATTAGAATTGAAATAAACCTTTTCTGGGATATCATCTCCGAAGATCTTTAAAAGATAAGTCCCTCGTTGGGGAAGCTGAAAAGTACAGCTCCCTCTTATGTCTAAAATTTTTAATTTGAAATCATCAAATTTAGGTATAGTGAGCCTGGAATAAAAAAAAGCCAACAGGACACCTACAATTACCTGAAATACTATGAGTTTTGTATGCTTCATGTCCTGTTCCCCTGTTTGTTGATAGAACTAATAATAGTATTGACAGGTATAGATATCATATCTTCTAAAGATATGGGCATGGCTAAACGCCAATTTCTTTCGCTCAAAGTCCCTGGAAAATTTATCCTTGTCTCCCATGGGTCTTCGTCAAATAGAGTATCTAAAGACAACCAGTCATGCAATAATTGTATGCTAAAAATAGACGCGCTGGCTGTGATCTTTTCAAGCGCGCTTTTTATGAACTTTGAAGGAAGGTTATTTTCAGGTTTTTCTATATCTAGGAAGTTCAAAAATTTATCCTTTTCATCAAATGTGTCTTTGTAAAGGCCCGCGAAATCCACGGCATCAGAACAGTTTATTTCTTTTTTCCAACGCAACCTGCCGTGAAGGGATGCTGAGCTGTCAAATAGCCGGTTTTTTATAGCGTCATACGGCAGATCCTTTTCTTTGCATTTTCTCTTGATAAGACATTCGTCCACTGTGCCTGCTTCAAATTCCCACCAAGCCTTAAGGCTGCTCATGTCATGAGTGGCTATAACGGCTATGGAATTTTTTCTGTAGGTAAGAGGGCCTGAAAAATCATAAGTTTTTCCCCAATCTCTCTTCCATCTCTGAACATCTATACCCGGGATACCAAGTTCGCTTAAGACTTTATTAGAGCAATCAGGAACAACGCCTAAGTCTTCGGCGCATGCGAGCATAGTTGTATTATTTATCATGGCGCTTAGGAGCTTACGGCCGTGCTCTTCCCAAAGGGCCTCCTCTTTTGGGTCAAAAACACCGGCAAGGCCGGCGTTTTCCAATGGCTCTGACAGGGGTATGGTCCATACCCTAAAGATACCCACAACGTGGTCTATCCGGTACATATTATAAAAATTTTGGGCGTATTTTAGTTTTTCAACCACATAGTCATATTCATTTTTTGCTATTTCTTCCCAATTATACGGAGGCATGCCCCAACGCTGTCCGTTTGAGTAAAGCATATCAGGCGGCGCTCCCGCGAATAACAGAAGCTTAAAGTAATCTTGATGAGACCATACATCAGCGCTATCCCGGGATACAAGAAAAGGCAGATCGCCTACCAGGAGTACATCACGGTCACTCGCGTATTTTTTTGCCGCTTTGAATTGTTCAAACAATTGCCATTGCAGCCATTTAAAAAATAAGACGCGGCCTTTGTTGGCTTCTTTAAAGGAACATAAGGTATCATTGTTTCTGTGTTTTAGGCCTTCGCCCCAGCCTTCCCAAGACACTTCGCCATGCCTTTCTTTGATGACTTTGAAAACGGCGTAGTCTTCCAGCCAAAAAGAGTTATTCTTGATGAAATCCGTAAAAGCCCCCACGTTCTCAAGAGAGCGATCCTCGAATATTTTCCATAAGAGGCTAAGCTTAGCCGATTTAATCCCATAATTTACCCTTTTGACACCTGTAGGGAACGCGCTCTTTATTTTTTTTAGCTCATTATTATACAGGCTGATATCTATACCTATAAGCTCGTTTAAAGATAAATACATAGGGTCAATGGCAAAGCTGCTTTGAGCGTCATAAGGCCTGAAGTTAAACCCTACGTCATTCAAAGGCAAAAGCTGTATCAGGCTCATGCCGGTAACTTTGCACCAATCAACCAGAAGAGATATGTCGGGAAGTTCGCCTATGCCAATACTTTTTGAGGAGTAAACTGAAAAAAGAGGCGCCGCAACGCCTGAGCGGCGTTTAATGCCTACGCGCTTCCATTGCTCTGATGAAAGCGTTGATAAAAAACTTTCGTAGTTCAATCTATCGTCCACAAGCACCTTAATGTAATGTTATATTTAGCTCCGTCCTTGCGGGCTTTGTGCGCAAGGAGTATCTTATCATATGAAATAAAAAAGGGACAGCTTTTTGATAGCCATCCCTTTTTTAACTGATTGTAGCTATGATAGTTATACGCCTTTTGAGGCGATATATTCGCAAAGATCCACTACCCTGCAGGAATATCCCCACTCGTTATCATACCACGCGAGGACCTTTACAAGGTTACCTACTACTTTTGTGGAAGCCGCGTCAACTATGGAAGATGTAGAAACACCCTTAAAATCAATAGATACCAAAGGTTCTTCGCAAACCGCTAAGACATTTTTAAGCCTGGGTGTCTGTGAAGCCTTTTTTAACGCTGATATTACTTCATCTGCTGTTGTTGGTTTATTCGTTTCAATGGTCAGGTCAACCAAAGAGACATCCGGAGTAGGAACGCGCACAGCCAGGCCGTCTAATTTACCTTTTAATTCAGGTATGACAAGGCCTATTGCCCTGGCAGCTCCGGTTGAGGTAGGTATCATCGAAAGTCCGGCAGCTCTTGCCCTACGCAGGTCTTTGTGCGGGAAATCAAGAATGACCTGGTCATTCGTATAGGAATGGATAGTTGTCATAATACCGCTCTTTATACCAAATGAATCCAAAAGTACCTTTGCCAATGGGCCAAGGCAGTTCGTGGTGCAGGATGCATTTGAGACGATATTATGTTTTTTGGCATCGTATTTATCTTCATTTACACCCATAACGAATGTAGCGTCTTCATTTTTCGCGGGCGCAGAAATGATAACTTTTGTAACGCTGCCGTTTAAGTGAGCCTTTGCTTTTTCAGCGTCAGTGAACCTGCCTGTGGATTCAATGACGATCTTTATCCCTAGATCTTTCCAAGGGATGAGCGCGGGGTCTTTTTGCGAAAAGACCTTTATCTCTTTGCCGTTGACGACTAAAGAACTCTCCTTGGCCTCTACCGTGCCTTTAAACCTGCCAAAGGTAGAGTCATATTTAAGCAAGTGCGCCAATGTTTTCGCGTCAGTAAGATCATTTACGGCTACGATCTCGATCCCCTTGGCGTTTTCTTCTATCGCGGCTTTAAAAACAAGCCTCCCTATCCTTCCGAAACCGTTGATACCTACTTTGACAGCCATTTCTTGTTCCTCCTTAACTTTGCTTATTGTAGGTACTTATTCCCTACAAAGTTAACTCCGAAGCTTACGCAGTAAACTTTAAGCGAAACAGCTTAAAGTTTACAAGTGTTAAGCAAGGAGCATACAATTATTCATATTTTTACACCCCTTAGATACTTTATCGCGACTTCTGGCGGTGTTGGCACAATATAAAACCCGGTTCCCCATTCAAAACCAGCCACTCGGCTAAGCCTGGGCATTATTTCCATATGCCAGTGATATCCCGGCCGCGCTTCTCCGTCAATGGGCGACGTATGTATGATAAAGTTATACGGCGGGTCGTTCAAGGCTATCTTCATACGTAACAATACTTCTTTTAGTATTTTAGCGAGTTCTGATATTTCTTCCTGGGTTGTTTCACTGTAAAATAGTTTGTGCGCCTTTGGCATTATCCACATCTCAAATGGAAATCTCGGGACAAAAGGGCAAAAAGCTATGAAGTTATTGTTTTGGGTTAGTATCCTCTCTTTTTCTTCATATTCCTGGCTTAAGAGGTCGCAAAATATACAGCGTTCCCGGAATTCATAATATTTACCAGACCCGTTCAATTCCTCAAGCACATTTTTCGGTATCATAGGAAGGGCGATCAGCTGAGAATGATTGTGGTCAAGTGTCGCGCCTGCGGCCCCTCCGTAATTTTTGAATAACATTATATATTTGAACCTCTTATCTTTTGCCAGGTCGCGGGAGCGTTGGCAATACATATCAAGGATCTGCTCAATTTCAGGCAATTCAAGGTCAGCTATATCTTTGGCGTGATATGGCGTTTCAATAATGACTTCATGAGCGCCAATGCCGTTGGTCATGTCAAAGATCCCCAGGCCTTTCCTGTCAAGGTTTCCTTCTATCTGCAGGGCAGGAAATTTATTCGGTACGACACGTACCTGCCAGCCAGGAGTATTGGCCATAGTTTTTTCATGCCTGAAGGCTTGTATCTCAGGCGGGGTCATATATTCGTTGCCATAACAAAAAGGGCAATTTGTAGCGTCATCATAGTGATGAGGCCCGACTTTAAAATCACCGGGTTTTTTAGGGTTCGTAATGTTAATTATTACCCAGCGTCCTACAATTGGGTCGCGCCTTAGTTCTGTCATTTAAACTTCAACCTCTCTTAAGTATTTGGCGGATCCTTCCGGGGCAATAGGGCAGATATAGAATCCAGTCCCCCATTCAAAACCCGCGGGGTTCGTCAATCTTGGCATGATCTCAAGATGCCAATGGTAATCGTCTTCGATCGTTTTCCAATAGCCTGCCTTGCTTATCTTTTTCCTAAAAGGGGCTGTATGTAAAATATAATTATAAGGAGGGTCATCAAGGCCTATTTTTATTTTTGTAAGGACTTTTTTAAGCATCTTACCTAAATGCAACCTGCATTCAACGCTCATGCTTGAAAAGTCGCAGCTGTGTTGTTTCGGCAGTATCCATGTTTCAAAAGGCGATCTTGAAGCAAACGCGGTCATAGCCACAAAATCATCCGTTTCAAAGACTATCCTGTCTTTTGACTTTATCTCTTGCCTTATAAGGTCGCAAAAAATACAGCGTTCATGGTAATTATAGTATTTTTTCGCGCCTAAAAGCTCTTCCTTGACCCTTTTGGGCGTCACAGGGGTTGCTATAAGCTGGGTCCTTGAGTGTTTTACTCTGCCTCCTCCTGAATCCCAGCCGTAATTTTTGAACACTAACATGTATTTAAATCTTTCGTCATGGGATAAATCCACAAAACGGTCAATGCAGCATGTGATGACTTTGGCTATCTGAGCTTCATCAAGGTCAGCGATATTAGCAATATGGCGGGGTGTTTCAATAATGATCTCATGGGCGCCTATGCCGCCCATCACGTCATAAAGGCCTTGTCCGTGCCTGTTGAGTTCGCCTTCTACGCGTAAAAAAGGGGTTTTGCTGGGGACCACGCGAGTATCCCATCCTGGTTGGTTGGGTTTGGTGCCTTCTTTGCGGATAGCAAATATCTCAGGCGGGGTATGCGCCTCTTTGCCTTCGCAAAATGGGCACTCCCCTTCATCCTGTATAGAAAAAGCAGTTTTAAAACCTTTGGGCCTGCGCGCGCGTTCAACGGCTATGATCACCCAACGGCCAATTATAGGATCTTTTCTCAGTTCCGGCATAGTTCAGAATTTTAGCACATAGAGGTTAATTTGTCACTGATTTTAATCTGGTGCCCAGCCAAGAAACTCTTGACTGTCATCTTATGGTGGGATTCAGGCAGTACTTCTTTGATCAATATTGAACCAACGCGGCAGGCGACTTCAAGGGAATCCATTTTTATATCAACGATCTCTCCTGGTTTTCCTGTTGTTGTATTCTGTGTAGGTTCCATATCAATAATCTTTAACATTTTGCCATTGTAATAACAATAACTGCCCGGCCAGCCAAAGCAGCCTCGGAAGCTGTCATAGACCCGCTTCGAAGAAGCGTCCCAATGTATTAAACCGTCTTGTTTTTTTATACGCGGCGCGTTTGAGCTGTCTTTATCATTTTGTTGTATAGATCTTAACTTGTTATTTTCAATAGATCGCAATACCTTGTCTATGTTACTTGAAGCTAATGCCGCGAGTTTTTCCTCAAGAGTGTCCGCGCGGTCTAAAGGATCGATATTGATCTCTTTTTTATAAAGGATATCTCCTTCATCCATCCGCTCGTTCATGCGTATAAAAGAGACGCCGGTCTTTATTTCACCATAGATCAGGGCCCATTGTATGGGAGCCGCGCCTCTGTATTTTGGTAAGAGAGACGCGTGTATATTCACGCATAGCTCTTTAGGCAGACTTAAGGCCTTCTTAGACAGTATGCGGCCGTAGGATACGACTATAAAAACATCTGCCCGGTATTTGTTTAAAGTTTTAACGGACGACGCGGAATTGATGTCTTCAGGCTGAAAAATATCCCATCGGTGGCTAAGGGTATACTCTTTTACGGGTGTTGCCCCCAAAGAAAGATGCCTGCCCTTTTTTCTATCGGGCTGCGTGACAACAAGGCAAACATCGCGATCGGCCGCGCCAGAGTGTTTTATGGCGTCAAGGACCGATACTGCGAATTTTCCACTACCAAAGAATATTATTTTCATGGCTCAAAAGTAACGATCACATTCTGTTTACGCTCGCTGGCCATAGCCTTTATGATATTTTGAATACTGTCCAAGCTGTCATATTTTATCAGTATCTGGTACCTGTAATTACCCCGCACCTTAAATGGGACGCAGGCCATTGGCTCAAATGCCTCGTAGTTTCCGGTTAGCTTCTTTAATTTTTTATAAAATGTATTTGCCTTGTTCTTCGCGCTAGTTTCATTTTTAGAGCGAATATTTAAAGCCGCCATTCGCGCAACAGGCGGAAGTTTAAGTTCTTTACGAGCTTTTAGCTCTTCTTTAAAAAACGCGCTTGGATCATTATCTTTTAAAAGTTGCAACGCGTCGTTCTCTACCACATGCGTTTGGAGAATGATCTCTTTGCTCGCGCAAGAACGTAATTTAAAAAGCCGAGAAAAAGTTTTTTCAGTGGAACGAAAATCCATATGCCCAAGCATCTGTTCGCAGGCAATAACGCATACTGTATCAAAACTGTATGTATTGAAATATGGGTTTTCTAAGAATTGGGCAGTTGCGAGCATTATATCATAAGGCGGCAATACTGCCTCCCTCTTTTCGTAAGAATGTATTTTGAGTGACGGAAAAAGGCGAATTAGTTCACTTTCAACCTTTTCTAAACCATACCCAGAATATTTGATGTAAGTGCTTCGGCATGCAGGGCAGATGTCAAAGGCAGCAGTTTTAAAAGTACACGAAGGGCAGATGACCGCCTTTTCTTTAAAATGATATTTTAGCGAAGAGCTGCAGCGCGGGCAGGTCTGGGTTTTTTTACATTTTGGGCAATACAGGAATGTCGAAAAGCCCTTTTGATTTACAAAAATAAGCAATTTTCCATTGCGCTGCAAGATATTGGCTATTTGGTACTCAAGGCTTTTTGAGATGATCTTTTCTTTGCCCTTAGGCACATACTCCTGGCGCATATCAATGATCCGAACCTTAGGCCATGGTTCAGGGCGTTCTAGGCATATGTATGAGGCTTTATGTTTTTTATAAAGATAATAAGCGTCCAGAGACAGAACAAACGAGCCTAGCACAAGCTTTGCCTTATGTTCTTTTATTCGCTCCAGAGCCATTTCAAAGGCCTTGTAATGCGGCACCTGGTCTTGCCTGTAGGCGAAGTGTTCCTCTTCCTCAATAATAATAAGGCCTAAATTGTTGACTGGCGCAAAGATAGCTGAACGTGTTCCTAGCACAAATGAATATGGGGCTTTTTTTATTGCTGTCCAGGCGCGTAAGGATCCTTGGGCTGATATGCTGGATGTAATGATAAAAGGGCTAATACCTAAGTTCAGGAATTCTATAGCGCTATTTATTTTTTCATGGTCAGGGATTAAAAAAATAACACTTTTTTTGGCATTGAGCGTGCTTTTTATAAAAGCAGCATATTTGATCCAGCGCGTTTTGTTTGATAGGTCTTGGATCAAAACGATATGGCTTTTTGGCTCTTCTGTTGTTTTGATATCAAAGCAAGGTATAGTTTGCTTTGGCTGTTCCTGATCTTCTGATATCGCGCTTTTTGTGTTTTTCACACCTATGGGCAAAATAACCTGTATTGCCTGAGCCAGAGAGCAAAAATACTCTTTTTGTATTTTATGAGCTATTTTAAAAAGCTCATCATCTAAGATAGGCTGGCTGTCTAAATTTTTTAAGATAGGCCTTAACTGGCGCATGAATTTGGAATGCACTTTTAATTTGACAACGTAACCTAAAATGATCGAAGTTCTGAATGGCACCAGTACTCTACATCCAATTGAGACTTTAGGCGTTAAAGATGCAGGAATTGAATAATCAAACTGTTCGTTTAGGGCAATAGATATGGGTATGGCGACTTCGGCTATCATATGGCGAGGATATCTGAGCAGGAGTTTGGTTTTGCAAGCTTTGTAGCGGCATTTTTAAAGGATTCGAAAGTTTTAGGGTCGTTTTTGAATCTTAATGCAGCTGCTTTTATCTCAGGCAGAGATAGCGCGATGACACCCGCGCCATAAGTTGCCATAGTCTTTGCGTTCTTTTCTTCCTGGCCGGGTATGAGATAAAAGAATATCATGGGCAGGCCCATTGTCAGGCATTCTGTTACTGTAAGGCCGCCTGCCTTTGTAATTATGCAATCCGATGCTTTCATCAATTTTTGCATATAATCCACAAAACCGAACAAGTGCACGTTAGGGAATTTTTTCTGTTGGAGCGATTCAAAGAGTTTTTTATTATTTCCGCAGATGACCAAAAGCTGCGCCTCACCTTCAAGGAGTTCAACTATCTCTTCTATCGGGCCTGCTCCTATCCCGCCTGTCACGATAAGGATAGTAAATAGGCCTTCTTTTAATTTAAATTCTTGGATAAGCTGGCCTTTGTCCTGTATCGCTAAAAACTTAGGGTCAACGGGTATGCCGGTTATGCTGACCTGATCTTCAGGAACGCCCTTTTTGATCAAGATCTTTTTAGTAGCTTCTGTAGCGCAGCAATAAATATCGGTTTGGGGAGCTATCCAAAAATTGTGGACTTCAAAATCCGTAACAATTGAAATAAGTTTAGTGTTTACTCCAAATTTTTGTTTCGTGTAAGAGATTATCTCAGACGCCAGGAAATGAGTGGAAATAACGATATCCGGCTTTTTAGCCTTTAAAAATCGCGTTAACCCAGCGCAAGCCAGCGCGTTCATAAATTTCCTTAAATGCACGTTAAGAGGGCTTAAATAAGCGGCATCGGATATGTAGTAGAGAATAGCCCAAAGCCATACAAAGCGCGTAATGAGAAGCGCGTAACCGTCAGAATAAAGCTTAGCCATAAGAGGCGGCATGTGGGTAATAATATCAACCAAATCAACATTCAGCCCTCTGTTCTTTGCTTCATGATAAATGGCCTCAGCGGCTTTTTTATGCCCGGCTCCGGCAGTAGCGTATAATATCAAAATTTTTTTATTAGGCTCGTTCATATTTGTTTTTTAAGATGTTTATTGCGGCAGTAGACAATGATTTAGCCACAAAATCAGGGGACACGTACCAATTAGGCGTGTTTTTAAGCTTTTCCCTGCCTGAAAGCACGAGTACTGTTTTGCATCCGAAAAGCTTACCTGCTTTAACATCCAAGAGGCTATCCCCTATGAAAAATGAGTTTTTTAGGTCAGTCTTTTTGCCTTTCGTCGCTTTTTTTAATAGGCCGATCTTGGGTTTACGGCAGGCGCA
>MNVR01000031.1:14079-59673 GCA_001873995.1 Candidatus Phelpsiimicrobium noxiivivens
TTGAGGGTCTTTTTTGAATATAGGCCTTTTGAGACTCCCGCCTGGTTTGAGATGCAATATAGCGCGTATCCGGCCCTTGTCAGGCTCCGTATAGCATTTAAAGCGCCCGGCAAGAATTTAAAGCCTTTTAGTGACGTGACGTACTTTTTGTCTCCTGGGTATTTGTTGATCACTCCATCGCGATCAAGAAAAATAACTTTTTGGATCTTTTTCATGATTTTACGAAGTTAATTATTTTTTGTTACCAGAAAATCTCCTATTGCCAGATTCTCAAGGCCGGTCTCCTTAAACAGCGTGAGAGCATCTTTCGGTGCGCATACCATAGGTTCGCCGCGCCTGTTTAAAGAAGTATTGATAACAACCGGTATGCCTGTTTTTTTGTGAAAGTCCTTTATCAGGCTGTAAAATTTTGGATTGATATTTTTACTGACTACCTGAGGACGGGCTGTTCCATCAACGTGCACAGCTTCCGGGATCCTGTTTTTCCATTGCGGCGTTACGTTAAAAGAAAGCGTCATAAATGGGCTCGGATGTTTTGATCCTAATATATCCTGCGCATATTCTTCTAAAATAGAGGGGCAAAAAGGCCTCCATTTTTCTCTGAACTTGATTATAGCATTTATCTTGTCATTTGTCCCTTTGACAGAAGGATTGCCTAAAATACTTCTGTTGCCTAAAGCTCTCGGCCCCCACTCCATCCTGCCCTGGAACCAGCCTACTATTTTACCTTGCGCCAATAATTCGGCCGCTCTCTGGCAGATATCCGGTGGTTTTTCAAACGTAAAACCTGATACTTTGATAGCTTTTTCAATTTCTTTATCACTGAAGCCAGGGCCCAAATAGACATGTTCCATAGGTTCTATATTTTCATTAAATTTTGCTGCCGCATAAGCTGCCGCGCCAAGAGAAGCGCCTGCATCATTTGCGGCTGGTTGCACCCAGATGTTTTTTATATAAGGATGTTCCAACAATTTTCTGTTTAGTGAAATGTTTAAAGCGTAACTTCCGGCAAAACATAGAGTCCCATGCCTTTTTAATTCATCCAGCAAACAGGAGTCAATGAGCCTTAATGTTATTTCTTCCAGTTTTGCTTGCGCGGCAGCGGCAATATGGATGTATGGTTCAGAAAGCTTATCACCTGTCCTTTTGGGCCCAAACTTAGCGAGTAACTTTTCATAGCTATCAGTATGATCAAAATTGATCTTTTTAGGGTCGCCATAAGGAGCCATGCCCATGGCTTCATAGCCGCCGTCCTCTCTTTTGAACCCAAGATAGCCTGTGGCTGCGGCATAAAAATCGCCTAAAGAGTCAGGGGCTGTTATTTTTTTTATTCTGTTGATCTCCTTACCGCGGGCACTCCCTAAGAATATTGAGATGTTCTCTTCGCATCCATCTAATAAAAGTATCGCGGCTTCTTTAAAACCGGAAAAGTAAAAACTTGACGCGATGTGCGCGATGGGATGTTCTACCCGCTCTATTTTAGTTTTTTCAATAGAAAAATTACATTCGGAGAGGGTGTTGTTGACCAAGGTTTTTTGGCCTTGCGACAGGCATGCTACGATATCAACCTCGCTCGGCTTGATGCCGGCTGTCTCCAAACAAAAGCGGACTGCATTTGCCGGGCACTGCCCAGGCGCGTGCTTTTCGCGTGTAAAACGGTCTTCCTCTGCCGCCGTAACAATCTTTCCGTCTATAAGAAGAGCCGCGGACGCGTTATTGCCGAAAGGCGCGGCTAACCCTAGTATTTTCATTATATGTTTCTTAAAGTTTTTTTAAACTTTTATGGCTCTCGCTATCAAATGCCTGCCATAAAGTAGTTCCTTCGAAAGAAGGATCTTGTTGATCCTTCCGTAATGAACACCACCTTTTATCACAGAACGGCGTTCTTTAGACATAGCTTGTAATAGTAAGATAGGCAACAGAACCCCCATGTAACGCCCCTCATACAGGCTCGTGAAAATATCAGAGATCCTGAAACCGCTTACAGACAGAAGATATTCTAATTCATGATAACGATAAGGAAAAATATGCAGGTTAAAGATATCCTCCTTTGGATTTGCAGTCTGATCCAAAGGGGCTTCACGAAAAAACTCATATGCTCCTTCAAAAAGAAAGCGGAACCTTGATTTCAGGCTCAAGATGTTAGGGGTAGATAAGATCAAGCTACCGTCTTTTTTTATAATACGATTGATCTCTTTTAAAACATCATAAGGATTCCTTAAATGTTCAACAACTTCCATTAATAGAACGTAATCAAAATTGTTTTCTTTAAAGGGGAGAGTTTTCGTAATATCACAATATTCAAACGGTATTTGACCGGCAAAATGGAATCTTTTTTTGTTAATATCTCCGGCCACAACATCAAAACCTTGCTTTTTTAAAGCCGCGGAATAATCACCATCACCGCACCCAAGGTCTAAGATTCTTCCCTTGGGCAAGTCCTCAAATTTTTGAACAACAGCCCGCAACAGATAATTAATATTTTTTTTGCCCATAAAAACCCCAGTTTATCTATCGGTTGAATTTTGAAATATTTTCAATTATATCGTCAATATTATAACTGTAATCCCAATGCGGGAAATCTGTTTTAAATTTGTTTACGTTAGAGATATACCAAATATGGTCGCCTATCCGTGGTTTGTTAACATACTTCCATACAGCTTTTTTACGCAGAGCCTTTTCAAACTTTTCTATGGCTTCCAGTACCGAGACATTGGAAAAACGCCCACCTCCTATGTTATAGACTTCGCCACATTTGGGAGAAAGAAAAAAACAGTACATAGCATTGACCAGATCAAAGGCGTGAATATTATCACGGACCTGTTTGCCTTTATAGCCAAATACCTTGTACATATGGCCTATAGCGACACATTTTCCTAAATAAGCTAAAAATCCATGCATTTCAGTGCTTGCGTGGGTCGAACCAGTTAGACATCCTGCCCTGAAACAAACAGTTTTTAAGCCAAAATATCTTCCGTATTCTTGTACCAAAATATCCGCGGCCAGCTTAGACACACCAAAAAGGCTGTGCAGGGATCGGTCAATACTCATTGTTTCGTTAATTCCGTTGTAAAGCCTGTGACCGCGAGAAAGGTCAAAGCGCTTTGGATACTCACGTAATGGCAGGCAGTTCGGTGAGTCACCATACACTTTATTTGTTGAAGTAAAAATGAAGACGGCCTCAGGGCAATATTTTCTGAAATTTTCCAATAAATAAAGAGTTGCATCGGCATTAACTGAGAAATCAATAAGTGGAGCGCGGCTCGCCCAGTCATGGGAAGGTTGGGCAGCAGTGTGAATGATCAGAGAGAACTTATTATTTTTAAATATATTTGTCACTGCATTTATATTTCGTATATCAATGGCATAATGCTTGTAGTCCCGGACGTCTCTTTGGAGTCGCCTGACATTAAAAGCAGTGCTGGCCTCACTTCCAAAAAAGTAACTGCGCATATCATTGTCAATGCCGCAAACAGAAAAGCCTTTTTTAGAAAAAAAACGCACAGCCTCGCTGCCGATAAGCCCTCCTGAGCCCGTAATTAGTAGTTTCTTCTTTTTCATTTTTTATTGCTGTTTTTCGTTCTCTGTCTTTCGTTCTCTGTTCTCTGTTCTCTGTTTTCTGTTTTCTGCCTTCTCCAAAAGCATCTGCCTGTATTTGGCATAGCTCATGATCTGGTAAAGTGTGTCAAAAAACGCGACCATGAAGCCTATAAAACCATCTTTCCAACCTTTTTTACCTATGAAACGCCTAAAGAACCTGTCAATAGCTCTCCACGCGGCCCAGCCTCCATTCATTTTTCTATTTGTTATGATCCATTTTTGAGCCTCAAGTGTTGTTTGTCTGTTCAGACTTGCCAAAAAGTGCTCAAAATCAGGATATCCCTTGTGGATAATATCGCCTTTTAGATGGCCACATGAACCTAAGACCTCTGCCCTTGGATGCACGCCGACATCTTCATACCTGAATTTTTCTTTTTTGAACAATCTTACTTTGCCGGCTGGATACCATCCGCCATAACGCACCCAATAACCCCCTATAAAATTCCGCAGTGGAACAGAAAAACACGCGTGGCCTGTTGCAGGTAACGCAGAAGTTATCTCTTCTCTTAACTCGGGAGTTACTTTTTCATCAGCATCAAGGCTTAATATCCAGCTATTTTTCGCCTGAGAATGTGCCCAATTACGATGGGTCCCTTCAACCTCCATCTTCTTTATAAGCACTTTATCAGCCAATCCTTGCGCAATAGCGACAGTATTGTCATTGCTGAAATCATCAATAACTATTATTTCGTCAGCCCAGCCTTTAACGGAATCAAGGCATTCGTTTATATTGCCCTCTTCATTTTTAGTTAAAATTATGACGCTCAAAGGGATCTTAGCCATTGATTACCAGTCCTTTCAGTTTTTTACAGACATATTCAATTTGCTCCCCCTTTATATGAGGATAGATAGGCAGACACAGAACTTGCTTGCATATCTTTTCAGCTACAGGAAGATCTCCTTTTTTATACCCTAAGTTTTTATATACTTTCTGAAGATGCAATGGAACGGGATAATGGACAGCAGCACTGATGCCTGCTTTTTTTAATCCCTCAATAACGGCATTTCTGTTTTTTACGCGTATGGCGAAAATATGGTAGATATGTTTGCCATATACTGCTTCATGCGGCAATATGATGCCGTAAAAGCCTTCCAGGTATCTTCTATAGCAGCATGCGGCATTAGCCCTTAATTTATTCCATTGATCAAGTTTTTTCAATTTTTCTTTTAAGAAAACTGCTTGTATGGAATCAAGACGCGAATTATAACCTAATGATGTGTGGATATATCTGGATTTTCTGCCGTAATCGCGAAGTTTTTTTAATTTTTCGTATAAAGCCTCATCATTTGTGACGACCATGCCCGCATCGCCACAAGCTCCAAGATTCTTGGTGGGATAAAAGCTGAATGCGCCTAAATCTCCCATTGACCCGGCCTTTTTTCCTTTGTATTCGGTCCCGTGGGCCTGGGCAGCATCTTCAACGATTTTTAGACCGTGTTTTTTTGAAATTTTCAGTATGGAGTCCATATCAGCTGACTGTCCATAAAGATGCACGGGCATGACCGCCTTTGTCCTTTTCGTTACTGCTTGTCTTATCAAACAGGGGTCTATATTAAACGTCCTTTCATCAACATCCACGAAAACAGGCTTAGCGCCCGTGTATGTTACGGCAAAGGCTGAAGCGATATACGTGAATGCCGGTACAATGACTTCGTCTCCCTTGCCTATCCCCAGGCTCAAGAGGCCAAGGAATAAAGCGTCAGTTCCTGAATTTACGCCAAGGCCGTATTTGGCTCCTTCGTATCGTGCGAAATCAGTTTCAAATTCCCTGACGTTTTGGCCGAGGATAAAATCCCCTCTTTTCATCAGGTTCATAAGCGAACGGCCAGCCGCGCTTTTTATCTCTTGATATTGTGAGTTTATGTCTATAAAAGGAATATTCATTATTGAGGCCCTCGCTTATCCGTCACAATCCTATCCAGGACAACGGACGCGTATCCAACCGGCGTCCAACTTTTGAAAACGAGGGGTACGCGGCTATTGTCATTAGTCAACCAAACATGAAGAGACCCGCCATGGCTTGAGGTCAGGTTAGCTCTTTTAATATCAATTAGTACTTCTTCAATTCCTTCATTCACATTAAGCGATGTAACTTTAAAATTATAGAGGTCTCCTCCGGACATAAAAGGGATAACGACAACTTTACCTTTTTCCAGGGATAAGGTCAACATTTGGATAAAAGCCCCTAATGGGTCAATGGTATCTTTCGCGATCCGGATCTTCTTTTTACCCTGGATAGCTAAAAGAACCTCCCTATCGTAGATGACTTCTTTTTCTTTTATTTTTCCGTTGACCTCAGTTCTCTCAATGTATTTATACGGCAAGCGGCCTTTTGTTGAAAAGTTAGATTCAACGCTCGCCTTTGCGGCAATAAACCGTTCCACAAAACTTTTTGCCGAATCAGCCTCTGCCGTAAAAACAGTATTTGAATCTCCAGGTTTTGTTGAAATTTTCAATTCTCCCATGGGGATAATAGACCAGAAGTAAAGCCTGTACACAAGGGTCCTGGGTGTTTCAAAAATATTTGCCTCTCTGCTTAAGTAGCTTGATGAAATGCCCATCTTTTTTTTGCAATTTTGGGCCGTGTCAAAAATCTTGTCTTTGATAATTCCGAAGACGACAAGGAATAAGATCAAACCGGCTAGTAAAATTTTAATTTTACGAAGCATCGCTTTTCTCCTTTTGAGGTTCTCCTCCGATATCGTAAACGCTTACTGTATCAAACGTTTTAATAAGATTCCACCCCGCGATATTGTCCAATTTGGGGACTTCGCCGACCACGTCAACCGCATCTTTATAGTCTCCTTTTTTGAACAGATCATTGTGCAGAATGACATATTTTACTCCAAGCTTTTTAAGAATATTGATGGTTTCAGGCTCATTGATCTTTAAAATTCTCTTTTTTATTTCAAAGGCTTTTGAGCCGGCTATTGCTCCATTAACCAGCCGTTTTTGATGGAAAGTCTGATTATATAAGTAATCATAATTTTCCCATGCCTCGCCCGAGGAAACCATTGACATCGGATATTCGGCAACGATGATATCACCTTTTTGTTCTTTGAGCCATTGATAAACGCCGGGGACACCAGAGATATCAGTAACCCTGAATGGCGGAACATTCATAAACTCAAACAGGATTACAAGGCAAACGGCGCCTGTAAAAAACCCTTGCCTCTTCTTGTTTTTGATCCTTTCTAATATATTTCTTAAGCCAAAACCGGCTAAAACAGATACGCTTAAAGAAACCAGGATCCCAAAACGCGCGTAAGCGCGGAACATGGGCAAGACTTTATAGAAAAAATAAGAAGGAAGATAGATTTTAAATAAACCCAAGTCTACATACGGCGGCAGAGAACAAAAAAAAGCAAAAATAGCTGAAAAAATAAAAAATCCTATATAGAAATTTTCTCGGTTTGCCTGATAATCCGGATATTGCCCTGGGTGGGACCGTTTGTGCCGCCACTGCCTAAAAGCAAAATACGCCAAAATCAAAGGCACCCACCCCAGGTAGAGAGTTTGCTCTATGGAACCCCTGCCGTAAAATATGGAGCCGAACATCTTCTTGGTAAAACCACCGAAAATTGGATGCGTTGAAGCAGGTAAAAGATAACTGAGCGGCCGCGCGGACTGGGCAAAAAGATAGTCCAAAGAACGTACGTATTCTGATATAGCAGCTTGAGCTGAAACTCCCTTAGGCGTCAGTATGCTTTTGATAAGAGTGATTACAAAAGGGAAGCAGATCAATAAGGTGGTGAAACCTACGGCGAGTAGATTTCCGACAAAAGTCATAGCTTCTGTCACGCGTCTTTTGATTTCCTGTAACCCAATCTTATCTTTAATAAGACATAGCTTATCACGCCACCGGTAAAATATACAAAACAACATTAAGCCAATTGTAGTTAGAATAGAAAAAAAGCCATAATAAATGTTAAAATCAATTACGAGAGCTAGAGCGAAACCCGCAAGGCAGATATTTTTTAAAGAACGTTCTTTAAAGAGTTTTATTAGCCTAAAAATATAAAAAGCGATCCAACATCCATGAAAGGCAAATCCAAATTCCATAATTTTGTTAAGATGATAAGGCGAAAATGTGTAAATAAAACCCGCAAAATAAGCAGCCAGCCTATTCTTAAAGAGTTCGTAACTCAATAAATAGACGAATAACCCACTTAACGCGAAGCCAAGCAAGACGAGCAAATTGAAGCCTGCAGGAAAGCCAATAGTAATCGCGAGCAAATTGGAAAAACTTGAAGATATCCAAAAATATATCTGGCCTCCCAGGTTGACTCCATCGGGCGCGCCGATAAATGAACAGTCATTAAAGTTCAGGTGGTGCGCAAAAGAGAATTTGGTCCACCACCAGTTCCAGGCTGACCCGCGTAAATCCGTTGTGTAAAAGAAGCCGTAGATACAATTTTTGCTATCCAAAACGAGCGGATAAGTGATTAAAAGTGCCAAGAGCGCGTAGCAAAGAAAAACAAGAGGATAATGAATGTTTTTAAACGTGAGTTGTTTTTTATTTTCTACGTTCATCATGCCAGAAAATCCTTAAGAGTGTTTTTACCGGTGAATTCTATATATGTTTTTATGCGTTCGCGATATTCAGTTTGCGCGCGATAGAGCTCAGATACGCCTACCATGAAATCCTTTTCATTTAAATCCATCACAAGTCCCAGGCGTTGTCGCCGGATAAGATCGGCAACAGGGCCGACATAAGGCGAAACAATGACAGGCAGAAGATACTGCATATAATCATATATTTTAGCAGGCAGTGTTTTTGACGTATAGCTATCTTGTGTCGTTATTAGATTTATGCCGCAGAAACAATCAGATAGCGCGTCCTTAAAAGAATCGCGATCCAAAAAACCCGTGAATTCTATCACGTTGGTGAGCTTAAGCGCAGCCGCGAGTAGCTCAAGCTCAGGCGCCGGCAGGCCGATGATCTTCATCGAAATGCCGAATTCTTCTTTGAGTTTAGGCAAAAGACGCATAACCCAATCCAGTCCTGAGTCATGCCGGACAGTGCCGATGAAGGCGATCTTGCGCGCTTGTTTTGTAGGCGTAAGGACAGCCGATTTTATCATAAGCCGGTTTTGAAAGATAACCTCATTGCGGCAGATCTCTTTTTTCCAAAATGTTTTGCGGGCTTTTGACATTGCTTCTGTGTAGTTGATCGTCAGATCGCTGTTACGGCAGGCTATATAGTCAGCCCAAACAAAAACGATATTATTGCCTACGTAACTCCAGATCCCCCTCTTGGCAGCGCTGCCTGCCAGCCAGTCCCCTGGCAAGTAGATCATTTTTTTAGCCAGGCCCAACCGCCGCAAAATTGAGGCCCAGGCGGCTACGTAGGTATTTTCAACAATGACACGTTTTGGGCGCCAGCGTGCCATAAGCAGCAGAAAGAGCCAGCCGATACGCGCGTAGTCAATTAAAAAAATAAGCGGGGATATCAGATAATCCAATTTCTTTTTATTCAGGCTGAAAAAATTAACGCTCAAATTGTTAAAATGACCATTCTTGGGCAAATTGATCGGATAGACTCCCTTCTGGTTGAACCCCAAAATAATAGATTGTTCACTAAAGCTCATGATATCCTGGCAGAAAACGGCCGTGTCAAATGAATCGACTTTGTAGGCCAGGACATCAACGTTAGCCCTTGGAGCTATTTTTGGCATTCTATGAGCATATTGTGATAGAGCGGTAGGTTAAAGAATTTATGTAATCCATAACCTCCCGTTAATCCATAAAAAAGCTTATGAGTTTTACGGATCTTAAAACCATGTTGGTTCAGTAATTTCTTTAATTCGGTGGCGGTGAATTCTCGGACATGGGCCGCGTAAGGATCCGAGTTGACAGTGGCGTCATTGGGGTAATATGGGAATTTACGCAAGCCCAAGAGTTGCAAAATCAGCCCCAACATGCGGTAGCGGTTCGGCGTGCCAATAATAAATATACCGCCAACTTTAATGACGCGATGTATCTCGTCGAGCATTTTTTGTGGCTGGCAGAGATGCTCTATCACATCGAATGAGAACGCGATATCAAATAAGTTTGACTCAAAAGGTAAGTCTGATCGCATGAAATCAAGTTCTTTAAAAGCTATTTTACCGGCTATACCTTTGTCGCGCCAGTCCATGCGGTCAACGCCGCAAATCTGACGATTAAATTCGTCAAAAATAATCGTTCGCGTACCCACGCCACAACCGACATCCAAAAATAATTTTTTATCGCGATACTGATAAGAAAGTTCTTTTAGAGCTCTGCGTATACAATTTGTATGTTTAATGATGTTATTTTTCATTATCTTATGTTAAAGAGCTTCAGCCGTGTTTAGGATAGCTGCCCTTTGGTCCCTCCGGTCGCGAATACATGGAGAGCGATCTTGAATAATTTGATATCTTCTTTGAATTTGTTGGGGATCAAGAACCAGGTTTTGATCCGGCGCAGGATCCAGGCAGGGCTTAAGTAAAAATTCATGTAGGTCTTCTTCTTGATATCAATCAAATCCTTAAGGGTATAGCCTTCGGGGACAAATAGCGGCCACACATCCCTGAAGCCGCGCCCCATTTCTCCGCGGGCGTACCGATCTATAATATCTTCATGGATTATTTTATTTTTTACGCAGTAATTAAATATTTCAGTTCCCGGCAATGGCATTGTGATGTGGATACCTATCATGTCAGCTCCCATCTTATTGCCGATGCGCGTCGTATCCATCATCTCTTTTTTTGTTTCTCCAGGAAAACCGACCATAAGAAATAGATTGGTCAGGATCCTCTCTTTCTTACAAACTGCAATAGCCCGGGCGATTTGTTTATCGGTGGCCTGTTTTTTAATTACTTCATTTCTGACCCTTTCGTTGCCTGATTCAACACCAAAATAGACATCGGTGCATCCGGCGCGAGCCAGGGCCTTGGCAACTTCCTCGTCCATGGTATTGGCCCGAGTTGAGATGATCCACTTTGCATCTAGCTTTCTGTTAATGATCTCTTGACAAAAGGATAGCGTGTGTTCTTTACTGATCGTAAAACAATCATCTACAAAACTATAAAATCCGCGACACGTATCATAGATGGACTCCATTTCATCTATGACATTTTTAGCGGAACGTATACGGACACGGCGGCCAATGGATGGAATACAACAAAAACTGCAGTGATAAGGGCAACCGCGGGAGCCCATGATACCTGCGGCCGGGACTTCGAATTTAAGCTGTTCTTCCCTGAGATATATCTTTGAGTTCATGAGGTGCCTGGCGGGAAAGGGTATGTCATCAAGATCCTCGGTTATTTCTCCCTGGAAAGTGCCTGAGATCCGCTCTCCTTTTTTAATTCGTCCTACAATATTTATAAAAGTCTTCTCTCCTTCTCCGACCACGCCGAAATCAAACATTTTAAACCGTTCCAAAAAAGTCGGGTCACAACATAAGTGGACGCCTCCTAAGCCCACAGGAATAGAATTTCCATATTTTTGCTTTATACTCTGAGCTAAAGCTACGGCAGAGGGAATGCTAGTTGTCATGGAAGAAATACCGATGACTTTTGGCTTGATCATGTCGATCTCAAGCAGGATATCTTCTAAGGTCTTGCCTTCCGGTGCGACATCCATGATCGTGACAGAATGGCTCGCTTTTTCTAGACAAGCCGCCAGATAAAGAATCCCGAAGGGCTGGTAAGAGCGCTCATCGCCTCCGTGCCAGCGGAATTGTTCAATTTCAGACTTATCTCTATAGAGAATGATCGGCGCGTGGATCAGAAGAACATCACTCATTTGTACCTTTTTTTCATATTAAGGTCTCATTTTTGTGCAAACAAACATCAGTGTTTCGCGGCTTAGTATTTTCAACGGGATATAGAACGGCAAGGCCAAAATCTTCCATACCAGTATACGCAAACTCCAAAATAAATCCAGCGGATAATCAAAAAATGAATTGACTGCGCAAGCGATATTAAAACCGAATTCATCAAGAAGTTTTTTCATGGAATTTTGGTTGTAAAGAATAATATGCCTAGGTGAATCCAGATGGAACCATCGGCTTTGACCGACTTTAAATCCAAGGCTTGCCGTGTTGGGGGTCGCGATCACCAATACCCCAGTATCTTTTAGAATACGCCTAATCTCTGTAAGCATCTCTTTCGGAGCCTGGAGATGTTCAATAACATGCCATAAGGTGATAATATCGAAAGATCTATCCTCAAAATGAATTTGTTTGAGTCCTTGGTTGTAAACATGGATATTCTTTTGTTGGCAGATGGCGTAACCTTGCGGGTTGATCTCGATGCCATGAGTTTCATATATGTCTTTATTCAAAAAACCCAAGAAGTCGCCTCGACCGCAGCCAACATCAAGGATCCTGAGCTTTCCGTTTTCCTTATTATTCAGGCATTTAAGAATGCTACTCTCTTTTTGCTGGAACGAGAACCTGTTGAGCCATTCAAGCGGGATCTTGATCCATCCCAATTCCTGCGCTTCATTGTAATAGTTTTTAGGGTAATACTTCTTGTAATAGGTATCATTTACGATAACATTGGACAAGAAAAAAACTCCGCACTCAGCGCAACGGTAGAGCTCAAAGTGATCCTGAGCATCAAAGACATGCCTTCCATGCACATTACCGGTATCGAATTGTTTTATGGAGTTTTGTGTATCACAAAGGGGACATTTCATAAAGATTTAAAATTTCTGGAGTATAAATTCTTTGATAAGAAATTGAAATTGGCGGACATAGTCTATTTTTCTTTTTGAGAATATCAGACATTTGATGTATTTCAAGTCAAAATATATAGCTAAGTTTGGAATGATCTTGTTGTACTTCTTCATAGTTTTTGGGCCCCATTGCCCCAAGTTAATCGCATGCTTGGCAAATTTGAACTTCTGAGGGTCTGCCGCCATTAATTTTGCGGGGTCTCCCATAAGCCGCGGATAATCTTCACGCTTTAAGCTAAAACAGGCCTCATCGAATATCTCGCAACCGGGATAAGGCGTAAATACATTAATAGAAATTATGTTTGGCTTGATGGACTTAATAAGCGTGATAATGTCTCCTAAGTCTTCTTCGGTCTCTCCTGGAGTATTGACGAGTAGATTCGCGAATGTTCTGATACCCAGATGGTGACAATTATTAAATGTATCCTTAATTTGAGCAATAGTGGTACCTTTTTTAAGAGCGCGCAAAGCTTCATCGCTTCCTTTTTCAACGCCAAAATCTATCTGCACGCATCCAGCTAAGCGCATAGCCTTTAGCATAGCGTAGTCAACAGTGTTTACCTTAGAGGAACAGCCCCAAACAAGATGGGATCTATTCTTAACAAGCAGTTCGCAAAAGGCAAAGACATTTTCTTTTTTAAGCGTAAAAAGATCATCAATAAAATAAAAAGCGTCAATTGCGAATTTCTCACTTAATGTTTTTATCTCATTATAAAGAGACTCCGGAGAACGGAGCCTTACAAATTGCTTTATGCCATGATGTTCTCGTAGTTTTTTTGAGACACAAAAAGAGCACGAGGAGGGACATCCGCGAGAGGAAGAAATATAGAAGCTTCTTGAAAAAACACCCCGTATCGCGTAGGGGGATGCAGTAGTGTAGAAATTCATATCCAGATCTCTATAATCGGGGTCCGATATTTCATCAAGGTCTTTAACCAAAGGCCTATTTTTCGTGACTACGATCCTAAGGGACGATTTATCAAAAAAACCGATACCGTCAATACATGAATAATCAGATTTACCTGATCTAATCGCGCGAACAAGCTCTAGAAGCGTTAACTCACCCTCTCCTACCACAACAAAATCTATCAACGAATCTGGCCCTAATAAGTCTTGCGGATAAAGTGTTGGATGAATTCCGCCAACAATAATGGTAGCGTCAGGCTTAACAATCCTTATCTTTTTAGCCAATTGTTCTACCTCATAGATCTCAGGCGTATAGCAAGTTATTCCTATTATGTCCGTAGGCAAGTCTTTAACGCGGCTAATAATGCTGTCTGTTATTAAATTTAAAAGATTGGATCTGTTGGTGACAAATTTTTTGTCCCTTATCTGATCTTTAAGCGTCTCGTCAATGATCCTAGTGTCTTCTCCGTTTTTTTTCAGATAGCCGGAAAGATACATAAGCGCCATAGGCGGCCTGTAATGATTTATTACTCGAGACGGTGGCGAAATTAATGTCGTTATCATTTTGTCAGGCCGAGTAACTCCATTTTATTTAAAATTTCATGCGCGCGCTTATTCCAATCCCACTCCTGTACAATATAATCCCGAGCTTCTTTCCCCTTTTGAACATAGTACTCGTTATTGTTCAAAAGTTTTAATATCGCATTCGCGAAGGCTAAATAGTCACCTATCGGCGCCTTGTCCATCCCTCTGGAGTAGTATGTTTTTAACGCCTCCAGATCAAAGCCCACCGCGGGCAGGCCCCACGCCATGGCTTCTGCCGCTGCCATACCGCCACTATCAAAAGTCGCTGGATGAACAACAATTTTACTTTGTTTGAATATCTTAAATTTATCTTCTCCATCTAAAAAACCAAAAAGCACGATATTATTACTCAATCCGTTCTCCTCAATTTTTTTACGCACTTCATCTTCCAGCGGGCCATTACCTATCATAGCAAGTTTCGCGCCCGGTACTTTTCTGACTACCTCTTTCCAGATATCTATTAAGGCAAGGACTCCTTTTTGCGGGTGGAATCTACCTACAAAGCAGGCACTGTAGATTTTATTTTTAGAAAAGATCATGTATGAAGATGAAAGGTAGTCCGAAGATGGCCGCAGGTCTACCCCGCCTTTTATGACAATGATCTTTGAAGCAGGACGATTTTTTGTGACAAACTTTATCACATCAGGTTCTGATGTAACAAAAACGAGATCCGCGTAACGCTTGATCATCCAATAGGCGAGTCTTTGAGATAGCCAATAAAGGAACCCTCTGAAAAAATCCCTTCCCTTATATGGGGAGTCTTTTTGCCACGGCGCAGGAGCAAAAAGAAAAAAGCCGGCTATCCAAATGGATCGACGGTTGAATATTTTTATGATAAAAGCGGGAATCGAGTCTGGATAAAAGTCAGAAACGGAATAGATCAGAGGTAAACCTTGGAATAATCTTTTATTGCGAAAGACGAAAGATACCCCGCGAAATAGCTTGATAATAAAATTTTTTAAAATTGACCTAAGAGTAAAAACATTATCCTTTGTAAAACCCAAAGAGTCTGAAGTTTTTAAGTACGTGATGTCAAAAAGGCCCTCTCTTTTGCTTACAGTAATGGCTTCTTCTGTTCCAATAAACGTTAGATCAGCGTTCTTTTTCCAGTTTCGCGCTAATTCTATAAAAATCCTATCTCCACCGCTCAAACCCCAATCGCCAATATGATTATTAGCGATAAAAAAAATCTTATTAGTCATAGGAAAAATCTTAAGAATATTTTTTTAAAAATGAGTCAAAGGCCTTAATAATGGACTCCCTCATTTCTTTCGTGATACCTGGATAAACACCAATCCAGAATAGATCATTCATGACTAAATCCGTATTGTTTAGTCTATCAACGATACGGCACCGTATATGCCGGTACGCGGGTTGCCGAAGAAGATTTCCACCGAAAAGCATCCGAGTCGCTATGCGTTTCCCCTCCAAAAACTTAACAATATCATTTCTTGTGAATGGCGCGTCCTTCCTGACCATTAGAGGAAAACCAAACCAGCTTGGGCTCGCATTTTTAGTAGCTTTCGGTAAAATAAAATATTCTTCATAGCGTTTAAGATGACGATAAAGAAAATCAAAATTCATTTTTCTTATCCTAATAAAATGAGGCATTTTTTTTAGCTGCGTACAGCCGACAGCAGCCTGCATATCCGTTGCTTTTAAGTTGTAGCCGATATGAGAATAGACATATTTGTGGTCATATCCCGGTGGTAACGAACCGAATTGTTGAGCGAACCTCTTGTCACAGGTGTTATCGTGTCCGGGAGCGCACCAGCAATCTCTTCCCCAATCCCTCAAAGATGAAATGATACGCCGTAAAAGAGGATCATTTGTTAGAACGGCGCCGCCTTCACCCATTGTCATGTGATGGGCAGGATAGAAACTGGATGTTGAAATATGCCCAAAAGTCCCGGTATGCCTGCCCCGATAAATTGAACCCAGCGCATCGCAGTTATCTTCAATAAACCACAGCTTATGCTTATTTGCTATTTTTACGATCTTATCCAGATCTATAGGATTACCAAGCGTATGGGCAACAAAGATCGCTTTTGTTTTATTTGTTATGGCTTTTTCTATTCTTTCAACTTGAATATTATAAGTCCCTAATTCCACATCAATAAAGACAGGAATAAGCCGATTCTGAATGATCGGATTGAGGGTCGTAGGAAATCCACAGGCTGTGGTGATAACTTCATCCCCTTCTTTTAACCGCCTATTTTTTAGAAGAGGCGATGTTAGGGAAGTTATAGCCAAAAGATTAGCAGAAGAACCTGAATTAACAAGAAGACAGTATTTTATGCCTAAAAACTTGGCAAAATCTTTCTCAAATTGTGCGGCATATTTGCCTGCTGTCAGCCAGAAATCCAAAGAAGCGTCAACAAGATTAATGATCTCTTTTTCATCATAGACCCTGCCGGCATAATTCAAAAAAGACTTTCCAGGAACAAATTGTTCTGTCTTCTTTTTTAAAGCGTGCAGTTGCCTGACAGCTGCGTGGATCTTTTTTCGAATGTTACTTTCTGATTTCATTTTTTTCGTCCGTTACTATTTCGTATAGGTTTTATCATCATCAAAGACTCTAGTTCCCCGGCAGGTAAAGTTGGCTCCTGTTCTTCGATCGGTTTGCCGACACCCAATTTAGGCTTTACTTCAACTGATCGGCGGATCTTTACTTCTAAAAACATAGGTTTCCTGTCCTTAAAAAGCCTCTTAAAAGCTATGTCAGCTTCTTTGCGGGAGGAAACCCGGGAACAGGGAATCTTATAAGCAGAAACGACATCTTGAAAATCAGGGCAACTATAGCCGATTGTCGTAGATTGGAACCTGGAATTAAAATACTGTTTCTGGAACTGCCTGACCATGCCATAACAAGAATTATTTAATAATATAATCTTGATAGGTAGTCGATGGTGAAAAATGGTCTGAAGTTCTTGGATATTGAGCTGAAATCCGCCATCGCCGGTTATCACAACCACTTGTCTTGCGGGATTAGCAAAAGAAGCCCCTATACCCATCGGTAAAGCGGATCCCATTGCGCCCATCCCGCCTTGCGTTAAAAAACGCCTTTTATCGGATAAGAATAAAGATTGTGCGGCCCATATCTGATTTTGCCCTATATCGACACAGACGATCGCATCTTTAGAAAGATATGCGGATAGCTGATGCATTAAAAAATTCGGCGCTATGGCATCGCCCTTAGGGAATCCAAAAGATGGATATTTATTCTTATTGTTTTGAATTATGTTTTTCCAAACAGAGATCCTTTTTTTATCATAGGCGCCCATTCTTTCATTTAATAATACCAAGAAATCCTTTATATCGGATTCAACGGCAATATCAACCTTAATCTTATTATTAAGTTCGTAGGGGTCGATATCCACATGAATTTTTTTGGCTGCCCTTGCAAAGGTTTCGGGTTTTGTCCCTGTTTGCCTTGTATCGAACCTTGTCCCTAAAGCTAAAAGAAGATCACAATTAGCAAGACAAAGGTTAGCGTAACGATTCCCGTAAGTTCCTATAAAACCGACAAAAGCTGGATGATCATGAGGGAAGGCATCTAACCCCATTAACGATGAGACAACAGGCACCCCTGTCTTATCAATTAATTTTAAGAGTTCATTTTCTGCCTTTGAGAGCCTGACTCCACCCCCTACGAGAATAATTGGCCTTAAAGCAGTTTTCAACAGATCGATGGCCTTAGCAAAGTTGTTTTTATCCAAAGCGTAACTGGGCCTATTTTTAAGAGGAACAGAGAAAGGTTTAGACAAGCGAGGATTGATCCGGGCTCTCTGAATATTCATAGGAATATCTAAAAGTACCGGGCCCGGGCGGCCTGATCTTGCGATACAGAAAGCCCTTTCAAGATAATAGCGTATTGTTCCGGGATCTTTGATCAAAACAGCATCTTTAACGATTGGCTTGACTATCTTTGTAATATCTGTTTCCTGGAACCCGATCTGCCTGACAGGTTTGTTGAACTTAAACTCATACGTGTTTACCTGGCCTGTGATGAATATGCTGGGGATCGAATCAAAATAGCAGCTTGCGATACCTGTTATCATATTTGTGGCACCGGGGCCGCTTGTAGCCATTGCCACACCTACACTTGCGTGCGATCTCGCAAAACCTTCCGCAGCCATTGCAGCAGCCTGTTCGTGATGCATGGATATTACCTTAATATCTTTTCTTTCATATAAGGAATCAAGCAGATGCGTGATGGCGCCGCCGCATACTTCAAAGACGCAGCCGACATTTTCCCGCGCCAATAGATCAATGATATAATCTGAGACTTTTATTGACATTTTCGTAAAGATGTTTATTATTTTGAAACCAATGGATCGTTTTCTCTAACCCATGCGATAGATTTGTTTTAGGGGCCCAATTTAATTCCCGCTTAGCTTTTGTAATATCCGCTTGCCAAAAATCTGGCTCAGTTCTAGAGTTTACGATAGCTCCCCATTTAGGGCTTACTTTTCCCCCTGTCAATTTGATGATCTTATTGACGACCTCAGCCACTGTATATTGGCTGCCCGAACCAACATTAAATATTTTTGCTCCTACCTTATTTTTATATTTAAGGAGCAATTCATAAAGATCCAGGATATCATTAATAAAAATAAAATCTCTTACGTTATCTGGTTTAGATACGCAAGGGGCCTTGCCTTTCAAACAAGACAATATAACTGAAGGTATCAAACGAGACGGATCATCGTAGTAACCATACGGAGAAAAAAGACGCAACGTAACCAGAGGCAATCCCTCTTTTTTGGCCCTAGAGTAAGCGAACAAAGTAGCGCAAGCCTTGGAACTCCCGTAATCATTCGAAGGCTCCAACAGGTCGTTTTCGCGCATCGGGGAGTCCTTTATGCCGTATTCTGAAGAAGAACTCGTATTTACAAAAAGTTTAAAATCGACCCCCTGACAAGCCTCAATTAAATTAACCGAGCCCATAAAATTGGTTTCTAAGATTTTTCTCGGATCATTCTGAAAAAAATAGCCGCCATAGACGGCTGTATGAAAAATGATCTCAGGCCTGATACGCTTAATGATCCTTTGTAAGTTTTTGCGTTCTAACAAATCAACGGAATATTTATCAATATCCTTTATAATATCTTTTATCCTCCAAGCGATAGAGGCATGTCTTAAAAGTACTGAAATTTGAGCGCCTTTTTTTAAGAAAAGCCTTGCGAGATTTGCTCCTATAAAGCCAGTTGCTCCTGTGATCAAAATTCTTTTATTTTTTATCATTTTTATCTTTATACCATTCAATAGTTTTTGCTAAGCTCTTTTCCAAACTATATTTTGGTTTCCAATTCAATATCTTCCTTGCCTTTAACGATGATAAATATTGATGTTTGATCTCATATTTAGCGTGGTTCAGTATCTTATAATTAGTTTTCTTGCTGGCACTTCGGTAAATAGTTTTAACTAATTTAAGCACAGTGATCGGTTTTTCATTGCTAAAATTAAAGGCCTCGCCATTTAAATTTAGCTTTTTTGTATTTTCAGCCAAGAGGGTATATCCTTCAACAATGTCATCAACATAAATATAATCTCTCGTATATCGGCCGTTGCTTCTTATAAGGAGGGTTTTTCCCCGCAAGGCGCACCTGATAGCATCAGGTATGATCCTTGAATAATGATATTCTCCGGGCCCAAAAATATTTCCACATCTGGTAACAACGGCAGGCAGGCCATAGGTATACGAATAGGCATGCGCGATCAGATCAGCGCAGCTTTTAGAAACATCATAAGGATGCTTTCCCATTAAAGCAAGATCTTCATTGTAAGGAAGATCTTTATGGCTCCCGTAAGCTTTATCGCTTGACGCGATCACAATTGACTGGACTTGTTTTGAATTTCGGCAAGCTTCAAGAATATTCCAAGTCCCACAAATATTTGAAGAAAAAGCAGCTAAGGGATGAATAAGACACTTTCCGACAATAGCTTCAGCCGCCAAATGGAAAACAAATTTGATCTTGTATTTTTTTATTATGCTGTTAACTAATTTATAATCTGCGACATCCCCTTTTATCGCTATGATTTGTTTACGGTCCGTATTTGTTAAAACTGTGTTTTTTCTTCCTAAAACAAGATCCAAGCCGATAACATTAGCTCCGCGTGAATTCAAATTTTTTGTAAGGTGTGAACCTAAAAAACCTTCGTGTCCCGTAACGAGGACATTTTTATTGTTCCAGAATTTATTTTTAATGCTCATTTCCATATCTTCCACGGCGCTTTATTATCTCTCCATAGATCATTGAGCATATGGTATTCCCTGGGTGTATCCACGCATTGCCAGAAACCGTTATGTTTATACATCCCTAATTGTTTATTTTTAACCATCCGGTTCAAGACTTCTGTCTCTAAGATCAAGTCGTCTCCCGGCCCAAAATATTTACCAATGGCCTGCTTATTAAAGACCATAAATCCTCCGTTTATCAACCCCATGCTGACATTGGGTTTTTCGTTAAATTGTGTAATAAGTCCGCCCTTAATCTCCATTTCACCGAAGCGGCCTGAAGGATGGACGCCTGTTATTGTCCCCATAAGTTGCGATTTTTTATGTGTAGCCAGCAATGCCGCGATATTAATATCAGCAACACCATCTCCGTAAGTAACGCAAAACGATTCGCAATTCTTTAAGTATTTTCTTATGTTCCATATTCTCGCGCCTGTTTGAGCCGTCTGGCCGGTTTCAACCAGAGTTATCTTCCAGTCAGCCTCATTATGATCATTTTGCAATGTGACCGAGCCCTCATCGCCTAAAGTCAAGGTGATATCGCCTGTCTTTGCCGCGTAATTTAGAAAGAACTCTTTGATAAGCCAACCTTTGTAACCTAAACAAAGAATAAATTCTTTGATCCCATAATGAGCATAGATCTTCATGATATGCCAAAGTATGGGCCTATCACCAATAGAAAGCATAGGCTTTGGTAAAACCTCTGAAATATCCCTGATCCTGGTTCCCTGGCCCCCGCAAAGTATGACCGATTTCATATCATTCTCCCAGTTTGATTTTTTTAAGGAATGAACTACTGACATTGTTTTTATAATTTTCAACCAGCGGCCTTAAAATAAAACGAGGCGTTAGGATCGTTCCGAGAGAATAAAACCAAAACAAAGGATTAAAAATATTAAGCCACTTCATTTTCACTAACAGGTAGATCTCTCTTAAAAGCTGCCCGAAAGTCCCGAAATTTTTGATCTGTACTAAACCGATAAAATTATTGGCGATAAAATGATTGACTAAATACGTTTTTAAGCCCTTAAAACGATCTTCAAAGAATGTTTCATTGACAAGTTTATACCATCGCATCATCGGTGATATCTGATAGACAAAAGGCTTCATGGAGCCGTTATCACTGATGCGCACGGCGATAATATTTTCTTTTAAGATAGCAGCTTTATATTGTTTTAACATGTCCGCTACTAGAGCCGCTGTTTCAATGAACGGTTCCTGTCTAAAATCTATACGCATATCTTTCTTTCTGAAGGCCATACCCGAGATCTGTCCCGAAAGAGTCAAAACATCTGCGATTTTATCCTGTGGGCCGTCTATAGATACTATCTCAAGCCTTTTAAATTGTTTTGTTATTCTTACTGGCTTCGCCGGATCTGAAATAAACCAATAATAAGGCCTTGCAACAAGGCCGATATCATTGCTTAAATTAAAAGCTAAAATGACTTTTTTTAACGCGTCAGGGCAAGCTATATCATCGGCGGACATAAAAAAAAGAATATCTCCTGTGGCATGCTTTCGGCACACATTTAAATTTTTGCCACAACCCAAATTTTCTTTATTGCGGTAAAGCCTGATACGCGGATCATTAAATGAATTTATCCTATCGATCGTGTTGTCGGTAGAGGAATTATCCACGATCACCAATTCAAAATCTTTTACAGATTGCGCCAATAAAGATTTTATGGTTTCACTGATCGTAGCCTCTGCGTTGTATGCCGGTAAACAAATACTTATTTTTTCATTCATATTTAATTTTGAGCTAATTTCTAAAGACTAATTCCCAGCTATAATAACCAAAAATTGGTATTTTTATCTGTCTTAACATGTGGAATATTTTATTAAGATAGATCTTTCTACACAAGCCCATCCTTTTTAAAAAAAAGTCTAATACAGGAAACCACAATAGCGTTTTCTTTTCTTCCAGTTTTTCAAAACCGTATTTTTGAAATAACTGCAAGAGTGGTTTAACATCCATATATTCTCTGACATGAGTGGGATCTATCACCCATTTTCTGTTATTACGGTAAAAATACCACGCGTATCGTTTTTTAAACACCGTCGTTAAATAAACAATGGAATAGCTTTTTAAAATTCTTTTTATCTCACGGACCATGCATTCATCATCAGGAACATGTTCAATGACCTGCGTGCTCACTATGAAATCTATGCTTTGAGCCCCCAGATCTCTTATGTTACATACATCATCATTGAAACATTTAAATACAGGGTTTATCTGTTTAACAATATCAATTCTTTTCTTTGAACTATCCACAGCGAATACTTCTTTATTCAGAAGATAACCACTTTCATTTAAGGCATATAATAGGGCGCCATCGCCACAACCTAGATCGCAGAAACTTTTCCCTTGGCTTGCCGCAAGATACTTTTGAAGTAAGTAAGGAACCTCTAAATTATAATAATGAGGCAAATCTTGCGGCATCTGTTTTTCACCTTTGAAAATATAAATTATTCCAACACAAAATTTTAGCCAGTACATACTAAGTGTAAGCACGGGATGCAGTAATAGTTTTTTGAACTTGCCATTTTCAAAAAAAACTCCAAAATAACGATAACGTAAACCAACCTGTTTATTTATAATTAGGTCGTTTTCTCCCCACTTGCGAATGTAGGAACTAATATTTTTGGCATAAAAAGCCTTTTTTTTAAGATAATTACTTAGGCTAAACCTGCCTTCATTGTGATATAAAGGTGATTCTATAATATCTGTATTACCAAATTGTTTAATTCGTCTGTCCAAATCCCAATCTTCCCCTTCATTGAATCTTTCATCAAAACCGCCCGCGTTTAAAAAGGCATCGCGCCTAATAAAGCGAACAGCGTCAATACACGTTGTATTGTAAAAACTTCGTTCAAAATCTCTTACTTTGATCCAAAAACCACGCCCCTTGATCTTTTCCGGTATATATAAAGCGATGAGATCTTCTTCTTGGCATTTCTTAACGCAGTCCTTAATGACTGTTTTGGACAATTGCATATCCGCATCCAAGTAAAGAATATATTCGCCGTGTGCCTGTTTTATACCAAAATTCCTTTGGGCAGATCTCTCGGGCCCAAAATTACAAATTTTTGCACCATATCTCGCGGCTATTTCCTTTGTAGAATCTGTTGAATTATTATCAACAACAATTACTTCTATCCTCTCGTGGCAAAAATCCTGATTTATAATAGATGCCAGACAAAAACCGATTCGGCACGCTTCATTTTTTGTTGAAATAATTACTGAAACATCAATCATTATAACAGCCTCGTTAGAATTTAGCCAACTGATATCTAGTTATTGCTACTAATGCACCTAAATAAAGCCAAAACATATATGACAATTGTAATGAGTATAGGTCCACATCAAAAAAACTATGCGTCAGGAAACTTACAATGGCGCAAAAAACACACAAAAGATATATATCCCGGCTTTTAACATATGCCTTGCCGGCATTTTTGAGCACAAAAAATACAAATCCCAGAAAACTCAAAAGGCTAAAAAATCCACCCTCTGCAAAGATCTGTAAATAACAATTATGTGCATGACGAACTGATAGCTGTGGGATAAATTTAGAAAAATTTTGCATATAAGTGCCTATTCCAGAGCCGATAAAAGGATGTTCCAGGATCATAGGCAAGGTATTTTTCCAAATTATAAACCGTTGAGAATCAAAATTGGATGATCCCAAGAGAAACAACCTTTTGCCTATAGGAAAAAATACAGACAATCCTACGAATAAGGCCAGCGCAAAAAAAACACGGCGTTTTTGCCCCCAAAGCACCGCGGCCAAAACAATGGAAAATATCAAACTGGTAAAAGCGCCTCTTGAAGATGTCAAAAAAAGTACTATGACTATCAAGAATGCCCCAAACATTAAAAACATAAAGCGCAATGTTGATTTCTTTAAATTATCTAAAAGAACGCTTAAGGATATACAAAACGCTACGGTCAGATAAGATCCCAAAAGATTATAGTGAATAAATACCGCAGTAACACCATAAATTCCATTCACATGTTTTATTAACTCTCTATGAAAGAACCAGTCTGAACACGTAAAATATTGATACAATCCATCAATACAAACAAGCCAGGCTGCCGCTAATCCGAAAAATATAAAACGCCGAACACGGATGGGATCGGTCAATGTATCACTGGCAATCAGAAAGATAAAAACAAACTTCATCCATTTTCCAAAAAGCGCCCTGAGGCTTATGTCTAAGAAAGAACCGCTGTTCAGCAAAGACAAAGCTCCAAATAAAAAAAATAGTAAAAGAAAAACATGTGACAAGGAGCGCATAAAAGCGAAATCAGGATGAGCGATCTTCTTAGCCGCAAAAAATAAGATCGCCAAAACGCAAAGTATTTCAGTTACGGCTTTATAAAACGGCACCATAAAAATAAGCGCGCAAAGAGTCAACGATACGGCTGTATCGAAAAATAAGTATGCTTTGGTTCTCATGCTTTAATAAGCCCCGTTCCCTTCTAAAATAGCCGGGATCGTTCGTAGCGCGATCTTTATATCCAATCCTAACGACCAGTGCTCAATATAATACAGGTCGTACTCAAGCCGTTTTTCAAGCGATGTATCCCCTCTTAATCCGTGGATCTGGGCCCAGCCTGTCATCCCGGATCTAATAATGTGCCTGAGCATATATTTCGGAACATGTTTTCTAAACTCTTCAACGAAAACCTCCCTTTCAGGCCTTGGGCCAACAATACTCATATCGCCTTTTATTACATTGATAAGCTGAGGCATTTCATCTAAGCTCCAGCGCCTCAAAAACCTGCCTACAGCTGTTCTCCGGCCGTCGTCAGCCTTAGCCCAGACCGGGCCGGTCATGCTTTCAGCGTCAACTTTCATTGTTCTGAACTTGATCAGATTAAAAGAGCGGCCGTTTAAACTCAGGCGGGTCTGCCTATAAAAAATCCCGCCGCGCGAGGTTGATCTGATCGAAACAATGATAATAATAAATAACGGAGAAAGTATTACCAATGTTGCAGCCGCGACAAAAAGGTCAAAAACTCTCTTAATAATGCTATTCCAGCCATAGAACGGAGATTCTCTGATGTTTATGACAAGTAGATCATCTAGCTCATCAACGCTCTGGCGCAGGAAGAAAAAAGGCCTCAGGTCCAAAACAACCTTCAGGTCCGTTGATTCTTCATTGACTAGGCCCAAAAGTACCCTGATCATACGCTCTTCTTTCAGGGGTAGCGCGAAAACGATCTGGTCGATAGAGTACTGCTTACTAATAAGAGGTATATCGCGGTAAACTCCCAAAACAGGGATATTGTCAATTTCTGCAGGAACATCCTCAATGTGTTCAGTCATAAAACCAGTTATGGTCAAACCGAACTCTGTATGCTCTCTTATCTTTTGCGCTACCTGCCTGGCTAAATCTCCTGTGCCAACTATAAGGATACGCCTTAAGTTAAATCCATTTTTTCTCAAACTCCGCAAAACTCCTCGGATAGATATGCGGGCAAGAACGATCAAACCAATGCCACAAACCCAAAAATATCCAAAGACTATCCTCGAAAAATTGATCTGTTTAAAGAAATATAAAATTGAAATAAAAAGTATAAGAGCAAAACTAAATGCCCTAAAAATATCCAATAACTCTTTTTTTCCTTTGGCTATCCTCATTGGCTGATAAAGCCCGAACAAAGAAAAAACAACGAGAAAAACAGGTAAAATAAAAAAAACAACTCTGAAATACGGGATAAAATCCAGGTGGCTTTCAGAAGATGAAAAGTTGAACCAAACAAACCTGAGCTTAAATGCTAAAGCCCAGCTCAACATAATAAACAAAGTATCGAATATTACAAAAAAACCTTTAAATAGCTTGCTATACTTTTTCAGCATTGTTCAATATCTTATCAAAAAAAACTTTAACTTTGGCTTGAAATTTATTTTTGTCAAAAGCTTGAGCGTGTAACCTTAATTTTTCAGGTATGAATCCATTTTCTTTGGATTCAAATCTTAACACAGCATCTGCCAAAGCCTGATGGGTTTGCGTATCAAAAAATATACCGGTTTCGTTGTCAATGACAGTTTCCAACGCGCCACCTTTTGCGTAGGCTATGACGGGTCTACCGCATGCCTGGGCTTCCAAAGGAGTCAGCCCAAAATCCTCTTCTCCTGGAAAAATAAACGCTCTGCATCGCTTATAAAGCTCCACGACCGCGTTATCAGGCTGCCAATCTAAAAACTCAATAGTCGGACCCGCAATTTTTTTTAGGAGTTTTTCATCCTGGCCACAGCCTACGATCTTTAAACTCTTTCCAAGCAAATTAAACGCTTTAATAGCCAGATCAATTCTTTTGTAAGGCGCGAACGCTGAAACTACAAGATAATAATCGTCTCTTTGGGCGCTCAGGGAAAATCTCTGCATATCTATCGGTGAATAAATAACCTCAGATTCCCTGCTGTAACACCTCTTGATCCTTCCTTGGACATTCCGGCACGTGGCAATGAAATAATCGACACGTTTAGCGGCCGATACGTCCCAATTTCTTAAAAATGGAAAAAAACACTGAGCAACCTCTCTTAAAAAAAAGTTGCCGCGATTAATGCCAAAATATTGATCTCTTAATTCCCATACATAGCGCATAGGCGTAAAGCAGTAGCACACATGAACGCTTTTCTTGCTTACGCGCGCGCCTTTGGCAACGCAATGATTGAACGATATCACAAGATCGTAGTTAGATAGATCGAATTGCCTTATGGCTATCGGCATCAAAGGCAGGTAATAACGATAATATTTCTTTATGCCGGGAGCTTTTTGAAGAAAAGAAGTATAAATACGATGCGATTCAATGGATGGTGAAACACTTCTCTCTATATGAAACAAAGTATAAATATCCGCCGCGGGGTACATTTCGCAAAAAACCTCTAAGACCCGTTCCCCGCCACGCATTCCCGTGAGCCAATCATGCACGAATGCTATTTTCATTATCCTTGATGATTTTTAATGAAACGCGCCATTTTTATCGCGGTGTCTTGCCGCAAAGTTTCCAAAGAAGAAAAAACCTTTTGGTCGCTTTCGGTATCGGAAAACCTGGGGATATTATCGTAAGCTATAATACTAAGTTCATAGAACATATGTTCAAAAACCAAGTCTTGCATATATATAAGCCGGTTATGGCCTAAAACAGATAATTTAGAAAATATATCAAACAGATTCACATCTATGTAATGTCTTTTAAACTCAGAAGGACAAATACGCCCCATCATTTTGCAGGCAACGCGCGATAAGATAGGAAACGAAGCCATACCCTTGCCATAATATAGGTCGTTACCATATATAAGCGCTACTCCATCAGGAAAACGCGCGAACTCTTCTTCAACCATTAAATCCCAATTTTTTGTTCTAAATATCATATCGTCATTAAGCAGCATTATAAATTTTCCACTGGTTTTCTTATAACACTCATTCGTGATGGCCCCCATAAGCTTTATGTTGCCGGATATCTTTACTAAAGGCACTCCGGGATATTCTATTTCACGGCTGTCAGTGTCATCTTCATCGGTATACAGGATTACTTCTATTCTATCCATATCGGATGACGTCTGCGCTATGGTTTGTAATAATCTAGCCGCTAATTTAGGGCGGTCTTTTGTCGGCAGGATCAATGAAAATTCTTTTGCGCCCATTAGATCAATCTCACTATGTTACTTCTATCAACGCCCAGGCTTTGAAGCCTTTTTATCTTCTCATTTATATCGTTAAAGTAGTTGATAATGATCTTTCCGGTATACTCTTTGACCGCGGTTTCATTCGCTATCTCAAGGCCCAAGCACCTTCTACCTGCCAGAGATGTATCGTAAATACCGTTAACTTTTATACCGTTCTCTTTGGCCAGGATGACCAGAATGTTCGTCATATTGCCCGCGCCGTAAAAAACAACTTCTTTTATACCAACATTTTTAAGTTCTGTTATGCCCTGCTGGCATGTACGGACAGTAAAGAGATTGTTTTTATGCATCATTTTTAAAAAAATAAACAGCATAATTAGTTTTAAAAACAGGTTTTTTGAGAATGCCTTATCTCCGACAACGTGTTTTGACTTTAAGTATAGTTGCCGCAACACTAAGGGTATCATGTTAAAAAAAAGCATTATTTTTAATAAATACCTGTTCGAATTTTGCATAGGCTTAAGAATGGATTTGTTCAATTTCTAACCTCTCGTTCTGGCTGCGCTGGCGCCTTAGGTCCTCAACTACTTTAGAGGCAAAGCTCCCGATATTAACACCATTCTCATATAAACCTGAGATGATCCTTTCCACTCGGCGCATTCTCACTTCCTGATCAATATAAGGATCTTCACTATACCATAGCTCCGGAGGGACAAAATACGCGTGCTCACTGTATATTGTTTCTTTGCTTACTCGAAAACGTATTTTGTATTTGTCCGGATTGCGATAATATTCACTGCCTGCTATTAAAAGCAGTGTATTAAAACTCTCAATGATAGAAATATAATTTTTGCAACTTACAATATTTTCAATTGTTTCATCAACGTCCTCTTCTGTCTCACCGGGCACACCTATGACCGTATTAACTGTGGTGGTTATGCCTGCGTTGTGGCAATCTCTTAGATTTTGGAAGACCATCCGCAGGTTATAACCTTTATTCTGCAGGCGCATAAGCTTATCCGTCCAGCCATCTACTCCAAATCTTAAATGGGTGAACCCGGCCGATGCCAAATGTTTAAAATAATCAGCGGTGTTTCTTTTATCAATACGCAATTGCGCCATAAATTTCAGGCGCAATCTTCTCTTTATAATCTCTGAGCACAGATCATACAAGATTTGAGGCGCACCGTTAACATCGCTTTCGTTAAAATGAAAGGTATTGAAACCATTTTTGGTATGGTACTCAATTTCATCAGCTACTTTTTTGGGGTTTCTTATCCTAAAAGTAAAACATTCGCCGCAAAAACGGCATTTCCCCCAATTACAACCACGGCTGGCTGTAATTGGCACAAGGTGCTTTCTTTCGCAATCCTGGTACCAGACGTGTTTTGCCCACTGGTATGTCGGAAAATCAATCAAATCAAGGTCTTTTAGCAAGGGGATTTTCTCCCAAACGCGCCCGGGAGAATCATAACGAGAAACTATACCCGGAAGGTCTTTCGGCTTGTCGCCTTTAGCCAGTGCTTTTACCAATGCTTCCAGCGTAAGCTCTGCTTCCCCGATCACCATGTAGTCAAAATCTGAAAACAAGGTTTGCCCGACACTATGATAAACGCAATCATAGCCGCCTACCACTACAGTGACATGAGGCAGGTTTTTGCGGAGCTCTTTTACGAATTGTTTGGCCAAATTACGGTTATTACCGCTTAAAGAAATACCCACGGCCTTGGGTTTATTCATGGTAATTTGAGCGATAAGTTCCTTAAGCTCAAACATAAAAAAGTCGATTACCTCTTTTTTATCCCATTCGCTCATATTAAAGTTGGCCCACGGATCTTCAACCATGGCATATCCAGATGAAGTAGTAATCGATTTGAGGTGATGCTTTAACCTATTCTCATGATACTTATGATAAATCGCGATATTTGCATCAATGGTCTGAAAACTTATCCCGCATTTTGATAGTATATTATGCACATAGCCCAGTCCATTAGGCATTAGCGGCATATATCTAGGAGGCAGTTCAAGGAGCAGGAAATCAAGGTTTGATTTGACATTATAACCAGGTATTTCGCATGGATAGCTGTCATATCTTAAGTATTCGGATAAGCCCAATATTTCTGAGCTATTTTTAAGAAAATGCCGCGTGAAAGCGTTCTTTTTAAATCTCCGCTTCAAGCTTTCAGGCACCCTAAAATCTTTATTTTTTAATCTTCTGCCTATCTTTATCATTATGCTATAAAATGAAAAGGAATATTGTGCGAGATTAGTAAATATTGGGTATATGACCTTATATAAGATACTTCCGCTTGGTAAGCTGTATATAAACGATACCTTGCGTAATAAGCCTAAACCGCGAAGAGGGCACATTAAGTCGTCTTCATTTTTACGATCTTTGATCTTTAGCGCCGTTTCGAAATATTCCTTTGCTTTTGTAAAATCTTTTTTTTGTAAGTGCGCCCAGCCTAAACCTGCTAAAACAAGCGCGTTGTTAGGATTTATAACAATAGCCGTGTTAAAAAGTTCAATTGCCTTATTGTATTCGGATCTAAAATAATAAGCTCTCGCGAATTCATTTAAAAAAATATCATCCAGGGTATATGGGCCTGATACCTTTTTCCAGTTTTTTATAGCCTCATCAAATTCTTTTCTATGATATGCTATCCTGCCAAACGAAATAAAGAATTTATTGTCGTCTACTTCCCAATCGGCCAAAGATTTATCATCAATTATCCGGTTTATAAGTGAGCCTTTATCAACATTTTTACCAAGCCTGATCTGTTTCAAGATCTCATTCTCCTGGAACGGTAATATTCTACCCGTATCTTTTATTTGGAGAGCCCTTGTTGATACATTTCGGCCATCATGTGGGCCTAAATAATTGTTAAGGCCGTCGCTTCCTGGGTGCCACGTATGATAAAGAAATTCCTTATCATGCCATATCTCTTTTCTTCCCGTATTTATTAGCCTGAAGGTCATCTCATATGGCCCACAAATATGCCCAAGATAATCAATATGTTCGTCTGCTCCTCCGATATTGATAAGGTCTTGCCTCAAAGCACACATACACGCACCGTAATTTCGCATATGGATAAAGTCGTTTTTTTCAGCTAAGCCTGCGGTTCTGCCTCCTACCCAATTGATGCAGCCTTCCCCAAGGATCTCGTCAAAAGAATGGTAATTAAAAGGGTAAAATTTTCTGTTCAGATTCCTTACCTCATCAATGTGCAAAACTATATTTGGGTCATCATCAAATGATTTGATGATATTCTGGATAAAAGAGGGTTTTACCATAGCGTCAGAATCACAGATGACCGTGATATTTCCAGAACTTGCCACTATACCGACATTATACATAAGGTGCTTATGGTAATAGATGTTGTTTGGCATTTCCATGATTATCCATTTGTCAATTATTGGAAGCCTGCCATCTTGGATGCTTTTTTGCAACATATTGGTTATACTCGGGGGTCTTGCATCATAGAATTCTATCCATATTATTTCGTATTGGTCGCGGTCTACTGACTGGTCATTTAAATACTGCAGCGTATGAAAGCTTTCTCTACATGACCAGTCAAGCAGAATAATGCTTACTTTAAGCTTATTATTCCTTGGGTTATCAAATAAGATCCTCATAAAATGCTATTATCCTAGTTTTATTAACTGAGACATTAGGTCTTCATATTTTATTCGGCACACTAATCCGGGGTAATTCTTAAAATCAACGGTTCGCAAGTCAAGGGAGCCAAGAGAATGCGGTGCTGCTATATAATAACCGGCATAGTAAATTATGTTCATATTATCTTTCACTTCTACTAATTTTGGTTCTATGAATAGCTGGTTTACGTCAATTTTACCGCTTTCAAAATCAACAGTGTCAACCCACGGAAGGAGTTCTGAGGCGAAGTAACTCTTAATATCATCCAGCTTTAAATCGTGGTAGGCTATGCCGAACTTATAACAGTCACAATTCATGCAATTTTCATGAGAGGTAGCCATAGAACTCCTTATTTCGTCAGCATAAGACGAAAACCAGATCTCCTCAAAAGATGAATTATGCAGATTGCCGATAGTATATTTAAAGCATATTTGTATATCACCATTGGCCAGTATTGTTGCCGAATTATATGCACCTCTGCATTTGAAATGAGGCACATTTTTATCATTTTCATACAAATAAGCCTGCCTGCAGCTCGCAAGAACGCGGGCTTTAGGATTATTTGATCTCAATATGCTTTTATCAAAGTAAGGCGTCAATGAATTTTTTTTTGCAATACTAAAACCCAGCTCCATAGCGATCCTTTTTTTACGGGTCACGATATCGCTGGCTACGGTATCCATAATGCTTTCAAGCTGCTCGCGCAACGGGTAAAGGCAATTCTGGACTAATTTTTTATCTGGATAACGAACGACCATAAGAAGAAACCTGATCATATCTATGCCCCGTTTATTCCAAAAATCTACTGCCGCGGATGCTTCTATGAGTGTATCGCGCATAAGCGTATAATTGACAGTCACGATGGTTTTTTTATTCTTGAAAGTTTTTACGACATTTAAAATATTTTTTACCACATGTTGAAATCTGGCATTGTTGCGTATGGTCTCATATGTTTTTTTAGTGCATCCATCAAAAGAAAAATTTATAAGGCAGGGTTTTGCTTTGGTCAAAGCATCAAGATTTTTACGGTTCAAAAGAGTTCCATTAGTGATTATCTGTATTTTTCCGGCAATTTTGCTCAATTTACCCACAAGCTCCGCAAATTCAGGATGCACCATAGGTTCATAACCGGAACCTATCGAAATACAGCATCCAGACAGAGAATTAAGTTTCGGGATAAGCCCTATATCTAGAAAACGCTTGGTATATGATGGTATGTGTGAAACGTGGCACATCTCGCATCGTAAATTACAGCAATTTGTGGGTTCAATCTCTATTAGCTGCGGCAAGGAGAGTGTTTTTGTGCAAGCTGGATTATTCATGGTATTATTGGGATTTCAGTGAAGCTTGCTCCGATATCAACAATACCGCTGAACTGCGGGCTATTATCAATGCGGATGTTGATAACACCACATCTCCTATCAAGAGCTGTGTATCCCCCGTTACTAAATTCCCCTATTCCCAGATCGATAAAATAGTCGCCCGCAGAAAGCTTCGCATTTATCGAAAATTTGCAAACATATATGTTTCCCTGCTTAGGCATGTTTAATGGTATACCTAACATTTGAGTATTGACCCCGTATATTGCATAATTATCCAAAGAATTAAAAAGAAAGCCTACATGAGGCGAGACTACGGTTTTATTAATCCTGGCTTTTACATATAAATTTATTATGTCACCATAGTTAAAGCTTGATATTTCCTCTTCGTGTTGGTTGACGATTAGGAAGTCAATAAGTTCAGCGCTTAAAGATCCATGGCGTATTTCATTTTTATTATATGCGTGATGCGAGGGAAATAAATCAGCTGCAGGATAAGCTTCAATAAAATTTTTAACAAGGCCTGCGCCTTCCTTATGCTTAACAGGCTGAGTTGATTTTAAGGGAGAGACTTGTTTGTGCTCAATACCTGCCAAAATGTCAAAATAGTGGCTCACGACTTCTTCAGGTCCTCCTTCGTTAACGCACAAGCCAGCGTTTAGCAACAACACAGTATCGCAGTACCTCAAAATCGCCTGCATATCATGCCCAACGAAGATTATCGTCTTTTTATTTTCCTGAAATTCTCTGAATTTCAAAAAACACTTGTGTTGAAATTTAGCATCTCCCACAGCCAATGCCTCATCAAGAATAAGAATGTCCGGGTCGACATTTATAGCCGCGGCAAAGGCTAAGCGCACGAACATCCCAGATGAATATATCTTTACCGGTTGGTCAAAAAACTCGCCAATATCAGCAAAGGCCTCAATTTCAGGCAGGCGTTTTTTCATCTCAGAGGCCGAAAATCCTGATATCTGGCCGTTTATCAGGACATTTTCACGGCCGGTAAGGTCAGGATTGAATCCACCTCCTAATTCAAGGAGAGATGATATCCTGCCATTAGCCTCAACTACTCCAGAAGTGGGCTTTAAGATAGAACAAATGATCGAAAGCAATGTGGATTTTCCGGAGCCGTTCCTGCCGATAATACCTACGGTCTTACCTTTTGGAACATTAAAACTTACATTCTTAAGTGCCAAGAATTCGCGATGGAATTTTTTTCCGAAAGGATGCACTGCTTCAAAAAAACGTTCACGCGGAGAATTATATAGACGGTATTTTTTAGAAACATCCTTCACTGATACGGCAATTGCCTCTTTCATTCTATAGGACCTCTGCAAATTCCGGCTTTAGTTTTCTAAAAATAAGGCCTCCAAGTAAAAATACAGCTGATGCAATGCCCCAATAATAAAGGCACAGGTGAGTAAAGCTTTGCGTGGTAACCGCAGTATAGGCGAAAGAAGATTTATACCCTTCAACAATATAATACATGGGATTGAGCTTGATAATAAACTGATATTGCCGCGGGACAATATCCAAAGGCCAGGCAATAGGCGTAAGCCAAAACCAAAGATTAATAACAACATTCAAGAACTGCCCCACATCCTTAAAGAACACATTCAGCGCTGATATCAGCCACGCTAGCCCTAAGCCGAAAACCGATAAAGCAAAAAAATAGTATAAAAAATAAAAATTGGCAAACGAAAATGATATCTGGTTAAATGCCATAATTATCAAAAGCAAGATGATCATAATAGCGTGAGTGAACCAAGAGGTAACTAAACTGACTACGGGAAGTATCTCGGCAGGAAAAACAGTCTTTTTGATAAGATGCTCGTTGGCATTAATAGAATTCAAGCTAGTCGTAAGAAGTTCAGTAAACATAGACCATGGAATAAGCCCGCACATAAAAACAACAATCCAGGGCACTCCTTTTGCTAATTGAACCCTAAACCCAACAGAAAAAACAAACCAATAAACCAATACGATCGCCAGAGGATTAATAATAGACCAGAAAAAACCTACGAAAGTGCCTATGTAGCGGCTTTGGATATCACGCACAGCCATCGCCCCTATGATGGAACGGCATAAATAGAGTTTTTTAATAAAATTAAACAGTATCTTCATGATTTACGCTTATACCACTCATAGGTTAGCGCTAGGCCTTTCTGCAAGCCGGTCCTTGCCTTCCAGCCTAAGGCATTTATTCTGCTTGAATCAAGGAACCTCCTGAGATTCCCGTCAGGCTTGCTTGAGTCAAATGTAATCTTTCCTGTGAAACCGGTTATGCGCTTAAGCATAAGGCTAAGTTCTTTTATAGAAGTTTCACGGCCAGCTCCCACGTTTATGGCCTCTGCGGAATCATAATGTTGCATTAAAAATAAACAAGCGTTTGCTAGGTCATCCACATACAAAAACTCTCTTTTGGGTTTTCCGCTGCCCCAGACAACGACCTGGATATCAGCGTTTTTCTTTGCAGTATAAAATTTAGACATCAAAGAAGAAACCACATGGGCGTCTTTCCCCAAATGGTCATTTATGCCATAGACATTCGCAGGAATAACAGAAATAAAATTCATTTTATATTGACGCCTATAAAATTGGCACATCTTGATCCCGGCCAATTTTGCTATGGCAAAAGGCTCGTTAGTGGGTTCAAGCAGCCCTGTCAGAAGAAGTTCTTCTTTCATCGGCTGCTTGCAACCTATAGGATAAATGCAGGAACTTGCCAAAAATAAAAGTTTTTTTGCCTTATATTTATAAGACAAATCTATCACATTAGTCTGAATCATAAGATTCTGATAAATGAATTCAGCAGGATAAGCATTATTGGCATAGATCCCTCCTACTCTGGCTGCTGCCAAAAAAACATATTCAGGCCTTTGTGCCTTAAAAAAGACCTCTGCTTTCTTCCTATCCGTCAGGTCCAGCTCCCGATGAGCGCGCGTAATGATATTTCCATAGCCGCATCTTTTAAGCAATCTTAAAATTGCTGAACCTATCAACCCACAGTGGCCTGCAATATAAATGCGTGAATTTTTGTTCATTTCGCGTATGTTTTAAGGAATTTTCTTAACGTATCAACAAAATAGTCAATGTGCTCCGGGCCTATATCCTGATGCACGCCTATATGCAAGCCGCTACGTCCGAGATATTCAGCATTTGGAAAATCGCCCAATTTATACCCAAGATATTCAAACCCCGGGCACTGCGTAGGCATAGAAGAAAAAAGATCGCGAGTATCAATGCCATTCTTATCAAGATGATCGACTACCATGTCCCTGGAAAAACCATTACCCTCAATTATCACAAAAGGAAAAGCATGAGGCCCGATCTTCTCATATTTTTCTTCTTTAATAGTAAAGAAATACCGATCAAATTCTTTTAAGCGCGCGATCATCGCATACAAATTCTTTCTGCGCTTACGGATAGTTTCATGATAAACCTCAAGACTTCCTATACCTACGACCGCCTCAACCTCATTCATTTTAGACGAATAACCGACTCGCTCAAAAATAAACCTGATATCCTTACCCTGGATAAAACGTTTTTTGCAATATTGAGACCCGGTATTAACTATGCACACCTTGCATTTACAAGCACGGCCATGGCAACGAAGCGAACGAAGGATCTGCGCAAACTCTTCCTTATCAGTTGTAACAATGCCGCCTTCAATGGTTGTAATGATATGCGCAAGATACAGGCTAAAAGCTGCCATATCGCCAAGAGTGCCGATATTATGCCCCTTGTATTTGGCTCCATGCGCTTCCGCGGCATCTTCTATAACAAAAAGTTTATGTTCTTTGGCAATGCGGCATATCTCGTCCATTTTTGCCGGCTTGCCCATCAAATGCACCGGCATAATAGCTTTTGTGCGGGAAGTTATTGCCTTTTCAATAAGACAAGGATCAATATTAAGTGTTTCTTTTTCCACATCCACAAAAACCGGCGTAAACCCGGCGTGCAACACCGCGTTCCCAGTTGCGACAAATGAAAGAGCAGGAACGATTACCTCATCACCACGTTTTGCGCCAAGGTCATATAGTACTGCCAAGGCCAGCGTATCGGCATCAGTCCCGCTTGAAACAGCCACAGCCTCTTTAGCGCCGGTTAACTTTGCAAAAAGTTCTTCAAACTCCCTGACATACTTGCCATTAGAGACCCTGCCGGAATCCAACACACTATTAACAAGTTTTTTTGTTTCTTCTGAGATAGTGATTGTGCCGAATGGAATTTTCAAAACAGATCCTTTAATTTAAGATATTTTTGATCAAGCCGCTTACATACTTCGCGATCGCTGGTGAAGCGGTCAGGCCCGGAGATTCGATACCTATCAAATTTATAAAACCCGACAGCCCCATGTTTGATCCATCCTGAATTACGAAATCCCTGAATTCAGCGCCTTTTTCCTGCAATTTAGGCCTAATACCTGAAGTATCCACGCTAAGATCGTCAGGCGCGATGAAAGGCATAAAAATATTAGCTGATCTAAAAAACTTATCCAAACGTGAACCATCAACGGAATAATCTTTGTTACGATTTCCCGTATATTCATCGTCTGGCCCAAGGCGCATACCACCAGCAAAATCAACTGTCGCGTGTATCCCTAATCCGCCTGCTTTTGGCTTAGGCACAGGATAAACTAATCCGTTTATCATCTTAGCTTTTGCGGCATTAACCCTAAAATATTGCCCTTTGCAATAATGAAGCCTGTACTTATACCTTTCAATGTCAATACCTGCCATTTCAGCAACCAGATCAGAATCAAGGCCGGCAGAGTTTATTACAACACGAGTAGAAACTTTTATCGTTTCATTGCCATTCCTGACATCAACACCGAAACCTGAAACAGTTTTTTCAATTGATATGACTTCGGCATTAAATACTGCCATAGCGCCATTTTCCCGCGCTGAAGCAAGATAGAACTTCATAAGACCATGAGAATCAATTATCCCCGTATGAGGAGAAAATAAAGCATGGGCCCCTTTTATGTTTGGCTCGATCTTTTTCATTGAGCTTTTGTCAAGCAATGCCAGATCTTCTACCCCATTTCCCTGCCCCAACGCATAAAGTTTTTCTAAATCACCTATTTCACTATCTTCCGCGGCAACTATAAGCTTTCCAGTCCTCTTGTGCGGTATAGTATATTTTTTACATAATTCATACAACCTTCTTCTGCCTTCAACGCAAAAGCTGGCCTTAAGTGTCCCAACGGGATAATACATACCTCCGTGTATAACTTCACTATTGCGGGAACTTGTTTCCTGGCCAAAAGAATTATATCTCTCTACAACAACAACTCGCCTGTCAGAAGCAGAGACTTCTCTAGCTATCGCAAGCCCTACAACCCCTGCGCCGATAATTAAAATATCAATTTCTTCCATTTTTTATTACTTAAAAAATAATTGCTTGCTTTTGAATATCTCTCAGGCGTTCCAATATCAATAAAAGAACCTGACCCCGCGTAACCAAAACATTGTTTTTCTGTTAAATTTGGAAAAAAATCTAGTTCCAGAGAAAAAGCCTTTTTTTTCGGCATAATGTCAAATGCCTTTTTATCAAATAAATAAACCCCGGCGTTTACCAAGCAATTCCTTACCAGGCTATTTTTCTCACTAAAATCTAATATACGGCCTGCCTTGTTCAGTTTTACCCTGCCGTACTCAGCCCCGCTAGAGACTTTTTTCAAAAGTATTGAAACAACAGCCTTTTTTTTCTTATGGAACTTCAAAAAATTTAACGGGTCAAATTCACAAAAAGAATCGCCGTTTAACACAAAAAATGGATTACTTATTATCAGGCTCTTCGCTTTTTTGACTGCTCCGCCTGTCCCAAGAGGTGTTTTTTCTTCACAAAATATGATCTTTAGGCCTTTTACAACTGGATTTCTGTAATGTTTTTTGAAAAATTCTGATCTATAACCAACGCCCAGAATAAAACGAGTAAAACCAAAACCAGACAAACGGCCGATAATAATATCCAGAAGTGGCCTGTCTGCTATCCTTGCAAGCGGTTTTGGAATATTTTTTATAACCGGCCTCAATCTTTTACCCAAACCGCCGCATAGAATATAAACATCCGTATTTTTTATTAAGTCTTTCATTTATGGATTGTAATAGATGATCTGGCTTCCTTCATTATCAAACGAAAATTTTACTTCAAGATAATCTTTAAGGCCCTGCTTTAATTTTTCTCTATTCTCAGGGCGCACGAACAGAAGCATAAAACCGCCGCCGCCTGCCCCCAGAAGCTTTCCTCCGAGAGCGCCGTGCTTTATGGCCTGAACATATAAATCGTCCACCACCTTGTTAGAAATCTTATTTGAAAGGCATTTTTTAAGTTGCCACGATTCGTGAAGCAATTTACCAAACTCAGCGATATCCTGGCAGCTGTTGAGTATCTCTATCGCGTGATCAACCATTTCTTTCATCGATGATAATTCCTTCTTTCTGTCCATCGTATTCTTGATCTGCTCGGCAGCTATCTCCGACGCAAAACGTGAAAATCCGGTAAATATAAGCATCAAATGCTGTTCCAGTTCAATGATCCTTTCTTTCTGCAAGGTCATAGGCTCTGTACGGAAAGTATGGTCCTTATTAAATGTTATTTTATTAAAACCACCGCACGCGACAGCAACCTGGTCCTGAGAACCAACGATCTCTTTTAAAACATTCCTTTCAACGTCTATCGCCTGCTTAGCTAATTCATATTTTGAGATTATTCTCCCTTTCAGGGCATAAAGCGCGTTCAACATTCCAACAGTAAAAGCTGAACTTGAGCCTAATCCGGAACGCGCGGGTAGATCTCCATCGTGATGGATCTCTAGCCCTTTTTCTATATTAAATTGCCGCAGAAGGGCCTTTACCGAGGGATGCTGGATCTCATCAATAGATTTTACGTTTTCAATGTTTGAATAAACGATCCTATGTTTGTGCGTAAAAAATGGCGGCAGATAACGAATGCTGATATAACAATATTTATCTATTGTAGTTGATAGAACAGCGCCGCCGTGTTCCTCGAACCATACCGGATAATCCGTGCCTCCTCCGAAAAAAGAGATCCTGAAGGGAGTTTTACTTATTATCATTCTAAAAGCCTCCGTTTTAACTTTACTTTTGCCATTACTTCAATATGGTTTTTTACATTTTCGCCGAATTTATCAGCAAGCATTTTTAAATACGCGGGATTTTCAAAATATTCGCGAAACGCGCCATCCCTGAACTTTAAAACCTCTTTCGCTCTGATATATTTAGTAGGCAGTGGCAGAGTCTCATAAGAATGCTGAGAAAAAGCGTGCCACTCTCTTGGAGTCTGCCAATTTTCCTTTAGTGCGATTTCATACAATTTTGAACCAGGATAAGCCATCCCACAATAAAAATTCACGAATTCGCAATTAAGTTCTTTTGCCAAGTCAAGGGTCTGACGCATGGTCTTAGACGTATCATTCGGAAGCCCAAAAATAAAATTACCTATCACCCGGATACCCGCGCCTTGTATCGCGACGACAACTGCTTTTATATCATTAACCCGCATTCTCTTTTGCGCGCTATCTCTTACATAGGGATTTGCCGATTCGATCCCCAAAGCGATCCAGTTTATACCTGCCTTCTTCATTTTAGATAAATTTTTTTGTTTTATTGTATCTACCCTGGCATAAACCCAAAAATTAAGATCAAGCTTCTTTTCTAAAAGAAGGTCAACAATTTTCATATAATGTTCTTCTTTAAAAATAAAAAGCTCATCAACTATCTTAATATTTTTTACGCCGTACTTCTTAGCCAATAAAGTTATTTCTTCAACAACTAGCTCAGGGCTTCTATACCTTATACCTGGCTTTCCAAAAAGCGCGTTTATACAGCAGAAAATACAATTGTAGGGACACCCCAGACTTGTATATATAGCCGCGTACGGCGAGCGTTCATTTATATGGTCAAAACAATGCCAGTTATGCGCCTTATACTTCTGCATTGGAAGAAGGTCCCAAGCGGCAACCGGCAAAAATTTGTCCAGGTCGGAAATAACCGCAGCCCTTGGATTATTGAATGTATCTTTGCCCTTGCGATACCAAAGCCCTAGTACTTTAGAAAAATCCGTCGTCCCTGAGCGTAAAACTTCCAACAGGCCGGTCAAGGTATGCGGGCCTTCTCCCTCTATGACAAAATCTACGCGCTCTTCTTTCAGTGTCTTTTCGGGAAGCGCTGATGGATGAAGCCCTCCGATAGCAACCTTGGCAAAAGTATTTTTTTTAAGCGCGTTACAGATCTTTCCGGAGATAGTCATATTCTGTGTTGAAGCTGAAGGTTGAGAACCATATACTATGACTGCGGATAATCTAGGATCTAACGAACTTACCTTTTTAGCAGTTTCATCAGGATTAAGGTTTTCAGCGTTAGCATCAATAACAAAAACATTGTATTTTTTATTTCTCAGATATGACGCGATAACAGCTATCCAAAAAGGCGGTTCAACCGCGGAATAATCGGCCCCAAGATCTTGATAAATTTGTTTTTTATCCCCGGGGTTTATCAAAACTATGTCTAATCGCTCACTCATTGCTTTAAAAGCTTTTTAGCTTCTTTTATAATACTATCTTGATCAAGCTTATTTAACCTATGCAGTTGATCTCTGCTTCCCATTTCAAAAACATAGCTATCGGAAAATCCCATATTTTTTACTTTGATATTAGAACCTTTTGAATTTAATATCCCTAATATCAGGCTATCAAGGCCGCCTTTATTAATAAATGCCTCCTCCAGCACAATAAGCGCCGCGTATTTTTTAAGAGTTTTGTATAATTTATCAGCGCGAACAGGCTTAAGCAGGAGCATATCTATGACACCCGCACTAATACCCTGATTTTTAAGCATATCCGCGGCTTTGATCGCTTTATGGGTCATATAACCTGTAGAAACAAAGCAAACGTTAGCGCCATTTTTTAATTCGCAAAATCCTTCCTCTATTTTTTCGGATGAATTTATATCATAGATCCTAGGCAAAGGCTTACCGTCAAAACGCAGATATTTGGGTTTCTTAACCTTTATGGAATAATCAACGCATTTTTTAGCGATTACCCAGTCGCTTGGAGAAATGACCTCCACATTGGGTAAGGCGCGCATGATCGTAATATCTTCAAGGCAATGATGAGTAGGCCCTGACACGTCATAACTTAAACCCGCACCTACCCCTACTAAATTTATGTTTATTTCCTTGAGCTGCGCGTGTAAAGACAGATTTATCCTTATCTGTTCGTATGCCCTCATCACCAGAAATGGCGCGATAGCATAAGCATAAACCGTAAAACCCTCAAGCGCTAAGCCTGTGGCGACATTGATCAAATTCTGCTCTGCTATACCGACATTTATAAATCTATCAGGGAAGCTTTCTCTTAATCTATCAAGCTTTGGTGAACCAAAATCCGCGCATAAAAAAAACAGGCCCCTATTATGCTCCATCTTTGAGCAAAGCCCTTCAATAAAACAATCCCGCATAGTCTGCTTTTCGTTGTTCATTCTAGATCCGCGATCAATAGATCAGCCTCTTGCGCTGTTAAGTTCTTAATATGACTGAGTTTGTCTATTTCAAGCCTAGGAACACCTTTACCTTTTACCGTATTAGCTAACAAAACCTTCGGCATTCCGTTAGCAGACGCCTTAAAGGCTCTTAAAGAACCATAGAGCTGTTTAACATCATGCCCATCTGTTTCTTTGACATCCCATTTAAAAGCTTTAAATTTATCGCCAAGTGGAGATAAATCCAGGATATTTTTACAATAATCAAGCATGCAAACCTTATTGTTATCAATAACAAGGATCAGATTATCAAGCCTATGTTCTCCGGCAAACATCACTGCTTCCCAGACAGACCCTTCGTAGAGCTCGCCATCTCCCATTAAAATAAAAACTTTTTCTTTTCTTTTTTTTCTTTTAAGCGCGAGAGCCATGCCGCAGCCTACTCCTAAACCATGGCCAAGTGAACCATTGATAGTCTCAAAACCCGGGATAATAGGATCAGGAATACCTCCCAAAATAGAGCCTTCCTTACAAACTTTCAACAATTCTGCTTTAGAAAAATATCCGCGATCCGCGAGGATAGGATAGAACGAAATAGCGCCATGGCCTTTGCTGATAATAAATCTGTCCCTATTTTCTGAATTGATCACTTTTGAATTAAAATTTATCAATTTGCCATAATACAACACAGTAAATATTTCGACCGCGGATAGTGATGACGCAAGCCTGGTTTCAGGCGCAATTTTATGTATCTTTATTGTTTCTACCCTTACCCAGCTGGCTTTAGCTTTCAGGTTTTCAAAGAATTTATCAGTTTTTTTAATATTCTTAGACATTGCCATATTTATTATTTGATATCATTTTATAGCCCTTGATCAACTCTTTTATCCCTGTCTCAATAGAATAAGACGGTTTAAAACCTGTTTTCTCAATTTTTTCATTTGATACGATATAATCTCTCTTGTCAGGGTCTTCGCCGATAGGCGACTCCAGATAAACAAAATCAGGGGCCTGTTGGCGAATTTTAGCGCAAAGTTCCAGCTTTGATAAATTGGCTTCGGATAACCCCACGTTATAAGGCTCGTTCTTCATTACATCAAAATTGTTCATGACATGAACAAAAGCCCGCGCTACATCGCGAATGTGTATATAATTACGCTTAAAGTTACCTTCAAATACAATAACAAACCTATCTTTAACCGCACGATAGGTAAAGTCATTAACCAAAAGATCGATCCTCATGCGCGGCGACATCCCAAAGACCGTAGCCAGCCTTAAGCTAACGGAATTGCCTCTGTCCAATACAATTTTTTCAGCCTGGGCTTTGACCTTCCCATATAAAGTAATAGGATTCAACGGTGTATCTTCCGTACAGAAAATACCTTTTTGGCCCACGCCATAACCGCTATTAGTGGTAGGAATGATTATCCGCTGAGTTTTGGAAGCGAGTTTTACCAAAGAAGCAACAGCGTCCCGGTTAATAGTCACTGCGCCAGTTCTATCTCTATCGCACAAAGGAGCTCCGACAAGCGCCGCCAACGGAAAGATATAATCCACTCCCAGCAAAAGAGGTTTTAAAACGCTTTCATCACGGACATCGCCTTTAATAATATTAAAATCTTCATTAGCGCAACATTCAGCTAACGAATTCTGGCCCCACATAAAATTATCCAGTACAGTAACGCTAACCCCAAGCTTTAAAAGTTCCGGAACTAAGATTGAACCAATATAGCCTGCTCCACCAGTCACTAAAATATGTATTTTGTTTTCTTTACTCACAGTCCCTCCATTAATCATTTTCTCACAGTCCAAAAATCATCGGCAAGGGTTTCTAAATATTCATAAGGCATGGTGAAATAACCTTTTTTGCCCCATTTAGCGCCCCAGGAGTTGCGGACCAGGAAACGTTTCTTTTGCTGGTCGAAGCCTACTGCCATAACCGCGTGGCCTCCGAGCATGCGCTCATCTTTGCGCGGCATGCGGACAAAACCTGTTTTTGCCACATCCTGTGTTTGAAAACTCTCATACACAGCGAATCCAAATATAAAAGGGTATCCTTCGGAAAGGCAAGTTAGCATCTCAGGAAGCGTTAAAAGACGATGGTAAGACTGGATACAATGCGATCTTGCCTCTAAGTAACACTGCTTAGGTGGCTTCTTTGCAAAAAACTCTATAGAGTAAGGCCAGATAGCCTCTTGGCAATACCCCGTTTTCACAAGGGTCTTAATACCGTTCCTTAATGACGCGCCGGAGTCAAGATCAACTGTTTTCTCAAGAACCCGCTCATTGTAATAGATAAAAAGCCGGCTTACATCTTCGTAAACGAGATCAATTTTATAATCAAGAAATTCCAGGTTTCCAGCTAATGCCTGGGCTGTGCAACTCCCCAGTTCGCCCTGGTCTTCAACGACTGAACAAAATTTTGTCAGATCAACAGCTTTGGGTAAACGAATAATTGGCCTGATCGCCTTATAGAGAAAATCTCTCTGGTCAGGGACATCCGGGACCCAGCCAAAACTCGCATGTTTATAGATCATATTTTGTGGCCTCTTTTATTGTATTTTGAATTAATGAACCAATAAACTGTTTCTTTTAAACCGTCTTCAAATCTTACCTTAGGTGACCAACCGAGCTCTTTTTTAAGCTTATCGCAATTTAGAGAATACCTGAAGTCATGGCCAGCCCTGTCTTTTACGAATTCTATTAAGCTTTGGGGTTTTTTAAGGATCTTTAAAATTGCTTTCACAGTGTCAATATTCTTATTCTCTTTGCTAGAGCCGATATTATAAGCCTCACCTACGCGCCCGCGTTCCAATATCAAAAAAATAGCTCGGCAGCAATCAGAGACATGCAACCACTCCCGGACATTCTCCCCTTTCGCGTAAACAGGGACCTTTTTATTATTTAAGGCGTTAAGGGTAATGACCGGTATAAGTTTCTCAGGGAATTGCCACGGGCCGTAGTTATTGCAGGGGCGCGCTATAACCACTGGCAAACCATAAGTACGGATATACGCCTTAGCCAAGAAGTCCGCAGACGCCTTAGCCGCGGAATAAGGGCTGTTTGGCTGTATTGGGGAATCTTCCGTGAATTGGCCTCGCTTAATTTCTCCATATACTTCATCAGTTGACATTGAAACAAGTCTTTTTATATTATATTTTCTGCAGGCATCCAAAATGACATGCGTGCCTTTTATATTGGTTTCAATAAAAGGGCTTGCGTCTTCAATGCTTCTGTCTACATGGCTCTCCGCGGCAAAATGGACAATCTTTTCTGGCCGTTCTGCCATGAATATCTTATCTATTTTAGCTTTATCGCAAATGTCGGCCTTATAAAATTTATATTTACTTTTTACGCTCTCAAGCCTGTCTAAGTCTCCGGCATAAGTCAATTTATCAACGACTATTACCCGCAGGCCGCTCG